>DATBTL010000369.1:0-3278 GCA_036559345.1 Chloroflexota bacterium | reverse complement strand
ACTGGATGACAGGGTTGAACCCAGGGACAAATTGCGACTCCGGCCCCCCATGCACGTACACGACCACCGGCGCGTTGGCATCGGCTCCCGCCGGTTGGAACCAGAAGGCGGGAATATGCCGCCCATCGAAAGTGGGATACCGGACCAAGGTCGGCTCAACTAATGAGGCTGGCGGGATACCGGCGAGCGTGCTCTGGGTCGCCCGTCGCACGGCGCCATTGAGGGGAACCAGCCAGACATCGGCGTTGCGGGCGCCGCCAGCCAAGCTGACAGCCAGCGCGTCTCCGTCCGGAGCCCAGGTCAGATCGAGGACGACACCCGCCGGCAGGGTGGGCACGGGCACCGCCTCCTGGGATTCAGCCTCAAGAACGAGGATCCTGCTGTACCCCTCCACGTTTTCCACCAGGGCGAGTCGTCGCCCATCAGGGCTGATCGCGAGATGGGTGAAGTCCCACTCACTGGCGCGCAGCCACTGGAGGGCGCCGTCCGCCACGTTGATACGGGCCAGGGCCAGGGTATCACGGTCGCGGTCACTCAGCACATAAATAGCCGATCCGTCAGCCCCCCAACAAGGCTCGATATAGCGAGCTTCCAGCGCCGGGTCGGTGAGGGAGTGCTGTACCCCGGATTCCAGATTCACCGAAAAGAGCTGATGATGCATGGTGGTAAGGATGCGCGTGACCAGCACCGCGCTTCCCTCGGGGCTCCAGGGGCCTGCCTGGTTCATGCCGTCGTACTCTACCAGGCGTACAGGCTGATCCTGGGCGAGGTCGCGAACATACACATCGAAAAAGGCGCTGCTGCGTGCGTTACCGGCATAGACGATGCGCCGGCCATCGGGCGACCAGCCGCCGAACTGATGGATCACTCCAGGAGCATCGGTAATCGGGGTCAGACGCGTACCATCCTCTTCCAGCAGATAGAGTTGCAGCCGCTCGTCACCGCCGGTATCCATCTCAAAGAGCAAGCGATCCCCGGCGGGCGCATGGTGCGCGGCGGCCACCCGCTCGGCGCTGAAGGTACGCTGGTGTGGCCAGCCGCCGGCCACCGGGACGCTCCACACCTGCGGCACGCCGGTGATATCGGTCAGAAAGGTGATGGTCTTGCCATCGGCCGAGAAAGTGGCGCCACTGGCCGAGCGAACCTGCAAGTACTGGGAAAAGGGACGGTACCGCATAAAGCCTCCAATCACGCTTCTACCTGTCGCGCCTCAGGATACCCTTTTGACCGGGAATCTGGGCGCTGGTAGGCTGGGAAGGAGGAGGGCGGCCTTTATGGAACTGACCGATGGCGAGGAGCCCATCTGCGCCGCATGCGGGGAGCGGGGCCGGCTACTCTGTGCCGGGTGCGGACGCACGTTCTGCCCCGACCATGTGGAGCGGCATTTTGCCATGGGCTACTTTTATCTCTGCGCCGAGTGCGCGGCACTCCGCCAGGAACCGCCGCCACCCGCCAGGCGCCCGAGGGGGAAGACGCCAAAAGCGTGAGCCCGATGCGGCCAAACCCCTACAAGCTGGAGGACCTGGGGCCCTCCAGCTTGTAGGGTTCAATCTGTTCTTACCGCTGGAGCAGCCTGGCGTCCCAGTGGATTTGTTTTTGCTCGTCCGGCACGAACCGATTGATCGCCAGGCTGCAGAGCCACAGGACGAGCGAGCCGACCAGGGCGGCAGCCCAGCCATGCACGCTGAACCCGGTTACCACGTTGCCCACCAGCAACAGCATCCCCGCGTTGATCACCAGGAGGAACAGCCCCAGGGTAACCAGGGTGATCGGGAGGGTCAGGAAAATCAAGATGGGCCGGAGGAAACCATTGACCAGGGCCAGGGCCAGCGCCGCGACCAGCGCGGCCAGGAAACCCGACGCATGGATTCCGGGCACGACGGCGGCGGTGAGCAGCAAGGCCAGGGCCCCGAGCACCAAACGTATAAGCAGATTCATCTCTTGCCTCGCGCATGAGGACGGTGCGTACCCCATCCGGGCCACCAAGCGGTGACCGTGGGGAACGGGGCCGCCGATCAGCCCCATGCACCATCGAATCTACTACTTGCGCGCCCTACTGTCAAGTAAACTGCTATACGATCCTGTAAAGCCGTTCAACTCGCGCGAAGCAGACGGCCCAGGCAGCCATCAATGGTGAGGGTGCCCCGGTTGGTGCGATTGGGTTCGAGCCGGAGGAGACCCACGAACGAATCGGTGTGATAGAAAAACCAGCCCGGTTGCGGATCACTCGGAGCGCAGTGGCGGGGCGAGGTCTCCGCCTCGTCCGCTCCCAGCAGACGCCCCAAGACCCGTACCTTGCGGGCGAACGGCTCGCTTTCCGCCTCGCCGTGGGCGACCCCGAACATTTCCGGCACTTCCAGGTCGGCGTGTACCCTTAGGAGCCCTACCTGGGGAAAGCCCGGCGCCATGGCGCTCATGTCGGCCAGCGACCGCAAGCCACGTACCCGGTGGCGCATGGCCAGGAGATCGGCCAAGCCGAGACCTTTCGCCATCAAATACTCACTGAGGGCGCCGTGTCCGCATTGGCGGAGGGCTCGGCCCAGGGCGGCCAGCCAATGGCTGTCGGCAACCAGGTCGTCGCCCTCCCGGCGCTTGCCGGCATATGGGGTGGAGAAATGGCCGCACACTAAACAGTGTACGTCGTCCCAGCGGGCGGTATGGGCTCCATCGGCTTCGATCTGAATGCCAAAACCGTTGGTGAAGCAGGTGGTGAGCCCAAGGGCGGCGGGAGTGGCGCAGGCATCGTTCGGGCAATCGATTGGCTGTTGTCGAGGAGACATCCAAACACCTCCGCTGTTCTCCGGGCCACCGTGCGCCCATAAAGAACGTGTACCTCATTATGCGACCCGGACCAGATTCTGACTATAGGATACGTGGGTCCAGCTTAATGCACGCTGAAAGAGTGACTCTTTCACGGCAGGTGGCACCCAACCCGCTATACTAAAGGCGCGAACCTGGCGGGCTTTCGGAACATGGGAGAGGGACTGGTGGACGACGAGGCAATCGAACTGGATCGGAAGCCTGGCCGGATCGAGGTCTCGCCCAAGGCAATCTCCATGGCGGCGAGCCGGGTGGTACTCGAAGGTTATGGGGTGGTCGGAATAGCGGGTCGGAAGCTCAAACATGGACGGGCCGTTGTGCTCGAGGATCATGCCTACGCGCACGGTATTATCGTGTCGATGCGGGGGAATGAGGTCGTGGTTGACGTGTACGTGGTGATCGAATACGGCACCCGCATTTCCGAGGTAGCGCATAATGTGATGCACGCGGTCGGGGAA
>DATBTL010000368.1:0-3016 GCA_036559345.1 Chloroflexota bacterium | reverse complement strand
CGTACGTCATCACCGAGCCGTGCATCAACGTCAAGGATGCGAGCTGCGTCGCGGTCTGCCCCGTGGACTGCATCTACAGCGACGACGATGCCGACCAGTACTACATCAATCCGGATGAATGCATCGACTGTGGCGCCTGCGAGCCCGAGTGCCCGGTGACCGCGATCTTCGCCGAGGATGAAGTGCCGCCGCAATGGGAGCGCTTCAAGCGGATCAACGCCGAGTACTTTAGCCAGGATGCAGCCGAGGCGGCCCATGCACCCGCGTGATCAGGACGCGGGTGTATCCGTGCCGGATGGCGCGATCAAGGCGCACGGCTATAAGGGCGGTGAATCGCGATCCACGCTGTTTAGCGGTTGCGCTATCGAGCAGGCGGGTGCGCCGGCACGCCAGGCAACCATCGCCCTGGCGCGGGCGCTTGACCTTGAGTTATGGGAGGCGGCGGCCACTGGGTGCTGTGGCGCCCGGGCCGATCGGCGGGTGAACGATGCCGCGGTACGTCTCCTTGTCGCGCCGCTTCGTGAGGCGGCAGGTCAGGGATTGGCTATCCTGTGCCTCTCTCCGGCGTGCTGTCGCGTGGTCATGGCCCATGCGTCCTCCGCGTCTCTCGATAAGCTCGGCCAGGGATCCGCGATCCGGGTAGTCGATACCCTGCAATTCCTCACACAAGATGATGGGTTGAAACGGTTGACCCACGCGGTACGGATGCCGCTGTATTCCCTGCGCGTGGCCAGCCACGGCGTCTGCCATGGAGACCATGCCGCCCCGCGAGGGGAGCGGCGGACGGACGCCGTGCCTCCCGCCGATTCGGCCTTGGTCCAGCTGATTACGGCCGCCGGCGCCGCGCCCCTGCAAGATGTAAGTATCGCGGGCAAGTGCGCCGACATTCCACTGGTGTCCGGAACGGCGCGAATCGATGCGGACTCACCGGCGCCGGCCTGTCTGACCCTGGCGGCGAGTGCCGGCGCGGATCTCCTGGTCACTCCCTGTTTTCTCTGTTTCGGCTATCTCAACGATCGGCAGCGCCGGCTGGATCGCGGTGATCCTGCTCGAAGCGTACCGGTGCTTCACCTATCCCAGATGCTCGGCCTGGCCTGTGGAGTGGCCCCATCGCGTCTGGTGTTGGAGCGCCTCGCGGTCCCATCGCGCCGGCTATTCGCTCCGTTCATCCGCTAATCCGGGCGGCTACCGGACCAGATGGAGAGTCCGCCCTTTAACTGTTCTGATCGCCGAGTCGTTCCAGCATGGCGCGGACCACCTCCTGGTGAACCTCGATCCCATGGTCCCGCTGGCGGGTGATCGCGCCGTGCTGCTCCAATTCCCGGAGCGCGCGGCTGACCACCTCGCGAGCCGTGCCCACGCGCGCGGCCAGTTCGTGTTGCGGCAAGGTTACAGTGCCGCCCGACCGCGCCGCTTCCTCCAGGAGCAACTTGGCGAGCCGTTGGAGAATAGTACGGAACGACAGATCCTCGACCAATAGTGTGAGGTGGCGGAGCCTGCTTGCGAGCACGCGGATGATATTGCCGGCAACCTGGGGGTTGGTGGCCAAGAGTTGAAGCACCCGCGCCGCCGGCAGCACGCATACGCCTCGCCCGCCTCGCCCGCCTGCGCCCCCGCCGGATTTGGGCCGCCGTCAAAGACGGGCACGTCATTGAAGGTCTCGCCCGGGCCAAGGATGATTAATACCTGCTCCTTGCCCAGCGGTGACGTCTTGAAGATGCGGACGCTGCCGTGGCGCACCACGAAGAGCGCGTCGGCCGGCGCCCCCTCCAGCAGCAGGATTTCCCCACCGGCCAGTTCCCGTACATGACACCAGGCGCGAATATCCGATAATTCATCGGGCGAGAGGCCGCGAAAGTAGGGGATGGCGCCGAGGAAACGCAAGTCCTCGTCCGAGCCCATGATGCCTCCTTCGCTCCATCACGCTCCGCGGTGAAACGCACCCCGTCCTTAATGAGCATCTGATGATCGGCAGGGCGCGTACCGGCGCCGCGGCGATCAAACGAAGGGTAAGGGTGACGCCTGTTGCATGGCAAGGCCGTCGAGAGCAACCCCGCTGAGGGCGCTTCATGACCTGCCGTTCCCTTGGCCCGGCCCCGAAAGGGACATTTGGCCTCGTGTCTGGGTACCGAACGGCCCTATGGGGGCAGCGCTGCGCGGACTAGCATGGAAGAGGAAAGGCAACAGGCGCCAGGTCGTGGAAGCACTTCGTCGATCCCACCCTGGCTGCTTGTTCAAGGAACGAGGAGGATGCATGACCATGTTGCTACACACTGGCACGAATGGGTGGGCCTCGCCCTACGGTCCCACGAAGGGCCGATGGCTGCAAGAGGAATTCGATGACCTGGGCCGCGATCGCCACAACGGGGAAGCGATCAGCGTGGATCGAGCCCACGCGGCGGATGCGGCTCGCGTGCGGGAATGGGGAGATGAAACCGACTATGATACGCTGGGGTTTGGCGGGTGCTCCCGTGAGCGCCCCAGCCCATTCCCGGACCCCTATGACCTGATCCACCACGACTGGGAGAAATAAGATGCAGACGATCCTCGTTCCCCTGGACGGATCACCGCTGGCCGAACAAGCACTGCTTTCGGCTCGGTCGCTCGCGGCAAGCGCCCAGGCGCGACTGGTCCTGGTGCGGGCGGTCCCCTTTGCTTTCACCTCCCATCGCCGGGAGACGGCCGGCCACGCGGCTCTGGCCGAGGCACAGCACTATCTGCAGGGGAAGAGTAGGGAGCTTGAGGGCGAAGGACTGACCGTGCGGAGCGACCTCCTGCCCGGCGATCCGGCGCAGGCGATCCTCTTCGCGGCGCAAGCCCACCACGCCGACCTCATCGCGATGAGTACGCACGGCACAACGGGCATCCAGCATGCGTTCCTGGGGTCCGTGGCGGACGAGGTGCTCCGCCACGGCGAGTGCCCGGTGTTGCTCACGCGGGCATCAAGCACCCCGCTCGATCCAACTACTCCGCGGCGCATACTGGTCCCGCTCGACGGCTCCGCGCTCTCCGAGGC
>DATBTL010000367.1:0-3796 GCA_036559345.1 Chloroflexota bacterium | reverse complement strand
TTCGGCGGCCGGACCAAAGGTGATGGTATGGAGGATGCCGCGCCATACGACCATATCGCCGGCATGGATGGTCAGTTGGGCTGGAGTGAAGGTATCCGAGCCGTTGACCGCGCTGTCGTACATCGAGCCCGCGTTGACATTGTACACGTGGCCGGCGGCCGGACGAGGATTCACTATCACCGTGCCGACCATCGACGGGGCGCCGGCCGTAGGATCATAGTGGATCAGGCAGAAGTAGTGATAGGTGCCGGGCTTGGTGAAGGTCAAGCTCCAGGATTTGCCTTTCCCGAGCAGAATGCCGGAATTGGCGAAGCCGGTACCGTCATAGGTGCTTCCGCGGGAGGGGTACGCCGCCTGCGAATTGAAGGCGATAATCGGTGGGCCGGCCTTTTGCATGATCGGGTTAATCAGACCGTTCGCCAGTTTCACCAGCAATGCCTTGGGGCCGAAGGTGACCGTATGAGGCTCCAGGGCGCCGCCCACCTTCCAGGTGATCGTGTCCCCAGGATAGATCTCGATCGCTTGGGGCGCGAAGTAGTTGGCATCGCCGCCCTGATCGCCGAAGCCCGCCATAACCGTGTAGGCCGCGGGCGCGGTGGGAGCCGCGGCTGCCCGCTGTCCCGTCGATGCGTGGGTGTATCCGGCCGAGCCCAAGCCCATCGCCAGCAGCCCGACGAGTAGAAGAGTTCGATGAGATTTCATTTCCTGCCTATCTCCTTCATACGTTGGCTCGATCTATTGGTCATGTCCTTACCGGTGCCGCGGGAGAATCCCGACGGTCATCCTCCTTTCTTTTCATGGTCCGCGTCCTGTCGGGCACCCGCGAGGACCTGGGGTTGTACGCCATAGAGGGCCAGAAGCGGGCCAATGGTCTCCTGCGAGAGTGGGGCGCCTCCCTCCAGCAGCGCTTCGAGATCGGGGAAGAACTGCTCGAAACCGGCCGGAATCAGCAGCACCAGGAAGCGGGCCGGCTCAGGTCCGGGGTTGCTCTGGGCATGCTCGATCCCCCTGTGCAGGAAGACAAACTCCCCTGGACCGACCAGTCGCTCGGTCTCGCCGACCCGGATCAGTAGCCGGCCTTCCAGGACATAGGTGGCTACATCCTCACGATGGTGGATGTGGAGCGACGAGGTGCTGAAGCCAGGCGCCAGTTCATAGTCGAGGAGGGCGAAGGCGCCCCCGGTATCCTCCTTCCCTGCCGCGACGGTAATAGTGTGACCCACACCGATGATCGCGGTACTTTGACCCATCAGCCACCTCTCGCGAGGATTACTCAGGCGGTCCCCACTGCTTTGCCGGCCTGCCGTTTCCTCGCGCTCACGGCACCGGCTTGACGCGGGTGACTACCTGCTCCGCATTCTGCTCCGAGTCGGCACGCTGGGCCAGACACGACTCACACAAACACTCACACAAATGAGGGAAGATGTCCGCGCACCGACCGAGAGGCGGTGGTGTATCATGGCCGCAACACGGCAGGAACTCAAGTCATAGGCCGTGGATCGGCCCTAGGTGGAAGGTGCGTCATGGTCATCAACACCGCGACCCCGCCCTTTGGCGACCTGTTGCGCCGTCATCGCCTGAACACCGGTCTCTCCCAGGAGGAGTTGGCCGAGTGCGCCGGCTTGAGCGCACGCGGAATCAGCGCCCTGGAACGCGGAGTCCGCCATACGCCCCAGCGCGAGAGCGTGCTCCGGCTGGCCGAGGCATTGGCCCTGGCCGGTGAGGAACGCGCCACCTTTGAATCCGCGGCCCGGCGCCGCGGTCTCGCCCAGCCGGCGGAGGCTCAGAGGCCAGCCACCTTGCCGGCGCCTCTCACGGCGCTGCTAGGACGGGAAGAGGAGGTATGCAGTCTGACCGAACTGCTGCGGCGTCCCACGGTCCGCCTGATCACCCTGACCGGCCCAGGCGGGGTGGGCAAGACCCGTCTGGCCGTGGCCGTGGCGGCGGCGCTGACCGCTGCCTTCCCCGATGGGGTGTTCTTCATCCCCCTGGCGGATCTGCGTGACCCCCAGTTGGTGCTCGCGGTGCTGGCCCAGCGCCTGGGCCTGCGCGCCGGCAGGCGTTCCCTGGTGGAGGAGCTGGCCGCGCATTTGGCGACCCAGCGGCGGCTGCTCGTGATCGATAACTCCGAGCACCTGCTTCCCGCCGCTCCAGATCTGGCAGCCCTGTTGGAGGCGTGTCCCCAGCTCACCATGCTGGTAACCAGCCGGGCCGCGCTCCGTCTGCGTGGGGAGCATGAGGCGCCGGTCGAGCCGCTTGCCCTGCCCGACCCGCGGCGCCTGCCCCCGCCCGAGGTACTGGCCGGCAATCCCGCCGTGGCCCTCTTTCTGGCGCGGCTGGAGGAGCAGCGGGCAGGCTTTGACCTGAGTCCGACGAACGCGGCAACCGTCGCGGCGGTCTGCGTGCGGCTGGAGGGGCTGCCGCTGGCCCTGGAGCTTGCGGCGGCGCAAGGCAGACTCTTCTCGCCACGGGCGCTGCTCGCCCGCCTGGAGCGGCGGCTAGCCGTGTTGAACGGCGGCCCACGGGATCTGCCCGCGCGGCAGCAAACGATGCGCGCCACCATTAGCTGGAGCTACGATCTGCTGAACGCGGGAGAGCAGGCCCTCTTCCGCCGGCTTTCAGTGTTCGCTGGGGGCTGCGCTCTGGCGGCGGGAGAAGCGGTATGCCGAGCGAGCGGTCTGGAAGGCGACGTGTCCGTGTGGCTGGGGTCGTTGGCTGACCAGAGCCTGCTGCGGCGGATCGGGACGGTCAATGAGGAACCGCGGTTCGCCATGCTGGAGACCATTCTGGAATACGGGCTTGCCCGCCTCACCGAGGCTGGCGAGCTTGAGGCCGTACGGCGGGCGCACGCGCGGCACTTCCTGGCCCTCGCCGAGCAGGCGGAGCCACTCCTGACTGGGTCGGAACAGGCGGGGTGGCTGGCCTTGCTGGAGGCCGAGCACGACAATCTGCGCGCGGCTCTCCGCTGGGCGCGGGAGTGTGGCGACCGCACGCTGGGGTTGCGGCTGGCGGGTGCCCTGGTGCCGTTCTGGTCGGCGCATAGCCATCTGAGCGAGGGAAGGGGTTGGTTGGAGGAACTGCTGGGCACGGCGCCTGACGCGCGGGCGGACGCGGGAGTGATCGCGTCGCGGGCGAAAGCGCTGAATGGCGCCGGGATGCTGGCCGGCGCCCAGGGCGATCATGCGTGGGCGATCAGGCGCTATGAGGAGAGCCTGTCCTTACGCCGGGAGCTGGGCGATACGATGGGTATCGCCCAAGGGCTGAATAATCTGGGGCTGATAGTTAGCAAGCAGGGTGATGACTCACGGGCGGCGGTACTGTATGAGGAGAGTCTCGCGCTGCGCCGCGAGTTGGACGACGCGATGGGCATGGCCGCCTCACTCAATAACCTGGGCGGCGTGGCGCTGGCGGCGGGAGAGTACGCGCGGGCTACGACGTTTTTCGAGGAGAGTCTGGCCATCTATCGCCAGACTGGCGCCCGGAGGGGCATCGCCATCTCACTGAGCAATCTGGGCTACACGGCCTGGCATCAGGGTGACTACACGCGGGCAACGGCGCTCGGCGAGAAGAGTCTGGCCCTGCGCCGGGAACTCGGAGATCGAGAGGGCATCGCCATCTCGCTCACCAACCTCGGGGAGGTGGCCTGTTTGCGGGGCGACCTGGCCCGGGCAACGACCCTCCAGGTGGAGAGCCTGGCGTTGTTCCGAGAGTTGGATGTGACCTGGGGTATGGTGTACAGCCTGCAGCGGCTGGCGCTGGTAGCCCACGCCCAGGGACAGTGGGAACGCGCCGCGCG
>DATBTL010000366.1:0-9188 GCA_036559345.1 Chloroflexota bacterium | reverse complement strand
TGCGCTACCTGCTCCCCATCGGCTCCCATGACCTGGACAGAGTTCAGGGAGACATCAAGGTGGGTCCGAGTGCCGGCGGCCTCCGATTTACCGCCCTGGGCCAGACGGAGTCCGAGGAGGTGGAGGCCGGTGAGTTCGTCTACATGGACGAGCGGGAGGTCCGGACCCGCCGCTGGGTCTGGCGGCAGAGCGAGCATTCCAAGGTCACCGCCGCGACCACCAACATCCTTTTCCCGATCGACGGTTGGGTAGGGATCAATGACTCCGAGGTGCGCGAAGCCCAGGAATCCCTGGTCCGCGTCCTGCGCCAGGAACTCGGGGCTCGGACCGAATGTTTTTTCGTGGATAGTGAACATCGTGAGGCGCGTATCTCCGCGGAATCCGCGGCAGCCGACCAGATAGTGGAAGGCGGTGATGGCTTCCGGATGGGCGGCCTTGGCTACCGCGAGAAGGCGACGCTTGCGGCGCCCGAAGCTCGGGAATGGGAAAATGGGGAAGCGAATAAGGGGATCGAGGACAGCGGCGCCCGTCGGCGGCGATGGGCCGGCCTCGACGCGATAGGGACGCTGCTCGAACGCGGCACGGAGGACGTGGTGGTGCGGGCGGATCTGGAAGCGCGCCTCCGGCGCGGCGACCACCTGCGGGTAAAGTTCGGGGTCGATCCGACCAGCCCGCATCTGCATCTTGGCCACGCGGTGGTGCTGCGGAAGCTGCGCGCCTTTCAGCAGCAGGGCCACACCATTTGCTTGCTGATCGGAGACTTTACGGCCCAGATTGGTGACGCCTCGGACCGGAATGCCATGCGGCAAATGTTGTCGGAAGAGACGGTCTATAATAATCTCGCCACCTACCGGAAGCAGATTGCCCGGATCCTGGACGAGGATCAGGTGGAATGGTCGTACAATGCCGATTGGCTCGGCCCGCTTCGGTTCAAGGATGTCGTGGGCCTGGCGGCCAATTTTACGGTCGCCCAGATGCTGGAGCGAGAGAATTTCACCAACCGATACGCGGCGAACCAACCGATCGGGCTGCAAGAACTGCTTTATCCGCTCATGCAAGGCTACGACTCAGTAGCCCTCAAAGCCGATATTGAGCTTGGCGGCACCGAGCAATTGTTCAACCTTCTGGCGGGCCGGACCTTGCAGCGAGCCTTCAACCAGGCGCCGCAGGCCGCGATGACCGTCACCTTGCTTCTGGGGCTCGACGGGAAGAAGATGAGTAAGTCGCAGGGGAACGCGATTGCCCTGGAGGATCCGCCGGTCGATATGTACGGAAAACTGATGTCGATTTCGGACGGACAAATCCTCCCCTACCTGGAATTGTGTACGGACCTTCCGTTGTCCGAGATTGGCGAGATCGCCGCCGAGATCGAGGCCGGTGCGAATCCGATGCGCTTTAAGAAGCAGCTCGCCCTGGAGGTGACCACTCTGTATCATTCCGCCGCTCAGGCACGGAAGGCCCAGGAGACATTCGAGCGGGTAGTGCAGGGCCGCGCGAAGCCGGAGGACATTGTGGAACTCATTTTGAACCCGGCAAGCTCCGAGACGCACGCATCCGGTGTTTCGGGACGCCGGCTTTTGGAATTGCTGGTGGAACTTGGTCTGGCGAAAAGCAATTCCGAGGCGCGACGGAAGACGCTTGAAGGGGCCGTATGGATCGAGGATCAACAGCAGGAAGATCCAAACGCCGTAATCACCGTACGCGATGGGATGGAGGTGCGCGTTGGCAAGCGCAACTATCGCCGGATTCGTTTACCGGGCTAGGCGACTCGGCGTTGTCTAGTGCAGTTTGGCGCAAATCGGCCGTCGGTTGTAGGGGCACCGGGTACCCTCTGGGTGATGGGTGCCCTTGGCGGACCGCACGAGGGCACCCGGTGCCCCTACCGAGACCTGCCGCGGAACTTCCGCCCCGCTGTACTAGCCGGCAACGCCAATGGTGATGGGCGACCTGTCCCTGGCCCGCCAGGTCTATGGCAACTTCCTTGCCATGTGGGAAGCGGTGGGCGGTGTCGCGGGCCCCAGCGGCGTGTTCGAGGTCACGCGGCGGGTGGATATGCTCTTTGTCCGATCGTTGTTGGTTCAGCGGGTGCCGCATATGGTCATCGATCCTCAGGTCGAGGACGCGGTGGCGCCGGCCTGGGCGGCAGGGTTGGTGCGAGGGATGGCGGGACAGGCCGGCTCGCTGATGATTAGCATGCCTCCGGGACGGGAAGAGGGGCCGTTGGCGGGAGCCCTGCGCCGGGAAGGGTTTACCACGGGCTCCTCGGCGCCCGTATTCATGGTCCGATTCGGAACGCCGCGCTTACCCGACTTCGACGATCCCGATATCGTCCTCGCCGATGCCGAGCCCCAGCTTTCGGTGGCCCGTGAGTTGTTGGGCAAGGTGTTTGGCCTCCCGCGGGAGGTCTTCGCCTTCTATACCCCGCCGGCCCTCGTGAACACCTACCTCCTGCAGCACCATGGGAAAGCGGTAGCCGCCGCCTGTCTCTGCCCCTTTGTCGGAACGGCCGGCATCTACAGCGTGGGTGTGCTTCCGGGGGCACGCGGTCGCGGGTATGCTCGTCGCTTGGTGTGGCAGGCCTTGCGGGACGCCGAGCGCTTTGGTCTCGACCTTGCGGTGTTGAGTTGTGACCCCTCCCTCACTCCCCTGTACCAGAAGACTGGTTTCCAGGAATGCTGGCACAGCGCCACCCTATGGCTTGAACCCTGGTGGCGCTGAGCCGCCTGTGCCTTGTTTGACAGAGTTCCCGGGCCGCCCATGGTACCCTTCATGGCGGTGGTGACGTGTAATGATTGCCGATAAAACGCTCCAGATGTTGGAGTTTCCCAAAGTGCTGGCGATGCTGGCCAACCATACCAGTTTCTCGCTCAGTAAGGAACTGGCCCTGGCTCTGCGCCCGGAAACCGACGCGGACGAGGTGCTTGATCTGCAGGCGCGGGTGCGCGAGGCGGGGTCGGTGCTGGACGCGCGGGCCGATGTCTCCCTGGGCGGGGCTCGCGATATTCGCCCGGCGGTTTCGCGAGCCCAGTTGGGCGGCTCCCTCGATCCGACCGAACTGCTGGCGGTCCGCGGCACCCTGGAGTGCGCCGAGCGGATCCGCGGCGCCCTTAATCGGCTGGACGCCGAGGAGTATCCGTGGCTCGCGGCCTTAAGGGCGCGGATCGGGCTTTTCCGCGAAATCCTCAGCCTGATCGCCCAGACGGTGAGCCAACAGGGCGAGGTTCTCGATACCGCGAGCGCCGCCCTGGGCACTATTCGGGCCGAGCTGCGAGTGGCGCATCAACGGCTGCTTGAGCGGCTGCAGTCGATCCTCAACTCCCCGACCTACCGCACCGCGATCCAGGAGTCGATTATCACGATCCGGAACGGCCGCTACGTGATACCCGTGCGGTCGGACGCCCGCGGGGTGATCCGCGGCGCCGTACACGACCATTCGGCGAGCGGGGCCACGCTCTACGTCGAGCCCTTCCAGACCAACGAATTGAATAATCGGTGGCGGGAGCTACAACTGCGGGAGCAGGAAGAAATCGCTCGGATCCTTCAGTTTATCGCGGAGCGGATCGGGGCTCAGGGGCCGGCGATTCAGGACACGGTACTCGCACTGGGCGACCTGGACCTCGCGATGGCCAAGGCGCGGTTTGGCGCCGCCCAGCACGGGGTGTTGCCGGCGATCGCCGCCGATGGCGCTTTGAGCTTCGAGCTGGGCCGCCATCCCCTGCTGACCGGAACGGTGGTCCCGATCTCGGTCCGCCTGGGATCGGATTTCCGGGTGCTCCTGGTGACCGGGCCCAATACAGGCGGCAAGACGGTTGCCCTGAAGACCGTGGGACTCCTCACCCTGATGGCGCAAAGCGGTCTACCGATCCCGGCGGCGTCCGGGTCGCGGGCGGCAGTATTCGACGGCATCTTCGCCGATATCGGAGACGAGCAGAGCATCGAGCAGAGCCTCAGCACCTTTAGCGGCCACCTGAGCAACATCATCCGCATCCTCAAGGAGATGACCCCGAACAGCCTCCTGCTTCTGGACGAGTTGGGCGCCGGCACGGACCCGGCCGAGGGGTCCGCCCTGGCCCGTTCCCTGCTCACCCATCTGCTGGAAACCGGGGCGCGAGTGATGGCCACCACTCACTACAGTGAACTGAAGGCGTTTGCCGCCGCGACCGAGGAGGTGCGGAACGCCAGCGTCGAATTCGACGTGGAGACCCTCTCGCCTACCTATAAGCTGAGCATTGGCCTGCCGGGGCGGAGTAACGCCCTGGCCATTGCCGCCCGCCTGGGATTGCCGGCGGATATCATCGCCGGTTCCCATGCCTTCATCAGTGCCGAGGAAAAGCGGGTAGAGACCATGCTGGCTGAGATCGAGCGCGACCGGGAGGCAGCGGTGGCTCTGTTCCAGGCGGCGAGGACAGCGCAGCAAGGAGCGGTGGATCTACGGGCCCGCCTGGAACGAGAGGTTCGGGAGATCCTGCGGGAGCGGGAGGTAATTCTGCGGGCAGCCCGAGCGGAGGCATCGGCGAGCGTGGACGAATTGCGGCGGGAGTTGGATCGAGCGGAGGCGGAATTGCGGCTGCACGGCACGGTCCCGCCCGATCTAGTGGGCGGGCTCCGTGAACGGTTGGCGGTCGCCGTCGCCGAGCAATCGCCGCTATTGGCGGCTCCAGCGGCGCGGAAGCAGGCGGCGAAGCGCCCGGCGCAGCCGGTCGATGTCGAGGCGCCACGGGTGCCCGTGGTGGGCGACCGGGTTTCCCTGATCCGTTCCGGCCAGATTGGCACCGTTGTATCGGCGCCCAATAGTCGAGGTGAGATTGAAGTACAGATCGGCCCCTTCAAGACTCGGGTGAAGGCCGGCGAGGCACGAGTGCTGGACATCGAGGAGAGCGGCCCCAGCGAGGAACCGCGGATGGAGGCCGCGCGCTTCCGGCACGAGGACACCCCGGCGCCAAGCGTCGACTTCGATCTCCGGGGTTGGCGGGTGGACGAGGTGCTGCACGAACTGGAACGCTACCTCAACGATGCCTATATGGCGAATCTGCCGTTCGTCCGGATTATCCATGGGAAAGGCACCGGGGCGCTGCGTCAGGCGGTCCGGGAGGAACTGGCCACCAATCCGCTGGTCAGCAACTTCCGGGCCGCCGAGGCCCGTGATGGCGGGGAGGGGGTAACGGTCGCCCACCTGGCGGTCTAGAGGGTCATTTCACCGGCCTTGCCGAGCCGGCAGGGCGTGGTATCCGCGGTCATTGCAAGAGGATCTGAAAATTCGGTTCCTCGCGTTCGCCGGTGATCCGCTTAACCAGCCGATGGACCAGGACGGAGACATCATCGCCGAAGATCGCGGCGAGCGTGGAACCCAGGGTGAGGCCGCCAATCACCCCCAACACGAGGCCAAGGATAAAGGGCTTCCGGCGTGACGGCGGCCGATCGGAGGCGGTCACGGCGACACTCGCGCGGCGACGGTCATTGAATGCGCACTACGATGTGGGCCTGCTCCCACAACTGCTCCAGGCGGTAATAGTCGCGCTGTTCGTTGCTCATCACATGGACAATCACGTCACCATAATCCAGCAACACCCAACCATCCGAGGGCGTGCCCTCGCGGCGATAGGGCGGGATCTGGACCGCGTCCAGTGCCTCCTCGATGCCCTCGGCGATGGCCCGAATTTGCCGCTCCACCTGAGCGGAGCAGACGATAAAGTAATCAGCCAGGCTGGAAAACGACTTCACGTCGAAGAGAACGATGTCCTGTGCCTTCTTGTCCGCGGCGGCATCCACCATCAGGCGGGCCGAGTCGAGCGCGCTGAGCTCCGGCGATGGGAGTGGGGGGAGGTGGTGATTTGGTGTCATTGGAGCTAGTGTAACACTGGTACACGCACACGAGAAGTAGAGGTGTGGGTTTTGAGGGTTCTATGCCGTTTGAGAATATGCGCCACGCGCCGTAGGCACTCGTAAGGGGTCACCCTGTAGCCGGCCCCAGTTCCCCATACACATCGAGCGCCAGATCAATCCCGTCGTGAGCGAGCTTTTCAAGGAGCCGATAGGGGAATACCTCACCGGATTTGCGATCCGCGTACCAGCCAATGAAATACACCATCCCTCCACCACCTGACCGGATATCGAGCAGGAACGTCCGATGCCGATCAAGGCTAGTCGTAAATGTCTCAAGGCACTCCGTCAGCGAAATATCTGGTTCGTGCACAAGATGGATTCTCCCATTTCCCTCCTCTTCCAGGATTTGCTATCCTTTCCATGATGCCCAGTCCGCGGGAGTAACTCAGTTGGCAGAGTGTCTGCCTTCCAAGCAGAATGTCGCCGGTTCGAACCCGGTCTCCCGCTCTCTTGAAACCGCCCCACGTATAGGGCGGTTTCGCCATTTGAGGACCGTTTTGTAGGCCATCAGCTTCAGGACGTGAACAATACTCCGCGGCCACACGGGGATTTGTTCTCCCCGCACGCCGTGGCTGGGCATTCCTGTATGGTTGATGAACCGTGAGGACGAAAGGACGACCCAGGATCTATCCCCAATGGAGTGGCAATCGTGCGCGGCGGGGATGATCGGTAGGATTCCGCTGTCGCGTGCTCGCTGTCACAATCCAGAGTCTCCAGTTTGCCGCCGTGGTGTCGATAGAGATGATATGGCTGGTATGCGGGCGTAGCAATGGACGCTCGTCACGGGACTTGGCATCCGCCAGCGGCAGAGACAAGGCGCGGTTCAATGATCGCCGACGGAACGCAGGTTCCCACGCTGGACGATTCCGGCCTGGACGAGGCAACCATCCGCCATCTCAGCGCCATGGGCTGGGCCATCGCCCAGATTGCCGAATGCGTCGGGTGCGACCGCGACACCGTTCTCCAGGTGCTCCGCCACGTCCCCAGCGTGGCGGAGCCCACGCTCCGGCCCGCGCCTTTGACGATCCGGCTGACCACTGACGCGCGACGGCTGCGAATCATGCTTCCGGCCGATGCGGCACCCACGCCGACAGCCGGGCTGCTGGCCCGCATTCAGGCGCATTGTGCCGAACACCACATTGACCTCGCGCTCACGGAGAAAGAGTTGGAGGAACGCCTGCGCACCTGCGTTTATGGCGCCTGGCTCACCATTGGCGAGGCCACCCGCCCCATCCCTCCGACCGATGAGCGCGTCCGGGTGCTGACCCCGGTGATGATCGGCCAGCGACGGACGCGCGACCATCAATCTCGTGCCTGTCTGGTCCGTCGCGGGGCCGTACTGGCGAAGCTCGACGCGGGCCGGCCGGGGCTACCGGGTCGGGATCTGCTGGGGCGAGAGATTCTCCCACCTGTACCACGCCGCGCCAGCTTGCCGCAAGGCCGGAATACCCTGATCAGCGCCGATGGCACACGCTTGACCGCGGAGTGCGATGGTCTGGTCATGCTGCGGCGGCTCCTGATCGAAGTGGCGCCGCTTACCATCCACGAAGGGGATCTGACCGCCGAGGATGGGGTTCTGCGGGCCGGCGGGGGCGTCGTGGTCACGGGCGCCGTCCGCGAGCGGGCTTCCATCGTCGCGGTGGGGGATATCGAGATTTGGGGCAATGTGCATGGGGCCCAGATTGAGAGTACGGGCGGCAACCTCGAGGTGCAAGGGTTAGTCAGTGGAACGGTGCATCTTGCCGCTGTCCTGAAGGCTGGTCGAACCATTACCTGTGACCGGGTGCGTCACGCGGTGCTCGAAGCAGGCACGGATATCGTGGTGCGATCCGGTGTGCGGCAGAGCCGGCTGGAGCCGAATGGTGACCTGTATTTACCCGAGGCTCTCGACCACGCATTGGTCGATGTGCGCCTCTGCCTAGGCGGCGGGGTGATCGCTCCGGCCGAGCCGCCGGCGCCGCAACCCGAGGCGCCCAAGGAGCGCCGGCACAGCCGGATAGCCCTGACGCTACCCGCTCGGATCGCGGTGCATGGCGCCCTGCCTCTCACCTTCATCTCGTGCGTGATCGAGGATCTCAGCCCAGGCGGGGCCCGCTGCCGACTCGCCGGACCACAGCCTCCCGAGTTGTTCGGGCCCGATGCGTTGGCGCAACTCATCTTCATGTTGCCGGGTCACGATGACCAGATTGTCGCCATCGCTCGGGTTGCCCATGCCACCGCTCCGGATACGATAGGCATCGCCTTTTTGCATATTACGGAACACCATGCGGACCAGGTAATGCAGTGGCACATCGAGTCGTCGCGGAAGGCACAGACCCCTAAGGTAGGCAGCCTGGCCGATCGTCTGCGAGGTCGGTAATCAGGCGAACGATAGGGCGCCGCTCGTCGCTTTGTTGTATGTTTGATTGCCTACAACCGAGAAAGGACGAGTTATGACACAGGAGTTCGAGGCGCTGGGCAAGCCGTCCCGGCAGCCGAGCAAGCATCTGGAGACCTTTCCCGCTCCACCCTACCTGGATAAAGTGACCCTGGTCAGCGATGAGGTGACCAGTCTCTGTCCGGTGACCGGCCAGCCCGACTGGGAGACGGTGACCATCGAGTTCTTGCCCGACCAGGCATGCATCGAGTCGAAGAGCCTCAAGCTGTATCTCTGGAGTTTTCGGGACGAAGGGGTATTCTGCGAGGCCCTGGCAGGTCAGATCGCCTCGGATATCTTTGCCGCCGCGCGGCCCCACTGGTGTACCGTCACCGTGCATCAGAAGGCGAGAGGAGGGATAACTATTACGGCGACCGCGACTCGCCGCCGCGAAGAATGATCCATGGGGTAGCCCGCGTGAGCCCTACGGGCTGATCGACGCCGGAAGCAGCTCAGCCGGTCGGGTCGTCCTTGAGCGCCCGCGCGATGGCCTCGTTCAGTGGCATGCCCCGCCCCTCGGCCCAGGCCGCCGCGAACGTCTGCTCGCCCAGCGCCGAGCACATAGGTTGGATCGCCCGGTCACGAAAGTCGCGATCCGGGATGCCCTGGTGCAGTCCCAGCCGCTCGCGCTCCGCCTCGGCCGCCCCGCCCTGGCGCGCGGCCCATCGCGGCTGTCCCAGTGCCGCGTCCGCCCAGGCCAGGCCCTCCAGCGCCTCAAGCACCCGAATCATATCCCCGACTTCCTTGCTCAGCAGGAGTCCCTCCTTGAACAGCGCCGCCGCCCGCTCGTACCGGCCCCGCACGGACGCCGCCTGCGCCATGTTGTTGATTGTTTCGGCGACACCGCGTAGGTCGCCCTGCTCGCGCCGCAGCGCGAGGCTTTCACTCG
>DATBTL010000365.1:0-1522 GCA_036559345.1 Chloroflexota bacterium | reverse complement strand
GTGAAGGTGGGTGGCGTGGCGGTGGATTCGCTGGGGGCCAGCCGGGCCGGTGACCTCGCGTTTGCCATCGCCCGCCGGCAGGTAGACCGTATGGTTTTGGTGACCGACGAGCAGATTGTCTCCGCGCAACGGGTGCTCTGGGAGACGATGCGGGTGGCGGCCGAGCCGGGCGGGGTCACGGCGCTGGCGGCCGTTCTTTCGGGCGCCTACCAGCCCGCGCCGGATGAACGGATGGGCATCCTGGTCTGCGGGGGGAACGTGGATCCGCGACAGCTTGCGTAGGCAGGACACGCGAGGTCCGATGGCTCCCTCAGGGTTCCGCATGTCATACTGAAGAGGATGAACGGATCGACGCTGCTCCAATCCACTGCCGCCGGCCTCTACTGCCCGGGCGGCGACTTCCACATCGACCCCTGGCTGCCCGTCCCCCGCGCCGTGATTACCCACGCCCATTCCGACCACCTCCGCTGGGGCTGCGGCCACTATCTCGTGGCGGCGGAGGGTCTGGCGGTGACCCGCGCCCGCCTTGAGCCGGATGCCTCGGTGCAAGCAGTCCCGTACGGGGAGGCGGTGCGTTTTGGTGGAGTCCAGGTGTCCCTTCATCCGGCGGGACATATCCTCGGCTCGGCCCAGGTCCGGGTGGAGGAGCGCGGCGAGGTATGGGTGGTCTCCGGCGACTACAAACGGGAGCCGAGCCCCACTTGCGCCCCATTCGAGCCCCTCCGCGCCCACACCTTCGTCACCGAGTCCACCTTCGGGCTGCCGATCTTCCGCTGGGAGCCCGAACGCGAGGTATTCGACGCGATCAATGCCTGGTGGCGGGCCAACGCCGCGGTAGGCCGGGCCAGCCTGCTCTACGGCTACGCCCTGGGCAAGGCGCAGCGCCTGCTGGCCGGAGTAGACGCGGGGATCGGCCCTATCTATACCCACGGCGCCGTGGAGCGGCTGAACGAGGTGTACCGGGCGGAGGGCATCACGCTGCCAGACACCGTGCCGGTGAGTACGATGCCCGCCCGTGCCGGTGTCTGGGGTGGGGCCTTGATCGTGGCCCCGCCCTCCGCCCACGGCTCGCCCTGGACCCGCCGCTTCGGAGAGGCGTCCACCGCCTTCGCCTCCGGCTGGATGCGCATCCGCGGCACTCGCAGGCGGCGCGCGGTCGACCGGGGCTTTGTCCTCTCCGATCACGCTGATTGGCCTGGTCTGCTCGAGACGATCTCCGAGACCGGAGCCGAGCGGGTCTGGGTGACTCATGGCTACAGCGCTACCCTGGCCCAGTTATTGCGGGAGCGTGGCCTCGATGCCGCCGCTATCGCCACCCAGGCCGCTGGGGAACAGGATGACATGGTCGAGGCTATCGCCCAGTCCGAGGGGTCGGATGCCGGGGCCGCGGCGGGATGAAACGCTTCATCGCCCTTTATACCGCGCTCGACGAGACCACCAGGACGAACGAGAAGGTGCGGGCGTTGGTGGACTACTTCGGTACGGCACCCCCAGCTGATGCCGCCTGGGCCCTGTTCTTTCT
>DATBTL010000364.1:0-2494 GCA_036559345.1 Chloroflexota bacterium | reverse complement strand
CCCGAGGAATTCGATACGTTCGGGGCCACCCGGCGAACCCTCCGCCAATTTCTTGCCGCCTGCACCGATCTGGATGCCCTGATCCGAGACTTCATGCTGCCTAATCCCGATTAGGCGATAGGTCGTGCCCCTACCACTCGCCGAAAGAGTGGTCGTCGGGATGCTCGAGGATCGGGGTTTGCCAACTGCCGTCGTTCAGTTGGGCGGCCACGGCCTCGTCGTCCAGCTCGATGCCCAGGCCGGGACCGGTGGGAAGGTCGATGTAGCCGTCGCGGACCACGAACGGCGCCTTGAGGTAGCCGACCCCCAGTGAGACCTGCTCCTGGCAGAGGAAGTTCGGGGTGCAGGCGTCCACCTGAAGGCCGGCGGCCAGGGAAATGGGGCCGAGCGGGTTGTGCGGCGCCATGGCGGCGTAGTAGGTCTCGGCCATGGCGGCGATTTTGCGTACCTCGCTGATCCCGCCCGCGTGGCAGAGATCGGGCTGCAGGACCGCCGCCGCGCCCTTCTCCAGCACCTCGCGGAAGCCCCAACGGGTGAATAGCCGCTCGCCCGTGGCGATTGGCGTGGTGGTGGAGCGGGCCACCGCGACCAGCGCATCGACGTTTTCGGGTAGCACTGGCTCCTCAATGAAGAGCAGGTGCAGATCCTCCAGGGCACGGGCCAGACGGATGGCCATGGCCGGCCCGACCCGCCCGTGGAAATCGACCGCCAGATCCACCGTATCGGGGATGGCGGCGCGAATGGCGGTGATCCGATTGACCTGGCGGTCGATATAGGCTTTCGTGTCAATAACCCTTACGGGCGCGTCGATGCCGGTCTTGAGCGCGGTAAAACCCTGGGCGACCAGCGGGCCGGCTGCCGCCGCCGCGTCCTCCGGATGGTCCACCGCGAGGTGCGCGTAGACGCGGATCCGGTCGCGAACCGCTCCGCCCAGCAGTTGGTACACCGGGGCGCCGAGCGACTGACCCAGAATGTCCCACATGGCCTGCTCGACCCCGCTGATCGCGCTAACCAATACCGGTCCGCCCCTATAGAAGGCGCCCCGGTACATCACCTGCCAGTGGTGCTCGATCCGTCTGGGATCCTGGCCGATCAGGTACTCACCCAATTCGCGGACGGCGGTGGCGACGGTGCGGGCCCGGCCCTCCACGATGGGCTCGCCCAGGCCGATGATTCCCTCATCCGTATGCATCTTCAGGAAATGCCAACGAGGCCGAACGAACAGGCTTTCGAGGCGGGTGATCTTCATGGCGTGGATCCCTTTCCCGTTTCATCACGGCTCAGAGGCCAGCTCATCCCAGCCTACCGAGCCGCGATTCCGCCATCGATGATCAGGGCCGTGCCGGTGCAGAAGCGCGACTCGTCGCTGGCCAGATAGAGGGCGGCCATGGCTATCTCCTCCGGTTGGGCCAGGCGGCCCATCGGCTGCCGCGCCTCCAGCATTGCCCGCTCGGCCACTGGGTCCGCCGCGCGCGCCAGGTTCCGCTCGGTCCAGGGGCCATCCACGGTGCCGGGGCAGACGCAGTTCACGCGGATGTTCTGTCCCACATGATCGACGGCGATCGCCTTGGTCAGGGTGATCACCGCTCCCTTGCTGGCGCAATAGGCGACCCGATTGGGGATGCCGACCAGCCCGGCCACCGAGGCGGTGTTCACGATCGTCCCGCCGCCCTGGGCAATCATATGGGGAATGGCGTACTTGCAGCCCCAGAACACTCCTTTGACGTTCACGTCGAAGCAGAGATCCCACACCTCCTCGGTGGTTTCAAGGACGTTGTGGTTCGAGCCGACGCCCGCGTTGTTACAGAGCACGTCGATCCGACCATAGTGTTCCACGCAGGCGGCCATCGTCAACTCCACCTGTGGGCCAATCGTGACATCGCAGAGCAGAGGAACAGCCGTCCCGCCCTCCGCCGTGACCCGCCGCGCGGTCTCCGCCGCCGACGCGCCATCCCGGTCCACCACCGCCAGGCGCGCACCCTCCCGCGCGAACAGGAGCGCCATGGCGCGGCCAATGCCGGAGCCGGCGCCCGTGATCAGGATGACTTTGTTTTCCAACCTCATGGCGTCTCGCCTCTTTCTCGTATCCGACTATCGTATCAACCGGCCTCAGCCCATAACAGTTCCGGCGGGGTGCTACCTTGAAGCCCCGGCCTTCAGGCCGGGGAGGCTCATTTGCCCACCTAGCCATGGCCTTCAGGCCGCTTTTTTTCGCTCTACAATACGCAACGGCTAGGGAACGAGCGGCCTAAAGACCGCGCTAGCAGAGCACATGAGACTCCCCGGCATAAATGCCGGGGTTTCCAGCAGCGCGTGGCGGTCTCGCGTCACAGCCTGCCCACTTCTATGGGCTGCGGCCCACGTCATGCTCACCACGCCAGCGACCCATTGGCGTCGAATCCCCAGGGCTCGGGCTCCGAGATACGTTCCAGGCGGGCCTCGGGATCGGCCTCCGCCAACGCGCTCTCGGAGGCGAAAAACTCCGTCATGTGCA
>DATBTL010000363.1:0-5124 GCA_036559345.1 Chloroflexota bacterium | reverse complement strand
TTGGGCATTTCCTTGCGCGAGCGCGTGTTCGATCAGGGTGGGAACGCTAAGATTGTGCTGGGCACGCAGCCACGTTGCCTCGGGCGCCGCGCCGCGCTCCTGGCGTGTCCACTCAAGTTTCACCGGGATTCCCGCCTTCCTTAAGTATCGCAAGCACACCTTCATTGGTGTGCCTGATTGTATTAGTTTACTCTCTATGCTCTCCCCATATCGACCGCAGGATACCGCAGATCTCGCCGATGCTCGCGTAGGCGGCCAGCGCCGCCTTCATCGGCGGTAAGATGTTCTCGGTGCCGCGGGCCGCCGAGGCTACCGCTTCGAGCGCGGCGACGACGCGGGCATTGTCTCGGGTCTCGCGGATCTGGCGGAGCCGCTCGATTTGCTGGGCCTGGATTTTGGGGTCGATCCGGAAGGTCTCCACCACGGCCGCGTCCTCGGTCCGGTAGCGATTCACCCCCACCACGGTCTGGCGCCCTTCCTCGATCTTCCGCTGGGTCTCATAGGCGCTCTCCTCGATCTCGCGCTGCATGAAGCCCTGTTCGGTGGCGGCCACCGCTCCGCCCAAGGCGTCGATGCGCTCGATCAGGGTCCAGGCGCGTCGCTCAACCTCGGCGGTCAGGTACTCGATATAGGGGGAGCCGCCAAGGGGATCGGTCACTGCCGTCACCCCGGCCTCGCCGGCAATAATCTGCTGGGTCCGGAGGGCCAGCATGGCGGCCTCGCTGGTGGGCAAGCCCAGCGCCTCATCGTAGCCGTTGGTATGCAGGCTCTGGGTGCCGCCCAATACGGCGGCCATCGCCTGCAAGGCCACCCGCACTACGTTGTTGAGCGGTTGCTGGGCGGTGAGGGTCCAGCCGGAGGTTTGGGTATGGAAGCGGAGCATCATGGCGCGGGGATTGGTGGCGCCAAAGCGGTCGCGGGTAATTCGGGCCCAGAGAGCGCGGGCGGCGCGGAACTTGGCGATCTCCTCGAAGAAATCGCTATGGCCGTTAAAGAAAAAACTGAGCCGCGGGCCGAACTGGTCGATATGGAGGCCGGCGGCCCGGGCCGCCTCGACATAGGCGATGGCATTGGCCATGGTGAACGCCAGCTCCTGCACGGCGGTGGCGCCCGCCTCGCGAATGTGGTAGCCGCTAATGGAGATCGTGTTCCACTGCGGCAGGTGTTCGCCGCAATAGGCGAAGGTGTCGGTGATCAGGCGCATGGAGTGGCGAGGAGGGAAGATGTAGGTGCCGCGGGCGATGTATTCCTTCAGAATGTCGTTCTGCACCGTCCCGCCGAGGTTGGCCGGATCCACGCCCTGCCGCTCACCCACCAGTTGATAGAGCAGCAGCAGCAGGGCGGCGGTGGCGTTGATCGTCATCGAGGTAGTGACCTCGCCCAGGGGAATATCCGCGAACAAGGTCTCCATGTCGGCCAGGGTGTCGATATGGACGCCCACCCTGCCCACCTCGCCCTCGGCCAGCGGATCGTCGGCGGCATAGCCCATCTGGGTAGGGAGGTCGAAGGCGACCGAAAGCCCGGTTTGCCCCCCGGCCAGCAGCATCTTAAAACGGCGGTTGCTCTCCTGGGCCGAGCCAAAGCCGGCGTACTGGCGCATGGTCCAGGGACGTGGACGATAGCCTTCGGGACGCAGCCCGCGCGTGTAGGGAAACTCGCCGGGCGGGGGGGCGGCCTCGGCGCCATACCAGGCATCCAGAGGGATACCCGAGGGACTGAAGACCGCGTCGTCCATCATGCGGCTACCCTTACCATCGCGCCGAGTGCGTATGCATCATTATCGGAGGGTACCGCCAAGTGGCCCGCGCGTGCCAGCAATGCCAGGTAGAAGAGCGTACCTTATGGGAGCAGGCGTCGCGGATACCCGGCGTCTTTGCTTGAGAGCGCACCGCACCACAACCGGGCGCCTCCCGACTATAGCAGCTAGTCCGCCACTTGCGCGGAACTATTGCCGCTGCTCCTCCAGCAATCGGCGTAGCCGTTCCACCTCCGCTTCCGCCTGTCCTCGGAGTTGCCGCTCACGCGCCAGTGTCTCCTCGACCTCGATCTCGCGCAGCATGCGCCGGCCGTCGTGCGTGTACACGGCGACCCACATCCCTTCCAGGGTAATCGCCACCGAGATCTGACGGCTACGCCAGCGCCCCTGGCCGTCCGCCTCCCAAGGCTGATAGACGCCGTCCTCGAGTCGCCAGGCCCGGATCCCCTCGTCCAATATGTCGCCCGTAGGATCGATGGTCAGATATTCCGGCACCCCGGCTCGCGCGTAGCTGTAGCCCTTTCCGGCCTTTAGATCCAGATCCACGGCGGCGGTGGACTCGCTCAGCACCTCAATGACCAGCAGCGGGGGCCCATCGACCTTCAAGGAAAATGATCCGCGAAGCGGATCGATCGGGCGAGGGAAGACGAACACGTCCGGTAGGGTGCGGAAACTAGTGCCATCCGGCCGTTTGCAGCCCAGGAGTAGCAGTTGGGTCTCCGCTTGCCAGGGAACTGGCTGCTCTGGCGCCCGAGAGAGCCGCGCGGCGCCGTTGACACCAAGGCGCACGTTGGTGATCGTTTCCTGATGCAGATCGATTCCCAAAACGCTCTCCTCGGTGTCATCGGGCGGCCATGCATCGTCGGATGGAAGCATACGTGCCTGGACCCATGGTTCTATCGCCATTGTCTTGCCTCCTCTCCTTAACTGTACTGGATGCACCGACCGGTGATCGGCCGAGTTCACGAAAGGGCAAAAGCGAGGGAGGGAATGGCACAAGTGCCGTTCCCTCCCTCGCTGATCAGCCGATACTAGCCCCGCGCCCCCTCGCGCACCGCCGCCACCAGGACGGCGGCCACCTCGGGACGCGAGAACTCCGGCGGCGGCAGCTTCCCCGCCCGCAGCAGTTCCCGCACCGCCGTGCCGCTCAGCGCCACCTGATCTTCCGGGCCGTGGGGACAGGTCTTGGCCGAGGCCATGCCCGCGCATCGCTTACAGTAAAAACTGTTCTCGAACTTGAGCGGCACAATCCCCAGCGCCTCGGGCGCGAACTGCTCGAAGAGCCGCTGCGCGTCGTAGGTGCCGTAGTATTTCCCTACCCCCGCGTGGTCGCGTCCGACGATGAAGTGGGTGCAGCCATGATTCTTCCGTACCAGAGCATGTACGATCGCTTCGCGCGGTCCAGCATAGCGCATGGCCGCCGGCAGCACCCCCAGAAGCACGCGGTCGGCGGGATAATAGCTGGCCAGCAACACCTCGTAGCAGCGCAGCCGCACATCCGCCGGGATGTCGTCGGACTTGGTTTCGCCCACCAGCGGATGCAGCAACAAGCCATCCACGATCTCCAGGGCGCACTTCTGGATGTACTCGTGGGCGCGGTGAACCGGGTTGCGGGTCTGGAAACCGACGATCGTCCGCCAGCCGCGCTCGGCGAAGGCCGCGCGGGCGGCGGCCGGCGGCAAATGGTACGGGCCGCTCGCGGCGGGCGGCGGGAGCACGGTCACCGGCCCTCCCACCAGGGTATCACCCTGGGCATAGAGCGCCGCCACCCCCGGATGGGCGGCGTCCTCGGTCCGATAGACCTCGCGGGCTTCCGTGCGTTTATCGTAGCCATAGACCGACTCCACCGCCAGCACCCCGCGGAGGCCGCCCTCGGCATCGCGGAGCGCCACCCGCGCGCCGGGGTTGGGCGCGTCAGCGGCGGCCACGGCCAGGGTGACCGGCAGGGTCCAGGGGAGGCCGCCGGCCAGGTGCATCTCGGCCACCACACGGGAATAATCGTCCGGCCCCATGAAGCCTTCGAGCGGACTGAAGGCGCCGTTCCCAATCAGCTCCAGGTCGCACAGTTGGCGATTGCTCAGCTGGATTGAACCGAGGGCGCGGGCCCGCTCCGCCAGTTCCGCGGCGGCCTCCCCGGTGACCTGGCGTTGCACCAGGCGTCCGCCGTGGGGGGCGATGCCGCTGGTTTCGATATTCGTCACGGGTTGGATTTGGGTTGCCATCAGGCGTGCTCCCCCGTCCCGGCATAGGCCAGAGCCCCGCTAACAGAGCCCGCGGGCAGATAGCCGCGCTCGCGCAGATGGGCCAGGATCTTGGTCACGCTCTCCTCCACGGTCTCGCGGTCGGTCTCGACCACGACATCAGGATGCTCGGGTGCCTCATAGGGATCGGAGACCCCGGTGAAATTGGCGATCTCGCCGCGGAGCGCCCGGGCGTAGAGACCCTTCACGTCGCGCCGCGACAATTCCTCCAGCGGGCAGCTAACATAGACCTCCACGAACTCGCCGATCTGCTCGCGGGCCTGCCGGCGCGTCTCGGCATAGGGCGAGATGGCGGCGGTGATCACCGCCGCCCCATGGTGGGTAAGGAGGCCGGCCACGAAGGCGATACGCAGGATATTGGTGTCACGATCCTCGCGCGAAAAACCCAGCCCCTTCGAGAGGTGGGTGCGCACCACGTCCCCATCCAGCACCTCCACGCCCAGTCCGCCGGCGTGAAGCTCCTGCTCCAGCCGTTGGGCGATGGTCGTCTTCCCGGCGCCGGAGAGCCCGGTCAGCCAGATGGTGAAACCCCGTGCCATGAAGTGTTTTCCTTTCTCTTGCGGTGATGAATGAAATGACTTTGCCTCCACGGATCAATTCGTGCTTACACGGCCACCCCCCAGCGGCGGCGAACATGCCGCTCGACCGGCGCGAAGAAGGCGCCATTGACCAATAGGCCGATCGCTACGATCACGACCATGATCGCCACCACGCCGCCCATGTCGGCGAGGTCGCGCCCACGATTGAGCAACTGGCCCAGTCCTACGTCCGAATAGAGCAGTTCGCCGGCCATCAGGGAACGCCAGGCAAACGACCAGGAGAGCTTCATCCCGGTGATGATGCTGGGGAGCGCGGCCGGGATCAGCACTCGCCGCAACAATTGCAGTTGGTTGGCCCCCATGGTCTGCGCCGCTCTTCGATATAAGGGGGGAACCTGCTTGAACCCGCTGTACGATGCCTCGGTGACCGCGAAGGTGGAACCCAGGATCACCACCAGGATCACCGCCTTCTCGTCCAGACCAAACCACAGGAGGGCCAGCGGCAACCAGCAGATGCTGGGGAGGGTCTGCATCCCCAGCACCAGGGAGCCGAGCGTCTGCTGGACGG
>DATBTL010000362.1:0-4918 GCA_036559345.1 Chloroflexota bacterium | reverse complement strand
AATCTCCAGATACTCACGGGATCGGTGGTAAGAGCAGTATACGAACATTGCCTCCGCGGGAGAAATCCAGCGCCCCTGTCCGCTAACCGCCAAGTCAGTCAGACTCGCCTCCACGAATGTGAAGCGGCCCCGCGTGGTGGTCTGCCGGGAATAGAGCGGTAATGGCCGGGTAATGGTTGCAATCTAGGCTACTCAAGGTAACGCGCGGCGCCGAACGCCGTCCGAGGTGACCCAGCCGTGGGAGGGCTATACTATGGCACCGGATCAGCGATGGATCGCCCGTCAGGAGGCCGTGATGGCCCAGGCCGAGGCGTTGGTGCTCTCGTACGCACCGAACGCTCGCTGCCGCCGGCTGCCGCGGGCCCTTCTCGCCGGCGAGGGCGATCCAGCGGGCCGATTCGGGCGATCTTCTCATTCGCACCTGGCTCCCCTGATCTATGCCGGGCTGTGGGGCACGGAGGCCCCGGCCTACCCGCTGGCCGCCGCCGCGGTGTCCGCCGGGGTTGGTCAACTGATCCTTCATGGCGTGGGCACCTGCATGTACCCGGCGCTTTGGGAGGAGTCGTGTCCCGAGGAGATTCGGGAAATCGGCGTCTTCCTCTTCCATAGTCTGCCTCGTCTGGCCATCACCGCCATCGAGGCGCCCTCGAACACGCGGGTTGCCATGGGCAAGACCCTGGAGGTCGGTCTCGCTCGGGTCGCGGCCAGCCTGGATGGCGCCTCGGCGCCGGCGCCGATCGAAGCGGTTCTCGTGCGAGCCGCCGAACTTCCGGCCACCTTCGCCGCCCTGAGCGCCCAGTTGGCGGGCGCCCCGCCGCGAGTCGTAGAAGCGTGCCGCGGTCTGGGCCAGGCGATTGGTCTGGCCGCTGAGTTCGATCCAGCCGGTGCCCATCGATGGCTCATCGATCCGCGGGTGCTCTTCATCCCGCCCGATCAGTCTGATGGGGTCCCAGGACAGGCGCGAGCGCGCGCGAGTCCCCATGATACCTCGGCGGCGGCCGCCTTTCGTGAACGGGCCCTGAGCGCCCTGGCGGACGCGGGCCTTCTAGAGCCGGGACGGGGCCAGTTACGCACCATGATCCAGGATCTCACATCCGAGGAAGAATATAGCTGCTAGTCATTGAGAAATCGAGGTGGTTCTCGGTAGGGGCACCTCTCGTGGGTGCCCCTGGCGGTCCGCACGAGGGCACCCACGAGGGGTGCCCCTACAACCGGCGGCCTACTTGCTCCAAGCGGTACCGGGGGTACGCGACCACCGATCAGGATCATACAGGCATCAGAGACGAGACGGAGCGCCGAGGTTGGCGGAAAAGGGACATGAGATGATCGGGATAACAGCAAAGCATAGATCGGGCCGGCTAAGGCCAAACCGGCAGGCGCGATACCTACTCCTGGCGCTAATCCTGATCGCGGGGATACCGGTTCGGGCACTGGGTATGGCCCCTGGGCTCCCCGACCTCAGGGGATTCTCCGGCTCCGGTAACGCCCAAGCAGCCGGTCTCGCGGCGAATGCCACTCCGATCGCTCCGCCTCCACCTCCGGGGGCTTGCCCGGCTGGAAATGGGCTCTTCACCCTGTACTACGGCTTTATCCAGAATCCCGCCTCCACCGACTCGACCCTCCAGACGATCGTCACCGGCCAACCGAACTTCGTGGTGGTTGGTGACGGCCTGGGCGGGCGGAGTGACATTCCGGCCTACCTGCATCAAACCGGCATCCGGGCCATCCAGTACATCGCCTTGAACTATGCCGCGGCGCCGGCGGCCACGGTTGACGCGGCGATCGACACCGCGATGACGGCCGGCTACGACGGCATCTTTTTCGACCAAACCAGTACGGCAAGTGGAGACTCCGCCTACCAGAGCGCCCGGGCAGCCCATGTCAAGAGTTACGGCGCCGCGAAGCTGGTGATCATGAACCCAGGCGTCGTCCCTCCCGATCCCTCGCTGTTCGGGTATGCCGACATCGTCAGCGTGGAGAACCAATATGCCCAGCCGCTGCCGACAAGCTGGGGTATCCCCGCCTGGCGTTGGTTGGCGGTGCAGGGCGACCCCGCGAACCTGGCGGCGACCTCAGCCCAGGACGCCGAGAACCGTTTGACCACCTTCCGAACCAACGGAGGCTTCTGGTATTACTCATCCGATTACGCGGCCTCCGGCGCCACCGCCATCTCACTTCCTTCCTGGTACGGCGCCTTCGCCAGTTGGACCAAGCAGCAGACGGCTCCGGCCTGCGGTGGATCCATAACCGCCACGGATACCGCCACCAATACACCAACACCGGTAGCCGGAGAAGGTGCCTGGAGCCCCGTCGCGCCGATGATCACGGCCCGTAACGTCCCGGCCGCGGCGGCCGGTGCCGATGGACGCATCTATGCCATTGGGGGGAACACCTCCGGCGGCTACACTGCCGCGGTCGAAGCGTATTCCCCTAGCACGATGGTCTGGACCGCGGCGGCGCCGTTGCCGACCGCGCTGGCGGGCTCCGCCGCCGTGTCCGGTCCCGATGGCCGTATCTACGCGATCGGCGGCTCTGCCGACAGCGGATTCGTGAGCGCGGTCGAAGCCTATGATCCCAGCGCCAATGCCTGGACCGCGGTCGCCGGGATGAGTTCGCCGCGCACCATGCCCGCCGCGGCCACAGGCACGGATGGGCGTGTCTATGCCATCGGGGGCTCGAACGCCAACGGGGTTCTGAACACCGTGGAAGCCTACGATCCCCATACCAACACCTGGACTACCGTCGCGCCCATGTCCACCGCTCGCGGTGGATTGGCCGCCGCGGCCGGTCCCGATGGCCGGATCTACGCGATAGGCGGCACTGACGCGCGCGGCATGGTGCTCAATACAGTCGAAGCCTATGATCCGCGCACCGATAGCTGGACGACCATGGCGCCCATGCCCACCGCTCGTACCTGGCTTGCCGCCGCGACGGGCTCCGATGGACATATCTATGCGATTGGCGGCTTCGCCACCGGCCACGGTGAGTTAGCCACGGTCGAAGCATACGATCCCGGAACCAACACCTGGAGCACGGCGGCGCCCATGTCTACCACCCGCGAGGAATTGGCGGCGGCGGCCGGTCCTGATGGCCGGATCTATGCGCTCGGCGGCGATAATAGCTTGTCAATCTTCAATTCAGTGGAGGCCTATCAACCGGCCGCCCGCACCAACTCCGCAACGGCCACCTCCTCGCCAACTGACACGTCCACCGGGACCGCTACCCCGTCTCCGACCGATACGGCCACCGCTACCCCTTCCGTCACCGACACCTCCACTGCGACCAATACCGCCTCGCCGACCGCTACCGCGACGGATACACCCTCGGTGACCGATACTCCCACGGTGACGCCGCCAGTCCCGACCGCAACGCGAACCCCCAGACCCACGCATACTCCCAGGCCGACCAGGACCGCGACCAACACTCGCACGGCAACTCCCACCCGGACCCCGACCGCGACCCCGACTCTCCCGCCGGGGAGCATTCGCGTAGATGACTTTGGCGCCCGCGCGGATGGGATCACCGACAACACTAGCGCCTTCAAGCAGGCGCTCGCCACGCTCCAGGCGTCCGGCGGTGGCACTCTCGTCCTCTCGCCAGGCACCTATTTAGTCGCTCCGGATAGCCTGAATCTGAGCAGCAATATGACGCTCAGCGGCACGAACAGCGCCTTGCGTCCCACCGTGCCTGGCTTCCAGTTATTGGACATCCAGGGCAGCGCGATTACCGTCTCGGGTGTGACCCTGGATGGCAATGCCGCCGTGGTCCGCGGCCTGAGCATCGAGCAGGGGTCGAATCATATCTCAATCTCCCGAAGCGTCATTCAGGGCATGCGCCAGGCTACCGATCCAACAAGCGTCACCTATAGAGGGACGCCGATCGGGGCCATGGTGTACGGGAATACCGACACCATTCTCTTCAACCGTGTGACCGTGCGGGATATCCTGGCCACCAACGAGGATCTGAGTTACCGCTCCTGGATCGCTCGCGGCATTCTGATCACCGGAGGGAACGACGCCCAGGGACAGCCCTTGACCACCGTGAGCACCAACGTGACCATTCAGAACAGCAGCTTTGCCTCGATCGGGCCCAAGGACGATGGCGACGCGATCGTACTGCAACCGAGCGACCCGGCCAACGCGGGCGGCAACGCACACTTGCGGGTGCTGAACAACACCTTTTTCGATATCGCCAAGCGGGCGGTGAAGATCCAGGTGGGAGGGGCCACGATCTCCGGGAATACGATCAAGAACGACTTCAACGGCAACAACCTGTTCACGGCCAGCCCCAATGCCGAGGTGCAAAGCATTTACGGCCCCGATCCGAACCAAACCGAGAAGTATGACGTATACTCGGCCATCTCGGTCTACGCGCCCAACGTGCGGGTCACCAACAACCTGATCGCCCCGACCTACGGCACCTTCTATCGGGCGGTGGAGATCTCGCCCAGTTCGTTCCTGACCACCGGCGTGGCCAATGTGGTGGTCACCGGCAACCATATCGCGATGGGCAGCGCCGCCAACCCATCTTCCGGCCTCTCGCAATCCCTGATCCGCCTCGATACCGGTGGGTTGCCAATTGGCGCGGTGCGGATCACGAACAACGTACTGAGCAACGCGGTCTACGGAGTCAGTCTCACCGCGGCGGCGGCCCAATCGACCAAGGTCACGATCTCTGGGAACACCACGCAAAATGTCTCCGCGCCACAGGTGATCTACGGGTAGCACTCGGCGGAGATACGCCCGGGAAAGGATGGGCAGGACATGAAGACTCGGACCATCGCCACGATGCTGGTAGCCTTGGCCGGCACGTTGGGGGCTCTTGGTACGCATCGAGCGCCCGTGGTGGACGCGGCGCGCGTACGGACGGGCGCGAACGCCGCCCCACTGTACCAGGCTGATTGGACCGCCGGCATGGA
>DATBTL010000361.1:0-18768 GCA_036559345.1 Chloroflexota bacterium | reverse complement strand
GGGGTGGTGCTGGCCCCCGAGCGCCGCCACGCGCTCGTCGCCTGGGCGAGGGAGCATGACGCCACGATCATTGAGGACGACTACGACGCGGAGTTCCGCTATGACCGCCAACCAGTTGGCGCATTGCAGGGTCTTGCCCCGGACCGCGTGGCAACCATCGGTACGGTCAGCAAGTCACTCGCTCCGGTGGTACGCCTGGGTTGGATCGTGGGCGCTCCCTGGCTTGCCGAGGCGGTCGCCCGTGAGAAAGGGCTCGACGACCGCGGATCGCCTGGGCTCGACCAGGTCGCGCTCGCCAGGCTGATCGAATCGGGCCGCTACGATCGGCACCTGCGCCGCATGCGGGCGGTCTATTCCGGTCGCCGCCGCGCGCTCGTGGATGCCCTCGCCCGGCAAGACCATGACATTGTGGTCTGGCCCCTCATAAGAGCCGTCCAGTGACATGATATCGCGGACAATGAGCTTAAGCATCTTGTTCCTCTTCTTTGCCGCCCAAGAGGGCATGGGCCAAGTGTCGAATGGTAGACATTCCTGTCAAGGGACGTTCCCGGAAAGGGGGTCAAGGCTGTCGGCGCATCCTCCTGGTCGAGATGGAAGATAGGTGTTTGGCAAAAATGCATGCCGGGTTCCACGGTGTCGTACCGCCGCCCGGCTGCTGCCTCCGGTGTGGCGGATACGACCGTGGAAGTCGTGGCGCAGGCGCGCCAGGAGCAGGCCAGTTTGGTGATAGTCGACGGCTTCAGCTGCCTGCGGGCCATCGACCCCAATCTCCGGGCCGCGCGCCAATGAAGTGCAAGATAGGGGCGCGAATCCCCGGCTCGCTTGGTTCGGCCACGCATCATCAAATGGGTGGCACCGCTGCCGCCGGCGATCGGTTATCTCGGTCGGGCGTGGAGATCGCGCCACTACAACGCGGCGTTGACTACACATGCGAGGCGCACCCCGACACCTGGGCTACTGCGCGGTGTTACGTTTAGGCGTATGCTGGAAATACAGGTAGGCTGCGGGAGTGGTGGCTGGTAGTTCTGGATGGAATTTCTCGAAAGGGGCAGCATGCCCATCATAGTAATGAGACAGAAAGTCGGTCCCGAGAGCCAGGAAAGTCTTTTGGGCGACGCGGTTCCAGTCGATGGCGTGGAAGACCAGGCCACGCGCCGCGCTCATATGCGTGAGCAGACCACGGCCCGGCAGGCGGCCGAGCGGCGGCGTGTGTTGCCGGCTTTTGAGACGCGGCTGGCTCGCCCAGCCCGCTTGGACGCGGCGCGGGAGCGCGAGGCGGATTTGCAGGTGGAGTTGACGCGTATCAATGCCGGGCATGAAACATGGCTGCGCGAGCGTGCGTTAACGGCTCCCCTGGAGAAGGAGCCGTGGGGCTCCTGGGACGCCGACCCCATCGTGCCTGAGTAGGGCACGCCGCCGATCCGGGAAGGCCGGGGCTCTCGCCCGCTGGACAGCCGGGCTTGGTGTCACCGCCCTGGCTCACGGATACCCTCTTTCCACTCCGGAGGGCGCCTCTCCATGATCGTGCTTCGGGCCGAAGAGCCCGCGGACCACTCCAGGTACGTCGTCGGAACGGGAGGATGGCGCCTCGCAATGCTCGGGATGAGCGAGCGCTGGCGTATAATGCGATAGCAGGGCCCGACCGGATGGCCGGGCCGCCTCACGCTATTGCAGAAGGACGCCATCATGGAAACCGCTGTGCTCGTGGACGCTATCCGCACCCCAATCGGCCGCCACGGCGGGGCGCTCAGATACGAACGGGCGGACGACCTGGCGGCGCTGGTGATCAGGACGATCGTCGAGCGGAATCACCTGGACGGCGCCCAGGTGGACGACGTGGTGTTCGGCAACGTCAACGGGGCCGGCGAGGATAACCGGAACGTGGCCCGCATGGCCCTCCTGCTGGCAGGACTCCCGGTGAGCGTGAGCGGGATGACCGTTAACCGCCTGTGCGCCTCGGGACTGGAGGCGGTGAACCGCTGCGCCCACGCCATCGCCGCCGGCGAGGGAGACATCTTCATTGCCGGGGGCGTGGAAAACATGACCCGCGCCCCCTACGCCATGGCCAAGCCGGAGGCCGCTTTCCCCCGGGACGAAATGAAGCTGTTCGACACCACGATGGGTTGGCGCTTCAACAACCCCAAGCTCGACGCTTTGCATTACCCCTTCAGCATGGGCGAAACAGCGGAGAACGTGGCCGAACGGTATCACGTGTCTCGCGAGGACCAGGACCGCTTTGCCTACGAGAGCCAGCAGCGAACAGCCCGCGCCCAGGCGGACGGCTTTTTCGCGGGGGAGATCGTGCCGGTGGAGACACGCGGGGGAAGGAAGGGCGAGCGAGTCCTGGTGGAGCGGGACGAGCATCCACGCGCCGATACCACCCTGGAGAAATTGGCGGTCTTGGGGCCTGTCTTCCGTCAGGGCGGTACGGTGACGGCTGGCAACTCCTCCGGAATCAACGACGGAGCGGCGGCACTGCTGATCATGAGCGAGCGCCGGGCCAGGGAGTTGGGCTATGCCCCCCTGGCCCGCGTGGTAGCAAGCGCCACGGCGGGGGTGGATCCGGCGGTGATGGGGCTGGGGCCGATTCCCGCTACCCGCAAGGCGCTGGCGCGGGCCGGGCTGCGAGTCCAGGATCTGGGCGTGGTCGAGTTAAACGAGGCGTTTGCCTCTCAATCGCTCGTCTGTATGCGCGAGTTGGAGTTGGATCCGGCGACGGTCAATCCCAACGGCGGCGCCATCGCGATCGGCCATCCGCTGGGCTGCAGCGGCGCCCGACTGGTGGCTACCCTGGTGCGCGAGATGGGCCGCCGCGGACACCGCTATGGGCTTGCCACCATGTGCATTGGGGTGGGGCAGGGCGCGGCCACCATTTTCGAGCGGCTCTAGCGGCTACCAGTCCCTGGTGAAGGCGGCGAACATGCCATGTTTGCCGCCTTCACCAGGGACTGGGCCGGCGTTGGCACCGGGAATGCAGGCCACGGGGCGACTCCCCCCGGCTAGAGCATGAGGAGGCCGGCGAGGGTAAGGGATACGGTTGAGTTGCTTGAGCCGCCGGCGGAACTGAACCGGAAGAGCGACGACGCCTGCACGGTCGTGAAAAATGGGGCGACGCCGGGCCGCGTGATCACGGTCGCCGCAATCCCCACCGTACCCCATCGCTGCTGGGGACTGTAGACATAGGTGACCTTTTCCGGGAATCCCAGACCGATGGTCAGTCTGGTTGGACCGAGCAACGACCATGGGGAAACCGTGATCGTGTAGTCCAATTCCTGTACGGCGCTGGGGTCCGTTTGCAAGATCGATACGACATCGACGAGCGCGCCGTTTACCAACAACACCGGATCGGATCGGCAGCCCGCGGCGGCATCCGCTTGATGCATTGCCAGAGGACTGCCGAGCAGACCGACAACCAGTATGGCCACGGCGAGTGCCATACGGCGGCGAGGCAAGATTTTCGCTTCGATGATACGACTCCTTTCACTGTCCATTTCCCTCGGGGCATATGCTCGCGAAACACGAGGCCGCCCCACCGCCGCTATCGTACGCCGCCTGGCTGGAACCGGCAGTACTCTTTGGTGCTAATTGGGCTCACCCGGACGCTTACCCAAACGGGTACTACCTTCGTGCAAGGGCTCGCTTTATACTCGCGAGGTACTTCTTCGAGTCGGCGGCAGGGGCCCTGGATGGAACCGCGGGAGCGTTGTGCTCATCGTGGTGGGCGTGGAGACCATGGCAAAAGACGGGCAAACGGGGGGCGCGCGGCTCAAGACTTGGCGGCAACTAGGCGCCGGGTTGCCGCCGCAGCCAGGGGTGAGCCTGGCCACCGCCGGAGTTGCCTTGCTCAGTTTGTTCCTGGGCTGGCTCCGCTCGCCCATCTCGTCAGGCGGCGCCCTCCTCCCCACCGCGGCCCTGGCGCTGAGCCTGACCGGCGCGGTGGTGGTGAGCTACAAGTATCCCATTCACATCCGGCACCAGATCAAGGTGAATCTGTTCACCGTCGCGTATTACCTCCTGGCCGTGCTGGTGCCGCCCGTGGTGGGCGCCGCGGCCGCTGGGGTGGGCGCCCTATGCGGCGAGGTATCGGCGCGGAGGATCAGCGGCGCCTTTCTCAGCGATATCATCACCGAGGCCGGGCGGCGGATCATCATCGTCCTGCTGAGCGCGCTGGTCGCGCAGGAGGTCGCGCTAGCCCTGCCCTGGCCTGTCGCCCTGGTCGCCGCGGCAATCGCGATGGCCTTTCTGGACACCGCAACCTTGCCGCTCGTTCTGGCGCCGATGGGGAATGACTCACCGTTCCATATCCTGGTGGTTACGGCGAGGGAGCTGGCGCTGCCCGAGGGGATGCAATACTGCGTTGGCCTGATCGGGGCGATGGCCGCGACGGAAGGAACCTGGATCGTTGCGCTGCTGACCATTCCGGCGGGTTTGATCTACAAGGCATTCAAGATTCTCAGGGAGTTACAAGACAGCACGCGGCACCTGCTGGAAAACATGGCGGACGCGGTTGACTTGCGCGATCCCTACACCGGAGGCCATTCGCGGCGCGTGACCGAATACAGCGCGGCGATCCTCCGCCAGTTGGGGATTCAGGGTCCGGAAGTGACCCTCATCGTGGCGGCGGCGCGCGTGCATGATATAGGGAAAATCGGTATTCCCGACGCGATCCTCAATAAGGTAGGGCGTCTGACCGACGAGGAGCGCCTGGCGATGGAAGCGCATCCAGTCTACGGGGAAAGCTTGCTCAAACGGCACGCGGACTTCGCCCGCGGGACCAAGATCGTGCGCCACCATCACGAGCGATGGGATGGCGCGGGCTATCCTGACGGGCTGAAAGGGACCGATATTCCCTTTGGGGCCCGCGTGGTCGCGGTGGCCGACAGCTATGACGCGATGACCAGTGACCGCCCCTATCGGCGCGGGATGAGTATTCAAGACGCGACGGCCATTCTCCACCAGGGGCGGGAATACCAATGGGATCCGGCCATCGTCGATGCGTTCCTCCGCGCCATCGCGGCGGAGAATCGGTCGGAAGCCGAGCCGGGGCCGACGCTCCATCCATCGCGGGCCACGGAAGCGGTTGCCGTGTGACGGAGCCCTTCCAGAGCGCCGCGATTGGTCCTGGTAGCCTAGAATCCGCTAAACGGGCTGGGCTCCCCTGCCCTTCCCTTCTACCAGCCACCCCGCCGCGCAGGCGCCGGCCAGAGCCAGTCCGGCGGCGGTGAGCATGGCCAGGCGGAAACCGGCGACATACGCGGCGCCGACCGCCTGGTGAACGGCGAGGCGGACGGCGGACCCCACTCCCGCGGGGGCCCCGGCCGCCGCCAGCCGGGCCCGCCGCGCCTCGACCGCGTGACGGAGCGCCGGCCCTAGGTGGTGAGCAACCAGCCGGCCGTCCAGGCTTGCGTTGAAAGCGGCGGCCACCAACAGCCCGAGGACGGCGATCGCCAACAAGCCGGCGGCCCGTGAGACGGCGTTGTTGATCCCGGAGGCCACGCCGGCTCGTTCACTATCCACCGCGCCCATCACCGCCGTGGACAGCGGCGCGATCACCAGGGCCATTCCCGCGCCGAGCACCACGACTCCGGGAAAATAGGTCGTCCAATAGCTTCCCCCGACCCCAGGCACGGCGAAGAGAGCGAAGCCGGAGGCGGCAATCACGGTCCCAACCACCAGGGGGAGTTTGGCCCCATGCTTGCCCAGTAATCCGCCGGACCAGCGGGAGAGTAGGAAGACGATCACGGGAAACGGAAGCATGGCGGCACCGGCGGCCACGGCCGAATATCCTTGCACCTGCTGCAAGTTGAAGGGGAGAAAGTAGAAGGCGCCGCCCAGGCCGCCATAGAGCAGAAAGGTCATCAGATTAGTGCCGCTAAAGGTGCGCGACTGGAAGAGGGACAGAGGCATCATGGGCGCCGCTGCCCGCGCCTCTACCAGCACGAAGAGCAGCAGGGCCAGGAGGCCGGCGCCCATGGCGCTCAGCACCTGGGGGTCGGTCAGGCCGCGCGTGGAGGACTGGATCAGGCCGTAGACCACCGCCCCCAGTCCGAAGGTTGCCAGGCCGGCACCCCGCCAATCCAGAGGTCCGGTCGCCTCGGGGCCTCGGCTCTCCGGCACCCGCCAGGCGGTCACGGCCAGGGTGACGGCGGCGAGGGGGACATTGATGAAGAATACGGCGCGCCAGGACACGATCTGAATCAACCAGCCTCCAAGCACGGGGCCCAGGGCCGAGGTCATGGTGGCGAATCCCGACCAGGTGCCAATGGCGCGCCCTCGGTGGCTCTCGTCGTAGCTGGCGCTGATGATCGCCAAACTCCCCGGCACCAATAGGGCGCCCCCGATCCCCTGGATCGCGCGTGCGGCGATCAGCTGGCCCAGATTGGGAGCCAGTCCGCACCACATTGAGGCGACCGTGAACAGTCCTACGCCGACCGCGAAGACTCGCCGCCGCCCAAACTGATCGCCCAGCGAGCCGCCGACCAGAATCAAGGCCGAGAGGAAGAGCGCGTAGATCTCGATCACCCATTGCACGTCGCTCGCGGTGGCGCGCAGATCCCGCTGCAGGGCGGGCAGCGCCACGTTGACCGCCGTTCCATCGATGAACGACAGGCTTGAACCCACGATGGTAGCCAGCAGCACCCATGGACCAATCTTGGGGGTCACCGTATGCGATCCCCGCTCAGCGCCGTCCCTCGGTGGTCCGCCACGATCTCGCATCCTCATCCTCTCGTCCATGGTCGATTTACGGGTTGTCGTTCGTGGGGCACGGGCTAGCCGGACCCTCCAGCCGGCGCGGACACCCGAGGCGATTGGATCTCGCTCATGATAGCCGAACCGCGAGCGAGCCATGAGTGCGGTTTCTCGCGGGCTGCCACCCCCCAACAGTGATCGTGGTGCAATGTTGATCGCATGTTCTCGACGCGTCTGGCTGTCGGTCGATCGCCGCCTCGGCGCCCCCTCGGACGCTATCCTGGTTATGGGGCAATTGCGCGCGCTCGTTGGTCATGGCGCGCGGCCCGGAAGAGGAGAGGCGATGAAGGTCCACATCATTAGCGACATGGAAGGCGTTTCGGGCATCGTCAAGTGGGAGCAGGTCACGGGCGGTCATCCGCTGTACGAAGAGGGGCGCCGGCTCTATACCGAGGAGATCAACGCCGCGATCCGCGGAGCCCGCGCGGCGGGGGCGACCGAAATCGTGGTGATGGATTGTCATGGGGCCGGGGGGCCGTGGAGTTTCAACTCGATGGTGCCCGAGCTACTGGATCCCGCCTGCGAGTATGTCGTGCAGGGAGAGTGGACCGAATACACGACTTTCCTTGAAGAGGGCTGCGACGCCGCTCTCTTCGTGGGGATGCACGCTCGCGCCGGCACCCAGAATGGGGTGATGAACCATACGGTTTCCGGCCAGGCCTGGCAAAATCTCTGGTTCAACGGCAAGCTCGTGGGTGAGACAGGGATCAACGCGGCCCTATGCGGTACCTGGGGCTGTCCGGTGGTGCTGGTGACCGGCGACGACGTGACCTGTCGCGAGGCCGAGGATCTTCTTGGTCCCGGCCTGACTACCGTGGCGGTAAAACAGGGGCTTGGGCGCTTTAGCGCGCGCCAGATCCCGCCCGTCCGGGCTCGGCGGATGATCGAGGAGGGCACCCGCGCGGCCCTGCGGGATCTCAAGGCGGTCGCTCCATACAACCCTGGCAAGCCCTGCGAGATCGTAGTAGAGTTTACCCGCACCGAGGCGTTCGACGAGTATCGACGCCGGCCCGGTCTCGAGGTGAGCGGGGATCGCCGCCTTACCGTGCGGGCGGGCGATTGGTGGACGGCCTGGCGCCAGTTTTTCTCCTAGTCCGACTCCGAGAAGACTGGACTCAGGCGGCGGGAGGGGGGAACTCAGGGAAATTGGCCCCCTCCCCCAGCAAGAAAAGTCGGAGGCTCATCTCGCGCGGAAACCCAGACTCGGTCGGGTCGTAGACTTGCCGCGCAACCCCCGAGACGCACTCCACCGCCAGGAGCAAATCGGCCAGGCCGCCGTCGAGCATTCGGTCGGCGTGCGACCAGACGAGTGACACGTCCTGGTCTTCGACCTTGAGCAACCACCCCCACAGGTCATCTGGGAAACCGGCCCAGTGGTAGTGCGCGCGCTGGGTGAGCGGCAAGTCGTGCGCCGCCTGGGCGAGAAAGGTCTCGCCGTCGTGGACGTTGCTCCCGTCAAGCACGAATACCCGCTCGCCCCAGGTTTCCAGGATCTGCAGAAGGCGCGCTTGGCTGGCCTGACTGACCAGGTTCACCACGCCCAGGGATGATTGCAAGAAAGGGTCCATACCGCTCGTCACTTGATTCTGCTGAAGGTCGTATAGTGGTCGCTGGTGTAGTAGACATACTTCGTACCGTTGCGGGTCAGCAAGCGCCTGCTCCCATGATAATCGCCATCAGCCGGATCCTTCTCCACATACCATTCCTTGTAGCCGCCGGCGCCGGACTTGCCCGTCAGGTGGCCGCCATAGTTTGAATAGGTATTGGCGGGCCGGCCCCATTTCTGGCCATTGGGATGGGTAAGCTCCGGCTTCGTATCACTGTCGATGCAGTTGAGAACCGCCTGCACGGCATCAGCCTCGGTCTTGGCCTCTTCAACCTTGGTGGCGGGATTGATCAGTTGGGCCGTTCCGGTCAGCGACGCGACGGTCACGGTGGGAATGGCGATTCCATTGCCGCCCACGCTCGCGGCGGCCTCCGCCGCTTCCTCGGCCAGTCGTTTCTTTTCCGCCGCCGCCGCTATTTTAGCAAGCCGCTCATCATCGGCTTTCTTCTTCTCCGCCGCCAGTTTCTCGGCATAGCGTTTGTTGTAGCCGAGCAGCCTGGTCTCCATTTTCAGAATGCCATTGTCGAACCGATCGTCCGTTAGACCGCGTAATTGCTCGTCCCAGGTAAGGCCGTGGTTGCCAAGCATCCAGTCCTCCAGGTTTTTGCGGCCCGAGGGATTGTCGGTAAGTTCGTTCACCCCTACCTCAAGGTCAGCCAACCGCCGCGCCACGTCCTTTGCCTGCGCGAGGCCGGCTTCAAGATCCGGCAGATTGGCAACCTGCGCCTTCCAGGCGAGGGTAGCGTGCGCCTTGAGTTTCTCCTCAAGATAGGTCTGGGCCCGCTTGTCCTTCAGACCCTCAACCCCATCCTCGACCGCCGTGAACCGCGGCTTCACGTCGTCAGCTTCATCCAGTTCGGCCTTGAACATGCTGACACCGTTGGCGACCGCCGGATCAGTCATACTGTTGGTCTGATCTTCCCAAGAAAGGGCCAGGAGTTTCTTGGCCTGGTCGGAGAAGTACTTCACCAAGATCTTATCGTCTTTGTATTTGACGAGGCTGGCCTCGATGGCCTTAAGCTCCGCGTCAAGAGTTACTGCCTGGCCAATATCGAATTCCAGGCTTGACACGCCACCATCCACATCCTCGGTTGGCGACAGTCCCTTAACTTTGTCGTCCCAGCTCAAACTCTCATGCTTGACCAGTTGACCCGCGATGCGATCTTTGGTGACCGGTTTCCTGAGCCCTTTTTTCTGATCGGTCACCGCTTTCAGTCGCGCGTCTATGTCGGTGACGAGGCCGGAGATCGCTGTAAGCTGCGTGCGAAGGAGACCAAGTTTTCCGGAGGCCGTCACCCACTCCTTGGCAGCCAACGCCGTCTGATACTGGCTCCCCAGTTCGGCAACCTCGGGGGACTTGGTATAGCCATATTTCTCCGCCGATGCCAGGCTCGCCAGAACGGGCTCCGCGTCGGCCTCGACCTTCCGCTTCTTCTCGGCTTCCTCGGCCAGCCTCTTTTTCTCGGCTTCCTCGGCCAGTCGTTTCTTCTCGGCCTCCTCGGCCAGTCGTTTCTTCTCGGCTTCCTCGGCTAGCCGCTGCTTCTCGGCCTCCTCGGCCAAGCGCTTCCGCTCGGCCTCTTCCTCGAGCCGCTTCTTCTCGGCGGCGGCCCGTTGGTCTTCCTTGTCCTTGGTGACTCTTGGATCCGTCGTAACGCTCATGCTCGTCTTGAGGCCGATCAAATCGCTCCCTACGGTCGCCGTCTGTTTCGCCGCGCCGGCCAGGGCGAATTGTGCCTCTCGATTCTCTTGACGCTGCTCCTCGGCCAGTCGCGCCTCCTCGGCCCGCCGCGCTTCCTCGGCCAGCCGCTTCTTCTCGGCTTCCTCGGCCAACCGTTTCTTCTCGGCCTCCTCGGCCAATCGCGCTTCCTCGGCCCGGCGGCGCTTGTCCGCTTCAATCGCCTTCTCGCGCAGGCTCATTGCCTCTTCGAGGTTGCCTGTGATCAAGGCGCCTACCTGGACCCGCTTGTCCGCGGAAATCGTGAGATCCCGGTACTCCTTCACGAACGCCTGGAGTTGGGAAAACGTGTCCTTTAATCCCGAATCCGGCGCCTTGGCGACCATACCATCGACCTCGTCCAGGATCTCCCGGATCCGATTGAAATTCGCGATCCACTTCTCCGCGTCGGAATCGGCGTTGCCGATCATGCTACCCAACCATCCGGAGGTGGTCCGCACGAACTCCAGCCTCTGAATCGGCACCATGGCCAGGGGATGCGTGGTGAGGTCCGCAATCAGCGGGCCGCCGTCCGACTCCGTGATCCGGCCTCCTTCGCCTGCCGGGATGGTGCTCGGCGACTCGGCGACCGCGGCACTCAGGTTCGGAGACTGTTCGCGCGGGGCTCGTCGCGCCAGCATCCCCTGGACCGCCCGATTCCCTACCGCACGCTGCAAGGCAAGAAGATCGGCGGCCTGGATTGCATCCGAGGGGGCGGAGCGGACCCGCTCAAGCGCCGCCGCCGGGCTGACATTCCGCGTCGAAGGCCGCGCGGCCTCCGGCCCGCACGATCCAGAAGTTCTCGTGGGGACAGGAGCCTTCGCTCCGCGGGTTCGATTCCTCGTCAAGACACCGCACCTTCCGGCAACGCGACGTATCCCGCCCTGAGTATACTCTGGAGTTCAAGATGACACAACGGGTGATTTCCCACCGCGCCGTAGCGTGTGCGCAACGCCTGACTCACACCGCGGCCGGAGTCCCCAGGGCCAACTCGACGGCTTGGTCCACGGTGAGCGCCCGCCCCTCCGCCCATGCGGCGGTGACGGCTGCGACACCCAGAGCTGAACGTACCAGCGCCTGGTCCCGATCATAGGAGGATCGGTCGCCGGCGGCCAAGGGCCGCGCCGGTACGCTGGCGGCCTCTCGCAGTCTTTCCGCCGCCCCGTACAGCCGCGCGGCACGGTGGAACTCTTGCCGCGGGCACGCGCAGCTTGCCAGCCCTTCGAGCGCCTGTGCCAGGCTGATCCGATCGCCCAGTGGCCGGCACAGCGTGAGGCATTGCCGGTACAGATCTACCGCTTGCGCATCCAAGCCCTGTGCATGGGCAATACGCGCTAGATTGTGTAGTGAAACGACGGTGCTCCGTCTGTTATCCAACACGCGTGCCAGAGCAAGGCTCTCCTCGTGCAGTACCTTCGCTCGCGCGTAGTCACCTTGATCAATAGCTATCGCGCCCAGATTATTGAGCGAGGTTACGATGCCCCGGCTGTCCCCAAGAGTACGCTTTAGCGCCAGGCTCTCCTCATGCAGTGCCGTTGCGCGTCCGTAATCCCCCTGATCGCCCGCCACGATACCAAGATTATTGAGCGCGTTGGCCATACCCCGCGTATCCTCCAGGTCACGGTAGGTAGCAAGGCTGTCCTCATAGAGCCTCGCTGCCTGGTCATAGTCGCCCTGTTCCTTCACTACCAGGCCCACATTGCCCAGCAAGGCGGCCACGCCTCGCGTGTTTCCCAAAGCTCGATACAGGGCGAGGGCTTGCTCATAGTGGGCCAGAGCTTCAGCGTAGTCACCTTGGTAGTAGGCTAGAGAACCAGCGCCGTTCAGCGCCTTCGCCCGCATAAGGGTCAAGTCCGTGGCAGTGCTTGCCGGCAGGTTCAGCGCCACTGCCAGCCATAGCCGGCCTTCGCTGAGATAGCCGCGGGTAAACCAGAACCGCCACAGTGCTCCCGCTACCCTTAGTCCCACCAGCGAGTCGCCCTGCTCCCGTGCCCGGTGCAGCACCGCCCGTAGGTTGTCGTGCTCACGGTCCAGCCGCGCCAGCCACTCTGCTTGCTCCGCTCCCGTGAGCGCCGGCTCCGCCGCCTCCACCACACCAAGATAGAAGGTGGTGTGCCGGCGCTCCAGCGCCGAAAACTCTCCGCTGGCCGTCAGATGGGTCTGCCCGTACTGTCGCACTGTTTCCAGCAGGCGGTACCGCGCCGCGGCCGCCGTCTCGTCCACCCACGCCAGCGATTGGCGTATCAGGCCAGTGAGTAGGTCAAGCACCTCATCCTCGGCAAGACCCTCGCCGCCGCACACAGCCTCCGCCGCATCCAGATCGCAGCCTCCCGCGAAGACGGCCAGCCGCCGCAGGAGTATACGTTCGGGCTCGCTGAGCAAGTTGTAGCTCCAGTCGAGGGTGGCCCGCAAGGTCCGCTGACGCGTGGGGGCCGTCCGCGGGCCGCCGGTCAGCAAGCGAAAGCTCTCGTCCAAGCGCGCCGCGATCTGCTCCAAACTCAGTACGTTCATTCGGGCCGCCGCCAGTTCCAGGGCCAGGGGGATACCTTCGATCTGACGGCAAATGCGCGCTATCGTCCTTGCGTTTACCTCGGTTACGGTCAGATCCGGGCGATGGATCCGCGCGCGTTCCAGGAAGAGCCGGGCCGCCTCCGATTCGAGGAGGTGGCCAACCGGTCCCGCCGCGTCCGCCGCCGGCAAGGACAGTGGAGGAACGGGCCAGGGCTGTTCGCCGGGTACGCCCAGCGCGGCGCGGCTGGTAGCCAGGATCCGCAGTCCGGGACAGGAAGCCAGGAGGGTGTGCGTGAGCGCCGCGCAGCCATCCAACAGATGCTCGCAGTTATCCAGCAGCAGCAGCAATCGCTTGTTCGCCAGGTGCTTCATCAGGGTCTCGGTCAGTGGGCATGCCGCCTCTTCCTGGATATCGAGGGCCCGGGCAACCCGCTTGGGCACCAGCGCCGGATCGGCCAGACTGGCGAGGTCCGCCAGCCATATGCCATCCGGATAGATGCCTGGCTCATCAAGGAGCCAGTCGGCAAGGCGCAGGGCCAGGCGGGTTTTGCCGGAGCCTCCCGGCCCGGTCAGGGTCACGAGCCGAGTGGGGGGCATCGCGTCATCGGTTTCCCGCGCGCCGACCTCCGCCGCTGGTCGGAGCAGGACGCGCAGGCTCACCAGCTCGCGGCGGCGTCCGATGAAGCTGGTCAGTGGGGCGGGCAGGTTGTTGGGCGCCGTCTCGGGCACTGGGGCGGCCGGCGCCGCTGCTTGCCGGCTGGCCAGGGCACGGGCCAGCATCCGTGTCTCTTTCTCCGGCTCCAGATCCAGGTCCTCACGGAGGGCTTCGGTGAACCGACGGTAGATCCGCAACGACTGCCCCGGCCGCCCCACTCCGGCATAGAAGCGCATCAATTCCAGGGCGGCCGGCTCGTGGCAGCGGTCGAGGGTGAGAACCGAATGTAGGCAGGCCGCGGCCTCTTCTCCCTCACCGGCGGTCGCCGAGAGTTGGGCCAGGTGCAACAGCACCGCTATCCGCTGCCGGCGCAACTCTTCCCGCCGCTCCACCGCCCATTCCTCATAGGCATCGCCCGGCAGGTAGTCGCCGGTGTACAGGGCCAGCGCCGCCCGACAGGCCGCGGCCTCGCGTCCAGCCATCGCGGCGCGGGCGGCCACCGCGAAGCGTTCGGTATCCAGCCAGCCGGCCGCGGCCTCGCTGGGCAGCAGCGCCAGCACCTCGCCATCGTAGCGAAGGGCGCTCTCGCCGCCTTCCGCCCCATCGAGTGCTTTCCGCAGCCGGTGGACCAGCAGCCGCAGATTGGCCATGCCTTGTTCGGGCCGCCCGTCCGGCCAGAACCGCTCCACGACCTCGTCGCGGGCCAGCAGGTGGCCAGGAGCGCTCAGCAGCCACTTGAAGAGGGCACCGATCTTTTGCCGCTCCCATCGCTCCACCGCGAGCGGTTTCTCACCCCGCCGGATCGCGAAGCTACCCAGGGTCCGCACCTGGAGACTCGACCGAGTCGAGGAGGCGACAACTGCTAGCGTGCTTGGCTCAGGCTGCTCCGCCCGCGGGATTGTCACGCCGGGGGGAGGGAGTTTCCCCAGGTAGCGCGAACGGATCCGCCCCTCCTCGCGCCAGTAGGCGTACCAATAGGGACCGTGGCCGCGCCCACCGTCCGCGCAGAGCCGGCAACTCGGCTTGCCGCAGCGCCGGTACTGCTGAGTGTAGGTAAGGCCGACCCCGCTGGGCAGTTCGACGGGCATGGGACCGTCCCTCCACGCATATCGGCTGCCATCCTGCCCTCCAGTGTAGCGCCCAGCCGACCCTGTTGCACAAGGCGATCCGCCTCCGCGCACAAGACGTCACCGGGCCCAGGGTACGGGCGGGGCCAGGCTGAAACGAGCCTGAAACGACCAACCTCTAGGCTAGAGGAGCGTTAACGCACACGCGAAGGAGAGGACGAGGCGGATGGCACACTATGATGCCTTCTTATTGCGCATCTGGCGCACGGGAGATGGCGCGACGGAGCAATGGGCCATCCGGCTCCAGCATCTACCGGATGGCCAGGTTGCGCGCCTGGCCGACCTGGAGGATCTGTTGGCGCATTTACAGGCGGTGTTACCGGCGGACCCGGCATCGCCGAACCCACTGGGAGACCTTGATGAACAGGGATTAAAGTAAAAGAAAGGAGGGTGAACCTCGGGATTCTCCCGCGGCACTGCCGAGGACACAACCGATTGATCGAGTCAACCATGAAGGAGATAGGTAGGACATGAAATATCATCGAACTCTTCTACTCGCCGGGTTGCTGGCCCTGGGCTTGGGCTCCGCCGGTTTCACACGCGCATCGGAGGCGCGGCAGACCGCCACGACTCCCACCGCGCCCATGGCCTACACGGTGACGGCGGGCTTCGGCGATCAAGGCGGGGAGGGCAACTACTTCGTGCCCCAAGCGATCGAGATCTATCCTGGGGATACGATTACCTGGAAGGTCGGCGGCGCCCTGGAGCCTCACACGGTCACCTTCGGTCCCACGGCGTTGCTGACCACGCTCTCGAACGGCCTGGTCAACCCGATCATGCAAAAGGCCGGACCGCCGATCATCGCCTTCAATTCGCGGGCGGTGTACCCCACCCATGGAACCACCTATGGCGGCACCGGCTTCGCCAATTCCGGCATTTTGCACGGGAAGGGCAAGTCCTGGAGCCTGACCTTTACCAAGCCAGGGACCTATCACTACTACTGCCTGATTCACTACGACACGAGTCCCGGCGGCCAGAAGATGGGCGGCACGGTCATTGTCAATCCTCGCCCGGCCGCGGCTCATGTCTACAACGTCAGCGCGGGCTCGATGTACGACAGCGCGGTCAACGGCTCCGACAATTTCACTCCCGCTCGACTGACCATCCATACTGGCGATATGGTCATATGGCACGGCTTTCTGCACACCATTACCTTCGGCTCAGCCGTCGAGATCGCCCACCTCCAGCAGACGGTGATTGTGCCTGTCCCCCAGAAGGCCGGCCCGCCGATCCTGGCCTTCAACCCACTGGTCGCCCTGCCAAGCGGCGGCAAAGCCTATGACGGTACGGGCTTCGTCAGCTCCGGCTTGCTGACCCCAACCGGCCCCCAGGTGCCCTCGTACACGCTCACGTTTACCAAGGCGGGCACCTACCCCTATGCCTGCCTGCTTCATGTCCACATGCAGGGTACGATCACCGTCCTCCCCTAACCACTCCCGGACGCGCGGCGCGCATCGGGCGCCGCGCGTCCAACCCTGGCCGGAACGCGATGCGCGGAGCTTCCCTGATCACGAAAGCTGCCTCCTCGGCAACTGTTGGACACGGAACTTCCTTGGATATCGACAATGCAGCTTACGAAGCGTCGCGGCGTGGAGACCCAGGAAAATGATAGAGAAGCGGGCAGGAATCCGTGATTGCCACCGGGTCGGCCCGCTTCCCGTTACCGGGTGAGGCGCTGCCAGGCCATCAAACAGGCAATCAGCACCGCGAGTCCGATCGCGGCCTGCGAGAGGCCGATCACGGTGCAGATCAGGGCTACGACGAACCCCAGGAAGGCCGAACCGATCGCCAGTCGGCCGCGGCTGCCCGGCTGAAGCGAACCCACGAGCTGACGCGTGAAGGCAGCCGCCGATCGCTCCTCCGGTCCGGCGATCGGATCCCGTGTCCAGCCCAGCGAGCGTTCAACCTCCAGCAGGCGTTCCTGGCGCGCGGCGTGGGCTCGTGCCTGGCCGACCAGGGATTGGCCGGTCCTACTGGTCGCTGTTTCAAGCTGAGTCAGGATTCTTTCCAGCCCAAGGACAGTGACGGCCTCGGTGACCGAGATCGGCACATAGGACCGGGCGAGCGCCCCGATGTGACCAGCCTGCCGGCGCTCCTGGTGAGGATAGACCCGGGCCCAACACGGAGTCGTGCTATCGATCAGCGCCTGCTCCTCGGCCCGTGGCGCGGCCAGGGCCGCCAGATGAGCGAAGTAACCGAGTTCCAGATGATAGGGTACGGGCTTACCGAGATGGTCGAGCCTGAACTCCAGGGTGGGGTTCGCGAGCTGCTTCCAGATAGGCGCGCTTAGGGTAAGGATCGTCGTCACCGCCCAGGTCTCCCGCTCGAGCAGATCCTCCTCGAGACGATCGTGTTCCTCGCGGTAGTTCGCGATGGCCTGGAACGCCTGGCCAAGCGCGGGCTTGTCATGGCCCGCCGCCCGGAGATCGTCTGGTATGGCATACTCGCCAAACCTCGAAGGTTGGTCGTCGGCGTCCATCACGGATCGCGTTCCCCGCATCATCGTTGGTCCCCTCCGTGCGAACGTTCCTTCTTTAGTATTACCATGCCGCGACATAGCGTGATCGCCCGAACGGTCGAAAGGTCAAGGATAAGCGGGCTAAGTCCGATAGGTTGTGGAGGCGGCACGAATGATCATCCCAAGAAACGGCGAAGGAGCGCTTCCAACTCGGACAGGTCAAATGGCTTATGCAGGATCGCGTCGGCCCCGGCGGCGCGCGCGTGGCGCCGCCCGACGGCGGTCATCAGGATAATGGGCGGCATGGTCCGCTCCGCTGCCTCGGCGCGAAGCGCGGCTATGAGACCGCCCCCGTCCAGATGCGGCAACATCAGGTCGGTAATCAGGAGGTCCGGCCAGTGATCGCGCGCCAAGATTAACGCCTCCCGGCCATGGCGAGCCACAATAGGGACGTGGCCTGCGTCCGCCACCACCTCGGCCACCACCAAGGCGATCGACCGTTCGTCCTCGACGATCAGGACTGGGCGCCTGGCACGTTCCGGATCCGCGGGATCGCGGACCCGTTCGCCGAAGGGGGTGCTCATGCGCCGGTCACCGGCGGCTTCACGGAGGCTGGAGCCGCGTTAGTCTCGTCGGCCGATGGACTCACCTGAATGCCATGGGGCGGAGTGACGAGAAAATCATGAATTGTCACGTCGTGGACCGAGTAACGCATTTTTAGCACTGCCAGGGTACGGCGAAGATATTCCCCCTCACCGCGCTGCCGCGGCAGGACAACATTATCCGCCACCATTGAGATTGAATCCGCCCCGTACTCGGGGTCCTCGACCACCGCCCGGCGGCTTTCCTTGATCGCGAGGGTGGTTATCCCCCGGTCCCGCAGGATGACGACCAGCGCGGAGAGATACTCATCCACCCGGCGCGCGTCGCCGGCAACCTGAAGCGCCCGCTCCAATTCCGCGATGCTGTCAATGACCAGCCGTTTCGCCCCTGTTCGGGCCAGGGTGGTCTTTCCACTGCCGGGCGACCCTACTACCATAATCAAGGAACCACTGGGGATCCCACCTCCCAGGATCAGGTCCAGGTTTGGGATACCCGTAGGGTGGCCCGACGAATTGGCGGACCCTTCTCCCCCATGTAGCTTCATAGAAATCGGACCCGGAAACCGGCACCTTCCGGCACCGGAGGCATGGCCCTCTCCTTTCTTCCCCTGCTATACTGAAGATGGGACAAGGCACGAAGCCCTCGGGTGGATACGGTTCGCTCCCGCACCTTGACAAGAACAGATTCCGGGGTTCCAGCGCCGAAACCCGCGCTGGATAAAATCTGTTGGGTGGGCATCGTCGGGTGTCCTTTCTCGGAGCACTCTTCGGCTCCTGACCGGCTGCCGCCAACCAGCCGATGGTCTCGGCTCCATTCACCGGTTCGCCGGTTGCCCATATGTCAGGGCGGAGAGCCAGGGACAAGCCGCTTCCTTCAGGGAGCGGTAGTTGACTCCTGCGTCTGGTTCCCCTCTTTAATCTTTAATCGTACCCGCTTGTCGTTACCAATGCCCGTGGGTTCCCATGGCTTACGCGAAGGATCCAGCGGCTCTGCTTATGGCCCGGCTAGTGGTAGCCGCATGATAAAAGTCGAGCCCACGCCCTCTCGACTCTCGACGGATACCGTTCCCCGGTGTTGCTCCACGATCTTCCGCACGACGGCTAATCCGATCCCCGTACCTTGGATTTGCCCTACCACGTTGGCGCCGCGATAGAATCGTTCGAAGATCCGCGGAAGGTCGGCGGTTGGGATGCCCACCCCACGGTCACTCACGGAGATTGTGGCCACCGGGCCGGCGGCTTCCTCTTCCCGGCCTACCCGCACGGTGATGGGCTGCGTATCGCCTCCGTACTTCATGGCGTTACCGAGCAGGTTGGCGAGGACTCGGTCCAGCCGGTTGCTATC
>DATBTL010000360.1:0-4355 GCA_036559345.1 Chloroflexota bacterium | reverse complement strand
TACGCTTTCCTCCAGAGTGTGGGGAGTGCGCGGTTGGCATGCGCCGCGCTAACTATTCATGGTAGCGGGCATGGGATCTCCCGGCAACCAAGTGGGCATGGCCCAACTAGAGTACAAGGTACTTGCTGCCCGCCCGCGAGGGGAAGTACCGTAGTAGTAGTTGCGGGCACGGCCGTCGTCCCACCGTGCCTACCCTCCGCGCCGCGCCGAGACGCTTCATGTCCGGGAATTAATAGAATTAATAATGACCCATTGTGCTCGTTAGAGTGGCGAGAAGAGACATCTCCTACGTATGCTGGAGGTCGATAAAGACAATCCAGCACGGCAGGAGATACGCCCATGATACGCGGCTTTGTGGACCTCTGCACGGTAGCCTACGTGGTGATCGATGATCTGTATCGCGCCCACCTGGCCCCGCTGGATCGTCGCCCCGGCCCGGAAGCCGGTTGCACGGACAGCGAGGTGATCACCCTGACGCTGGTGGCGGAACTGGTAGGGCTGGACGAAGAGGTCGCCTTCCTGGCCTACGTCCGCCGGAACCATCCCTCCCTCTTCCCGCGCCTGCCCGAACGAAGCCGCTACAACCGCCGCCGCCGCGCCCTGGGGGAGGCGACGAATGTCGTGCGGCGGCAACTCGGGCGCCGGGTGTGGGCCGACTTGCCCGCCGACGAGCGCGACCTGTGCCTGATCGACTCGCTGCCCGTTCCCGTGGTCGGGTTCGCCCACGCCACCAGGCGCCATCGCGGGCGCGGCCATGCCGCCTATGGGTACAACGCCACCAAGCAGCCGACGATCTACGGCTTCAAGCTGTACGTGCTCGCCACCCACTCCGGCCTGATCCTGGACTTCGCCCTGGTCCCCGCCCACCTCGCCGATGGCGACCGGACGACCCAACTCCTGGCCGAGCAGGCGCACCTCACCGTGCTGGGCGATAAAGCCTATCTCAATGCCGCCCTCCGCCAACACCTCCGCCGGGAGCGTGCCATCGACCTGATCGCCCCCACCCGGGCCAATGCCCGCACCCCGATGCCAGCCCTCCTCGTCCGCCTGATCGCCCACTTCCGCCAGGCCATCGAGACCCTCAACGGCCAACGCGCCGCGCACCTCGGCATCGAGCGCAACCGCGCCAAGTGTGTCTCCGGACTCTGCGCCCGCATTCAGGCCAAGCTCGCCGGCCACACCCTCGGCCTCTTCCTCAATCAGCATGCCGGCCAGCCCCTCCGGGCCCTCAAACCCCTCGCCCTCATCTAGCACAATGGGTTAGTGGGAAAGACGATGGTGAGCGCGTCCGACTTCGCGATCACCTATTGCGCCAATCCAGGCCGTCCCGACTCGCAAGCTACGGTCACCGGTACGGTGGCCAGGGCCGCCGGACCATTCGCCAAGGGCGACCAGATGAGCCTGCTTTTCAAGCACGGAACAGCGCCCATGCCACGGAGGCAATCCTTGTGGACCAGAAGACGAAACGGCGCCTGGCTCTCATCGGCTCGTTTGACAAGGGATCGGTCGTCCAGATCACCACGCCATAGAAAACCAGTCGGGAAATAATGGGGTCCTCGCTCTGGTTTCAACCCTTCCGCCTGCCTGAAATGCTGGGCGGACCACAACCATGGCTTTTCCCGTTACGCGGACACGGCGACCAGCTTGACAGCCCCCTTGTCCCGTGCTATCGTACAGCCACTCTCTAACTACCGAGGTAGTAGTAACGGGGCGGCATCCGATGGCCCGCGAACCGGCTGGTGATGTGGTGGCTCATCTGCAACGCCTTGGCTTCACCCAGTATGAAGCCCAAATCTACGTTGCCCTTACTCGCGCGGGCGCCCTGAACGGCAACGAAATTAGCCAGGCATCGCACGTGCCTTCGTCAAAGACCTACGAGACCCTGCGCAAGCTGATCGCCAAGGGCGCCGTGGCCGGCTTCACCGAGGGCGAGGGCACCAAATACGTCGCCCTCCCCTCAACTCAGGTGCTTGCCCGTTACCGGAAGAGTATCTCCACCACCCTGGACCACCTTGAGGTGGAATTGGCCCAGCTTGGGGCCTTCGAGGCGGAGGAGCACGTATTGAGCATCCGCGGCGAGCCAAGCGTGACGACCCAGGTGCGGGAGGCCATCGCTACCGCGCGCCAGGAGCTGTACCTATCGCTCTGGAGCGACGAGTTGCCGGCGCTGCGCCCGGCCCTGCGCGAGGCCGCCAATCGGGGGGCGCGGCTCTACCTGATGATCTATGGCGAGGCGGCGGAACTCGACTTCGCGCGTGTCTACCACCATTCGCATGCCGATATCGTCAGCCGGCGCATCGATGGCCGGCTGCTGGTGCTGGTGGCCGATGGTTGTCATACCGTGGTGGCGCGCTTCACTCCCAGCAATCAGGTATATGGCTTCGCCAGTGCAAATCGCGCCCTGGCCTTGCTGGCCCGTGAATACTTGGGTCACGACATCATTCTGGAGTGCGCCAAGGAACGGATCGAACGCCGGGAATGGGACGCCTGGTGGCGGAGCCGAGACGATCTGGTGGAGATTATCCTGGGCGGCGAGTTGCATCACGTCGAGTGGCCGCTACCCGCGATCCCCAGTCCGGAGGGATGAATGATGATGTCAGGAACGATAGCCGGCGCCCCGTGTCGTGACTTGCTGGTCGGCGGCGCCTGGCGCTCGTCCACCAGCCAATCCTCGGTCATCTACCCCTATACCGGAGAGATCGTGGCCTCGGTGGCCAACGCCAGGCCCGCCGACGTCGAGGACGCCATTGCCGCCTCCGTGGACGCCTTCGCGGTCACCCGCCGCCTTCCCGCTTATAAAAGAGCCGAAATCCTCCAGCGCGCCGCCGCCCTGATCGAGGAGCGGGGCGAGGAGCTGGCCCGCCAGATTGTCCGCGAAAGCGGGAATCCGATCGGCGAGACCCGAGGTGAGGTGGCCCGGACGGTGACGATCTTTCAGATCGCGGCGGAGGAAGCCAAGCGCATCGGCGGTGAGATTATCCCCCTCGACGTGGCACCCGCCGGGGAGCGCCGGCTGGGCGAGATTCGCCGCTTCCCCATTGGTCCAGTGGCCGGGATCACTGCCTACAACGCACCGCTGCTGCTGCCCGCGCATAAGATTGCCCCCGCGTTCGCGGCAGGCAATCCCGTGATCGTCAAGCCCGCCCCACGCACGCCGCTGTCCGCCCTCTCCTTGGGCGAGATTCTCCTTGCGGCGGGGATGCCTGCCGGGGCCCTTAGCGTGCTCCCCTGCGACGTGGCCACGGCGGAGCCGTTGGTAACCGACGAGAGGCTCAAGGCGCTTAGCTTCACCGGCAGCGTCCCGGTGGGGTGGGCGCTCAAGGCGCGGGCGAATCGGAAGCGCGTCACCCTCGAACTGGGGGGGAACGGCGCCGTGATCATTCACCATGATGCCGATCTGGAGTGGGCGGCCACGCGTTGCGCCACCGGCGGCTTCTTGCGAGCCGGTCAGGCATGCATTGCCGTGCAACGAATCTACGTACACCAGGACGTGTATGAGCCGTTTTTGGCGCTCCTGCTCGCCCACGTACGAGCGATCAAAATGGGCGACCCCATGGACCCAGCCACCACCATGGGTCCGCTGATCGACGAGGAGGCGGCGCGGCGGGCCGAACGTTGGGTGGAGGAGGCAGCCGCGGCGGGGGCAACCGTACGCGTCGGCGGCCGGCGTCAGGGTCTCTTCCTGGAGCCGACCGTGCTGACCGAAGTCACTCACCAGATGAAGGTGAGTTGCGAGGAAGTGTTCGCCCCGGTGGTGGTGGTAACCCCCTACAACACGTTTGACCAAGCACTGGCCTGGACCAACTCTACTCCCTACGGCCTGCAAGCGGGTGTCTTCTGCCATGATTTGCGGCTGGTCTATCGTGCCTTCGAGGAACTGGAAGTAGGAGGGCTGATCGTCAACGACATCAATTCCTGGCGGGTGGACTCCATGCCCTACGGTGGGGTGAAAGCCTCCGGATTCGGTCGTGAGGGCCTGCGCTCGGCCATAGAGGAATTCACCGAGCCGCGCCTGCTGGTGCTAAAGCTGTGAGCCTGATCCTTGGCATGAATATTGAACATCTACCATCCGAGGGTACTACGAACGGGAAGGAGCGCGCTTCATGGTCGTTGATCTGAGCCGGAAGACCACCGCGATGACGGAGGAGATGCCCGACCGCGCAACGTTGCGGCGGATGTACGAGACGATGGTAACCATTCGCCTCTTCGAGACTCGCCTGGTCGAGTTGTTCAACGCCGGCAAGCTCGGCGGCGTGCTGCACGTCTATATCGGCGAGGAAGCGTGCGCCGCCGGGACGTGTATCCACCTGGATACCCATGATTACCTGCTGACCTCGCATCGCGGTCATGGCCAT
>DATBTL010000359.1:0-12641 GCA_036559345.1 Chloroflexota bacterium | reverse complement strand
GATCATGGCCTGGGGCCGGAGGGTGGGGGCCGCTTTAATCAGGGTGCCGCCGGATCGGCGATGCAGATTGAGGAGGTATGCCTCGACGTGAGCCGATAGTTCATTTTTCCCCATCTGCCGGGCCATCATCACGGAGAAGGTAGTGCCGGCGCCGGCCAGGATGCTGTCGGTAATCGCGTGGGCGATCTCGGCTTGGTAGGGGCGGAGGGGGCGGCCCAGCACGGTCTCGCTGAAGACGGCGATGTCCCGTGCCGCTCGCCGCATGGCGCGGGGGTGCGGCAATGGCATGGGCGACTCCCGAGGGCTAGACGCCAGGAGCGCGGGTCTCCAGGCCCGCTTGGTTCGGCAACGGATCGTCATTTGGGTAGTGCCGTGGCCGCCAACCGGTGGGCATTCGCGGCAAGTGGGCCTGGAGACCCGCGCTCCTAAGCAGGCGATAGTGAGGCTCGGGGAAGAGGTAGCAACGCAAAACGGCGCTATCGGCGAGTGCGCACCGATAGCGCCGCGGCGTGTGGAGAGGATAGTCGTTAGAGGCCGTTCGCGACGGTATTCAGTTCGGAACTGATGTTCGGTTGCAGGAATTTCAGGGCGATCACCACGACGGTGGCGATGAATGCCAGGATAAGGGCGTATTCAACCAGACCCTGCCCCTCCTCGGCATCTCCATGCAGAATAGCACGCAGCCGATGGCTCGCTTGAATCCACCATTTGGCGATCATGGTTATCCTCCTACCCAGCCGCCAATGGGCGGCTATGCTGGGTGCTGTTGGTTGGGGGGTATTTTCCGTTTACTAAAGTGATCCCACATAGGGGGTCTCTCGTACTGTGGCTACTATAGCCTATCGGCTTCCCCGTAGCAGTACCCATTTGGGGGTCTTTCATGGCCTAAATGGCTATTTCCGGCTCTCTCGGTTAAGGACGCGGATCGCTTCTTCATCCAATGCACGTTCCAGGGCGGCCTGCTCTTCACCGGCTCCGGACCCATGGGCCCGGAGCGCCTTGACCAGCAGATCCACGATCCGCAGAAGCTGGGCGGTCACCGCGCCGTCCTCCAGCCCACCATCCTCCGCGCGGCCACCCAGCAGCCGGTGCAGGCGGAGACGGAGGAGGGCGACCTCGCCGCTTAACCCCTGCTCGGCCCGCGCCTGGCGATACAACGCCCACTCCTCGGGGAGGAGGGCGGGCTCGTAAAAGTCTTGCGTATTGCTCTTAACCATCAGTCCCCTCCCGGGCCAGAGCGGCGCGCCGGGCCCGCGCCTGCTCGTTCACCCGCTTCCGGTGCCGCTCCACTCCGGCGATCAGGGTGGGCGCCGGCTCGAAGAGATGGCAGCGGGCTGGGTCCACATGAGCCTGGGCCGGGATGCGGTTCCGCGCCAGGGCCGCCTCGCTGATCGGGTGCTCCCAGCGATCCTCCTCGCAACGGCGAAGCGTGAGATGAATCAACCCCTGCTGCTGGTTGATCACCGGCACGGAGGTTTCCCGCGCGTGCCCGCACCGCCCACACAATGCTTTCGGCACGTACTCCACGTCGCGCGGCTGGAAGCGAGTACGGAGCGCCTCGACATAACTGACCGTCTGGCCCCCGGTCCAGCAGACCTCTAGCGGGCATGCGGCTCCCAGGCAGCCGTGGTAGGTATTGTCGTGATCGATGCAGGGGTACCAGGGCGCGAGGGGACGCTCGCGCACCATCCCCACCAGGAGCGGGCGCGGCGGTTCCTCGACGTGGTACCCGAAGTCGCTTTCCAGCCCAAGCGCCTCGCTGATTGCCTTGTCTTCCATGCGCCTTTTAAACTCCTTCACAGCCCAGCACTAGCTCATGCAGGCTTTCGAGCGCGTGATAGGTGCGCGAGAGCGCGACTATTCTGCCGTTGATGGGCGGCGCGATCTGGTCGGTGATCGCGATCACGTCGCCCAATTCCAGGCCGGGATGCGTCCCAATGGCCAGGGTTGCCTGGAGGGCCAGCCGCTGCTCGCGGGCCAGGGCCAGGCCGGCCATGAGCGAGGCCGATGCTGAGTTGGCGGCGAAGCCCTCCACGATCAGGGCGTAGCGTTCCTGCCCCACCGTGGCGGCGTCGGCGAAGTCCCATGCCTCGGCCATGGCGGCGGGCGCGTGTTGCGGACCATAGACCACCAGGTGGTTGGCCCGCTCGCCCTCCTGGGTCAGATGCAGGTACTCTACCTCATCCAGGGCGCCGCTCCCCGGCGCCGGGGTGCTCCATACCGCCGGCTGGGCGCTGCTCTTGCCGGCCACCGTGGGCACGTCGATGGCGGCGAAAGCCGTCCCGGCGCCCGGTACGACGCGGACCCGGATGGCCCCATGGTAGACGGCGAGCAGCCGGGCGATGGCCGTGTGATAGGGATGGCCCGCCGGCACCTGAAACAATGGCGGAGTTTGGTTGAACTGGCTGGACGGATCGATGACGGCGGCCGCGTCGAAGCCGCCCATCGCCGCCAGATCGGCCAGAATGTAGGCCACGGTCTGGTTGGCGTAGCTGATCGGGGTTGGCGCCGCCCGCTCCAGGAAGCGGAGGCGGTCGCTGGCCACGATGGTGATCTGGTTCAGGTCGGCGGCGCGGGTCAGGGTCCATTGATCGACATAGAGCAGATGGGTGGGAATCAGCCCCGCGCCAATGAATCCCTGGCTAAGCAAGATCTGCGCGTTCGCGGCCAGGGCCGGAAGGCTGGTGTAGGCGCCGGTGCTGTTGTCCAGAGTCGCCACCAGTTTCGCGGGCATCCCCTCGCGCTCGATCAGATCCAGTTGGCTGAGGTCCGCCGTCAGATCGCGATAGTCGGCGGCGGGGCCGTAGAGCGGCGCCCGCCGGACCGCCTCGGCGGCCACAAGCAGGGTGCAGGTGGCGTGGCGGAGCCAGGCGGCCCCGGAGGGGAAACTCGCTTCGTCCTCAAGGGGCGCCTGCCAGTGCGCGAAATCCGCCGACTGGGTGCGGGCAACCCGTGTATAGGCCACTCCGCTCACCACCCCGCTGTCCTCTAGCTGATAGACGAGGCGATAAGCGCCATCGAACCGGCTCAGGTGCGGGTAGCGGACGGTGAGACCGGCGCTGGTATCGACCGGGATCACGAGCGAGAGGACGGCCCAGGCCGGCGATCCGCTGGTGTTCACCGTGGTGGTCTGAATGCTGTATGCCTCGCCGGTCGCTCCTTGCAGGGCCAGCGCCACGGCATAATTGCCGGCACCCGTGCCGATGGCGGCGATCCCGACAATCGTGTTCTGATCGCCGTTGGGCCAATCGGTATGGCTCCAGGAGCCGGCCAGCTTCCAGACCGCCAGGCGGATCGCGCCCAGCCCAAGGGCATCATAGGCCACCAGCACCAGGCTCAGGTCGCCGTCGGCGGCCAGTCCGGCACAGCGGGCGGCGGGGTCGAACAGGAGGGCCGGCGCGCTCCAGGTGACGCCGCTATCCAGCGAGTCCACATGGAAGATTCCCGTGCTCGCTCCGGCTTGCCAGAGCAACCTTACGGTCGCCCCCGCCACACAGATCGCTACTCCAGCCTGGCCCCGCCCGTCGGCGCTGATCGTGGTCCAGCTTCCCCATTGGGCGGCGTTGGTGGGATCGGTCACCCGGCGCGCGTAGACGGTTTGCGGCGGGCCCGAGCTGATGTAGGCCGAGATCACGGAGCCGTCCGGCGCGATGATCGATCCGGTGGGCCCGGTCCCGGACCAGCCGCCGGCATCGGCGAAGCGCGGCCAGATCGCGGCTAACTCCAGCTTGAGATCGGGGACGGCGCCGGGAGTGGTCAGCGCGGTCGTTTGAGGGGTGGTGAGCGTACGCATCAGGCTTCCACCAGCACCACGACGACGTGGTAGCTTGGCGAGGTCAACTGGGTACGGGGGTCGCGCACCTGCTCCTCGTAGTCGTCGAAATGCACTGTATACACCATCCCATCCAGGTCCGTATAGGCCAGGGTTGTCGTCCCGCCCGCTGGTGTCTTCTCGTAGCTGAGGCGCAGACCATCGCGCAGCGCCCTACCCGTGCCGGACAGCGGAGCGCCCGTGTAGTCGCGCAGCCCATCGACGCAGAGGAGTTGCATCCGCCATTCGCGTTTCCCCGGCCCCAGATCGACATACCGCTCGGCCCCGCTTTTGGTCAGGGTGGCCTTGCGGATTCGCGCCCGCTTCATCACATAGCTATGCGGCTCCACGAAGTAACCGATCCTGTCGAGAATCACCTGGCAATCGACGCCCAGGGTAGGCATGGTGTCCTCCTTCTAGGTCCACTGCCACCGGCGGCCCACGTCGCCCCACTGGGTGGTGGCGGCGTAGGCGGCGTCGCGTTGCTGCTTCACGTCCTCCAACCGCTCCTGGAAGCGGGTGAGCAGATTGGTGCCGGCGGCCAGCCAGTGCTCCGGCGTCTTCACCTCGCTCACCCGGTCGCGCAACTCTCCGTCCTGATAATCGAACAGATCGTTGGTGGGCACCTGGTTGGCCAGGCAGGCGAAGGCGGCCGCGCCCAGGAGGACGATGTCGTGGTGTTGCTCGGGGATCGTGGTCCCGCCGTGATTCCAGACGTGTTTGCCGGCGTAGGTGATCGCCAGATTGCCGGGATTGGCGAGGCTGGGCAACCGGCTATCTCCGATCCGCAACTCCACCAGCGGCGCGTTGGCCGTGGTATCGGTAGCCGGCAGCGGCACCCCGAGCGCGCTGTCCGGCGCTCCGTCCTGATAACTGCTGGCGGCGTTATCGCCGATCGTGGCCGCCAGGAGTTGGCTGCCGTCCACTCCATTGGCGGCGGTGCGGTAGAGATTCCGCCCCTGGCAGTAGGGGGCCGGACCCAACGGCAGGGTAAGGGTTGCCTGCCCGCCCGCCAGGGTCAGGGGCGCGCTGGAGGGACCGGCCAGGGTCTCGCCGCTCACCCCGAGAAAGCTCACCCGGTAGCGGTAGGCGCCGGTCAGCGGACCCGCCGCGCCAGCGGCGGCGGAGGGGGCGGCGGGTGTTCCCAGGCCGGGCTGCGTCAACTCCTGGAAGGGCACATAGAGGCGGGGGTATTCGCCGGTGGGATACTCCACCGCCTCCACCCACCAGGTAGGGCCGCCCAGGCCGCCGTTGGGGACGCCATAGAGGCGGCTGCCCCCTACCGCCGGGACAAGCGCCGTCCGCGGCCAGGGCGCGACAAAGCTGTATTGGTCGAGCGCCCGATCGATAGCGCGTTGCAGGTCGCTATCCTGCCAACGGGGACTGGCCCCCGCCTGGTCGAAAATGTCCTGGCGCAGGCGGATCAGCGCGTCGTCAATGGTGGGCGCCGCGAAGGGCCAGACGGGCGCGGCGGCCGGCAAGACCAGGGGCATTGAGGGGTTCTCCTTTTATCGCAATCTCCGTAGCGTCACCTGCCAACGGCTGGGAACCAGCCCGCTCAGCCGGTAGGCCACGATCTCAAGCTGAATCGCCGCCGCGATGCTGGCCGCGTCGAGCGCCGGGACGCCCGCGGCAATTGGAGTCAGGGCAATGTAGGCGATCGGGCGGGGATCCTCCTCGAGCGGCAGCTCCGCCAGATACTCGCTGACCTGCCGCGAGACCGTATCCTCGGTGGCGGGGTCATTCGTGCCCTGCTGCTTGAGGATCAGGCTCACCGGGCGGGCCGTCTCTCCTCCGTAGGCGGTGCGGTAGACCGCGGCCACCGGCGTCGCGCGGCCAATTCGCATGATGGCCCGGTTAGCCAGGATCCGTTGCACCTTGGCGGGAGTCAGGCTCATGGGCGTCGCGCCAGCTGCAAGGGACTGGGAGAGATCAGGCCGGCGGCGAACAGGGCCACCGTAGCCAGATACGAGGCGGCCCGCGTCTCGTGCAAGCTCACCGCCTCGACCAGCAGGTAGCCCAGGGCGACCAACGCCGCCACCATCGCCAGAGCCGACAGCGCGGCGAGGAGCCGCCCGCCCGCTCCGCCGCTGACCGCGGTCTCCGCCTCGCGTACCAACGTGGACTGAGCCTGCTCCATGGTCATGGCCATTCCGATCATCCTTTCACTCTTCGCTGCTTGTGCTCATCTGGCGCGGCGACCACGACCCCTCCTGAAGCACAGAGGCACGGAGGGAATGGAAAACACAGAACGCGGCTCCGGTTCGCGCGGCAGTCCTTGCGCGCTGGGCTCACTCTGGGTCGGCGGCGTGGCCTTCCACCGTGCTCACCCTTCTCCCAGGGCAGTCATCCGTGTCTTCCATTCCCTCTGTGTTTCTGTGCTTCAGGAGGGACGCACCGCTGTCCGCCCCTACAACGCGCCCTCAGCGCGCGGGCGATACATGGGCGAGAAAATAGAGCACCACCGCCAGCAGGAAGCCGAACAGTTGCAGGCCGACCGCCGCCAGTATGTAGTTCAGCTTGGCGTCCACCGATTGCACGGCCGCCGCCACATGGTTCAGCCGCTCCCGGCTCACCTGGCCGAAGGCGCACCCTTCCAGGTCCAGCTCGTGGCGCAAGACCGTCATCATCGTGCGTGCCACCAGCATCCTCCTTCCCCTCACGGCCTGAAAATGACCCCGATCCTACCCCAACCCCACCCAGCAGGCGCCCGGATTGGCCGTTACCGTCGTCCCATCGCGCCGGTACAGGGTCAGGTTGAACCCAGTCAGGGTGATCGCGCCCGCCGCCACCTCGTAGGCCGGGTCCAGACTGGTGGCGACCACCGCCGGGAGAACGCCAGCCGCCGGTGGGGCGGTGAACGGCTGGGGGAACGTGATCACCAGCACGACCGAACTCTGGCTGACGAACGGGAAGGTCACCGTCCCCTGTTGAATCCGGGTCTGGGCCTCGTTCGCCTCCACCTGATACCCGTGCCGGCGCCAGCGGCCCACCTCCAGCGCCTCCACCCGCCAATAGGTGCCGGTGCTGGCTGGATTGATGGTCGAGAGCAGGGTCACGGTCACCGTATGGACGACATCGGCGAGCCCGTGGGCCAGCAGCACCCTCTCCTGGGGCGCCGAGGCTCCGTTGCTGTCGGTGAGGTCGCTGGTGGAAGTCGGATAGGCCCGGTAGAGGTCGATCGTCGTCGAGGGTCCGCCGTCCACGCGCACCCCGATCTGGCCGCAGTCGGAAAAGCGGCGGCAGAGCAGGGAAAGCTCGCTAAAACGCCCGCCGATCGTCAGACTGTCGCCCGGATGGTTGGTCACCCCCTCGCTCTGGCCGCCCGAGGCGCTGAGCGCCGATCCCTGATAGCCCGTGTGCGTGGTCCAGCCCGACCCGCCGTAGGCGATCTGGGCGGCGCCGAAGGGCAGCCGGTCCATCTCCCAGCTTTTCCCCGCCCCGTAGGGACCGCCCGCGAAGGGAACCGCCGTCAGGGGCGCGAAGTGCCGAGCGATCTCCCCCGCGATCGCCGCGTGCCCGAGGTCGGTGGGTAACACGCTGCTGAGCGCCGTATTCAGCCAGGGATCGTAGCCGCCGTTCGGCCCTCCGGCCGTGTAGCGGTCGAGGAACAGTTGGCGGAGATCGGCCAGATCACAGCCGGCGCGGGCCGCCACTGTCCGGACCGCGGCGGCATAGTCATCGATCGCGCCCGTGCTCAGGGCTGGGGTACACAGCAGGACCTCGGCCTGGCTCAAGGTACGGACGATGTTCACCAGACTCTCCAGGTGAGCGGCGAAGTCCACCGCCCCCTCGTATTGCTGTGCCGCTCCGGTGGTGCTCTCGTTCAGTCCGAAACCGGCGATCAGCAGGTCGGCCGCCGGCCAGCTTGTGGTCAGATTGGCGAATCGGCGGAGGAAGCGGAGCACCGTATCGCCCTGCACGCCGCCGTTGACCACCGTGATCGTTCCGACGCCGCTCCCTGTTTGCACGGTGATCGGTGTCCAGCCGGGGATCGGGCCATCCTGGGTCACCCCGGCATTGATCGGATCCTGGCGGCTCACCGTGGCGTGTGGGTAGAGCGCGGCCAACCTGGCCGCCAGCAAGGCTACCCAGCCGCCCGCCACCGTGCCCGTGGCGCCCGCGCCCATCGTCACCTCGTCTCCGGCGCAGAAGATGACGATCGGTTGCCCCGCGGCCAGGCGGGAGAGCACACGGGGCAGGGCGCCCGCCCTCTCCGCCCCTACCACCCGGCGTACGGCATCGTAGGCGAGAATCGGTACGTTGTAGCGCCAATTCGCGGTGGCCGTACCGCCGGGCGGGGTGGCGACCACCAGCAGGTGGTAATCGTCGGGCGGTAAGCCAGTCAGAGTGAATTGGCCGTTGGCATCGGTGACCGCGGTCGCGGTCGGGGTAGGACCGGGCGCCGTGCCGGTGGGCAGGGTGCCGAGCGCGAAGGCGCTGGTGGGATAGCAGGTGACGGTTGCTCCCGCCACCGCAACGCCACCGGCGCCCAGCACCGCGTCGCTATAGGAAGCCAGAAAAGCGCCCATTGTTAGAGGTACCCCTCGACCACGATTCCCCCGGCCGCCGTGCCGTTGATCGTGGCCGCCGCCGCCGCGTAGAGGGAGAGCGTGCCGGTCACCACCAGATCAGCCACCGCGCCGCCGGCGGCGATCGCGTAACTGCCCAGCGAGGCGTTCCCGGCGTAGGCACGATAAAGCGGCGCCGCCGTGTTATTCTGAATCACCACCCGGCAGACCGGTTGCCCGAAGGATACCGGGGTCGCCGTCCCGGCCGGGAGGGCCATCTGCGCCGGGAGGAGCGGCGCGCCCCCGTTCGCCACCGCCGCGCTGCCATCCGCGTGTACAAAGGCCATGCCTCACCTCCCTTGTTTGAAACTTGATCCTGTTGTCGGAATCGTGACGCGGGGCTTTCGGGCCTCCGACCTCAGTCGGAGGCCCGAAGGAGAACCCGAAACCCCAAGCCCTATTTTGCCCGCTCCCTATGATTCCGGCGTGCTCCCCCCGGCCGGGCCCACGGCGCCGGTATAGGCGCCCAGATCGTAGCGATCCTCCTGGCGCGAGAAGGGAGGAAAGGCCGAGAGCGCCTCCATATTCCCGTCGCCCGCGTAGCTATGGGCGGCGGGGCGTCCAATAGGCTCCGGACTCTGGTGGTCGCTCACCAGGGTGGTAAAGGCATCCATCGGCCAATCGGTCCCCTGATCGTTCGGATTGAAGGTGTCGGAGATCGTGGGCGTACCGTGAAGCGCCGCCCGCGCCTCCGTCGGATTGTCGGTGCTGGTGTCCATTGTTTTCACCTCGTTCATGCTCTCAATCATGGACCAATTTCTTACTCGCCCGAGCCGGGCAGATAGGAACCTGGATTCACCTCCTGGTAGCTTCCGCCCTGGCCCACCAGCGGATCGAGCACACCCTGATCGCCCAGACGGAGCAGTCGCTGGCTGAACCGATAGGCGCCGGTGCGGAGGCCGGGAAGCGCGACATCCGGCGGGTCCGTCGGGGCTCCCGCGTCCCGTTCCGTATGCAGGGCGTAACTGCCGCGTCCAGTTCCAATCGGCGCCTGGGCCGGCCCCAGGGCATAGCCGCCCACCGGTGAATCCATGGGCATGACCTCGTCCATGTGCCGCCCTTTCCGCGAAAAACTGTTCTTCAATCAGGTAGTGTTTACCGGGCGTGACCACGGTCAAGCTCGGTAAACACTACCTGATTCTTCTTTTTAATTGTTGCCCAGATAGAACCCTCGGTAATCGACCACCGCTCCGCCATACTCGTGCCGTACTTTGTAGGTGATCACGTCGTTGGTGAAATTGTTCCCGAACAGCGGCTGATCCTGGATAAACAACTGCGGGTTCATCTGCCCGCCCACGAAGCCGATCTCCAGGGTGTCGATCACGCGCGGATCGCTTACCGCTATCCAGTAGGTGGGGCTGGCAATCTGTGGGGCCACGATCACCTCGGCGTAGCCCATGACCGGATTGATGTCGTTGAAGTTGGCGCCGGGCGCGCCCGCGCTCTTGGTAATCACCATGGCGGTGAACTCCAGTTCGGGCGGCACCACGAGGTAGCGCGGCTTGAGTCCTATCGGCTTCCCCGCCAGGTTGGTCTGCCGGCGCATCTTCGTCACCGCGGTCTGCAGGGCGGCGCTGGCCAACGCGGCCCCGCTGCCGGGGGCGCCGAGGTTGGCGGTGATGATCCCCGTGTTGGTGTGATTGATGCTGTCGAAGAGCTTATAGGTGTCGTAGATCGCCGCGCCGTTGGCGATCAGGAGGCTGTAGACGAACTCGGCCAGGGTGAAAGCCGCCGCCACCGCCAGCTTGCCGGGAATCTGCTTGATCGCATACAGATCATCGTTGACGATGGTCTCGCGGGTCACCGCCACCAAATTGCCCCGCTTGGCCGGAGTGTAGGACGCCTTGGTGTCGGCCAGGGTAATGCTGGAATAGGCGGTATCCTCGGCCACGGTGGCGAGTGAGCCGAAGGCGCCCAGGCGGATCCGATCCTGCTGCTTGAAATCCTTGATCGGGGTGATCGTGCAAAACTTTTGCCACTCGCTGGGCCAGGCTTGATAGTCTTTCAGCAACCGTTTGTTCATGCTGGTGCCCAACAAGTAGGTGAAGCTGGCGGTCGTGGTATCGGCTTCCCGCAGACGGGCGGGATCGGTGGCGCCGGAAATCTCCACGTCGCGGGTAGCCGCCACGTACGCCTCGCGGATCCCCGAAAGGCGGGGCGCCGGCTCACCCTCCTGAAGGTCGAACAACTGATCGAACGCCTTCTGCAGCCGTTCGCCCTCGGTCATGGTCACTCGGATGCTCTTCTCGAAGCCCATCCCCCGGATCAGCCCCGCCTCCGCCAACTCGGCCAGGAAGGCCCGCTCGTCCTCTACCGCCTGCCGGGCCACGCTTTCACTGAGCACCTGCCCGCGGAGGCGATCCTCTAGACGGCGGACCGCCGGAATAGGGAGCCCGCTCTCGCGGAGTACGCGGTCCAGCACCCGCTCGCTCTCCAGAGCCGCCCGTTCGCGGCGCAGTTCCTCCAACAGCCGCGTCGCCTCCTCGGCGGGCGACTGGCCGCCGCTCGCCAGTTGCTCGCGGATCGGGGCGCTAGCCACCGGCCCCTCCTCGGTGATCACCGATGTGCTCGCGGTCTCACGATTCTCCACTCCCACGTAGCTTCCTCCCAACTGTATCTGGCCGCCCGCGATCCGCTGGGCGGCGCCCATGCCAAACTGCACCGGGGCCACCTGGCCCGCCGCCACCGGCCACTGCTGCTGGGTGATCGGAACCGCCGACGCCGCGGCCCGCCGAGCGATCCCCACGGCCTCCTCGTTATCCGGTGCCGCCTGGTCCCACCAACTCTGGTTATCGGCCTCCAGGATTTTCTCGAAACCCCCGCCCGCCGAGGCTCTGGTGATCACGTCCACACTGTGCAGGGCGGTGATCCGCTCCACGATCCTGGCCCGCCGCCCCGCCACCTCCCCATCGCGGACGGCGGCGCTGACGTCGATGGAGAGTCCCACCAGATCGGTGCCGTCCTCCACGCACTCACGGATCATCTCCCAGAGCCACTCGGCGCTCTTGGCCACACGCAAGGTGGCCCGCACCTCACCCTGGTCGCCCACCCGTGGGGCGCGGTAGGTGCCCGCCAGATCGCGGACACTCCTTACTCCCGCCTCCGAGTGGTCGATGTAGCAGCGCGCGCCCTCGAAGAGCGGGAGGGCTGCTTGCAGACATTCGGGACCGTAAAAGTTGCCGTTCCGCGAGAGACCGGGGCGGATACACACCACCTCCACTTCCCGGCGGCCCGGACGCATCGCCGCCTCGCGCAAGCTCAGGCCGAAGCGGATACGGGCATCCACCGGCGCGTTGACCGGATCAATCATCGAGCATTCCCTCCAAAAATGGATGGCTCTGGATCATCGGCGAACCGCCGATCCGCCTCCTCCGCCGGCACGTAGGCCACCCGGCAGGTGGGCGGCAAGACCAGCCCATCGGGGGCGCCGATCACCAGGACGCGGGCGAAGCGCCCGGCGTGGGCGGGGTGGAAGCCGGCGCTCAGACGCCGGCGGGTTACCCAATCGGCCAGAAAGGGATACCGGGCGGCGCTCGCTACCCTGAACAGCACATAAAGATCTGGTTCCCGTGCGGGAGCCGGCCCCGGTAGCTTTCCGCTCATGCCGCCTCCGCGATCAGCCTGCTGCTTGGCACCCAACCGCTCAATCCTTCCGTGGTTCTCACCCGCTGCCAGCCGCCTTGCGCGCCCTCCAGCGCGGTCACCGAGACGCCGGAGACCAGGGTGGTCATGGCCAGGCAGGTGTGATTGGGCTGCAATTTCAGGGCGCAGCGGGCCGCTATGCGGAAAATCAGCGCCGCGGCCTCCCCATTCCCCGTGGGCGGCAGCACATACGCGCCCGAGAAGGCGGCGGCCACGCTGGCCAACCGGTACCGGCAATCCTCCTGGCCGTTCGCGTAGGCCAGAGGATCGTTGAACCAATCCGGATTCCCCTGTAGGCAGGGAAGCCAGAGGATAAAGTGGTTGCCGCCCGGCGCCGCGTCACCAAACCACTCCGGCGGATACTGGGCCGGAACCAGCGCCCTTCCATCGACCAGGCAGATCGCCCAGGGAGCGAGGAATGCCTCCTGAAAGCTGTCCGACCATTGAGGCGTGATCCCGAAGGCGGTCAGGCTGCGTTCCGCCTCGCCCAGGCTGGTATCGGTATTCCCCGGCGCATCGGCGGCGCCGCGAGCTGCCCGGCTGACGGCATCGATCAGGGCCCAGTCATCCCCGGCAATCACCGCTGGATCGCGCTCGCGCAGGTAGCGGGCCAGGCA
>DATBTL010000358.1:0-6696 GCA_036559345.1 Chloroflexota bacterium | reverse complement strand
ATCCTAAGGCGACATGGCCTTTGCGCGATGCAGCCACGTTCATACGACCAATTCGGCGTGGTGCGCTGGCAGCGTGTCAGTTTCCCTCTACGCTAACGGACGCGCAAGGGAGTATAGGTAAGCCCGTGAACTGGTGAGGTGTAGCGCACGGCTACACACGCACCATCACTTTCAGCGCCTGCCTGGTATCCATCGCCACGTACCCCGCCGCTACCTCGTCCAGGCTGACCGACTGATCCAGGACGGGCGAGGGGTCGAGCGTGCCGGCCAGCACGTCGCTCATCAGCTCGGGAATGTAGGCCCGCACTGGCGCGATACCGCCGCGGAGAGCCACGTTATCACGGTACATGCGCCGAATGTTCACCACCTCGCTGCCGTGTGGTTGGCCCACGAAGCCAACGGTGCCGCCCGCCCGCGCGACGGCGAAGGCAACATCCATGGACGCTTTGTGGCCAACGCACTCCATCACGGCCGCCGCCCCGCCGCCGGTCAAGTCCTGAACCTGGGCGATAGCGGCCTCGTCCGTTCCGCTTACCAGATCGGTGGCGCCAAAGCGCTGGGCCAGGGCCAGACGATCCGCATGATGGCCGACCGCGATGATCCGTTCCGCTCCCAGCCTATGGGCGGCTAGAACCCCACAGAGGCCCACCGCGCCATCGCCCACCACCGCCACGGTGCTTCCGGCGCGCACACCGGCCGAGACCGCGGCGTGGTGGCCAGTGGCCATCACGTCGGTAAGAAGGAGCATCTTGGTCAGCAGTGCTTCGTCGCGTTCCACATCCTTCGGGATGGATACCAAGGTACCGGCCGCCAACGGCACCCTGATGGCCTCCCCCTGCCCTCCATCCCGCGTGGTGCCCCAGAAGCCGGCTTGCACGCACGAACTCTGCAGGCCCCGGCGGCAAAACTCGCAGGTGCCGTCCGAGAACGAAAATGGCGCCAGCACCCAATCTCCCCGGCGCACCGTATCTACCGCCGTCCCCACGTCCTCCACCACTCCCAACCACTCGTGGCCGATCCGCCAGCCCGCTTGCCAGGGATTGAATCCCCGATACGGCCAGAGGTCAGAGCCGCAGATCGCCGCGTGGGTGATCCGCACCACGGCGTCCGTGGGTTCCTCTATCCGAGGATCCGGCACCTGCTCCACTCGAATATCGCCCGCGCCATGGAAGACGGCCGCTCGCATCTCCTGCTCCTAACTTCTACCTGGTACCAAGAAGGCATGGAATAGAGTGTAAAGGGATTGGCGATCCGGCGTACGAGGCCACGCGATGGACCGCGGTCTCCGGTGCTTCCAGGAGTAAAATACCGTATTGGGCTATCAGTATTGCCATAGATTATTCATCCAGGGTGTGCTACGGTGTCAGTAGGAGGGAGACCAATGGCAACAGCCCCAAGACCCTCTATCGAGCCGCTGTCATGCCGACGATCCCGATGGGAAAGACGGCAATTCGCGACGCGACCGGCCTATCCGGGACGCGCCTGGCAGTCCACGGCTTGCGTACCAACAACCATCGCGTGGCGCGAATCCCGCCGTGGCGGGATCCCCGACCAGGAGCGATTGAGTCCCGAATACGTGTATTTCCCTCTCAGGGAAGGCCAATGATTGGAGGCATATCCGCCGGCGAGTGGACCTGATCCGCCACCGGCCCCACTCTAGAGAGTGCGTACCCCGACCGAGCCAGGAGGAGGTTATCCGTGGACACAATGGATGTCCGTGCCCGTCTTGAAGCGTATCGCCAGCAGCAAAAGGAGCTGAACTGGACCGGTACGTTTGACCAATATCTTGATATCGCGATTAAGAATCCCCATGTGGCGCAGCTTTCTCACTCCCGTATCCATGACATGATTATGGAAGAGGGAGTCGACGACGGACCCGATGGGCAGCCGCGATACAAGTTCTTCGGCAAGCAGCTTTTTGGGCTGGAGAAATCCACGGCCCAGGTAGTGGACTATTTTAGCGCCGCCGCCAAGCGCCTCGAACCGCGGAAGCGGATCCTCCTGCTCATGGGCCCGGTTGGGGGCGGCAAGTCGACGATCGCCATCATGCTGCGCGAGGGCCTTGAGCGCTACACTCGCACCGCCCGCGGCGCCCTCTATGGGATCAAGGGCTGCCCCATGCACGAGGAGCCCTTGCACCTGATTCCCCGCGAGATGCGCCCCGACCTGATGCGCGACTTCGGCCTTTATATCGAGGGCTCTTTGTGTCCCGCCTGCGCCTACCAGTTGCGCGACCGCTACGACAACGACATCTACAAGGTGCCGGTGGAGCGGGTGGTCTTCTCCTCCGAGAGCAGGGTGGGCCTTGGCACCTTCGTGCCCAGCGACCCGAAGAGCCAGGATGTCTCGGAACTGGTTGGCTCGCTCGATCTCTCCACGATCGGCGAGGTCGGCGTCGAATCCGATCCGCGGGCATACCGGTTCGACGGCGAACTGAACGTGGCCAACCGAGGCATGGTCGAATTGATCGAAGTGCTTAAGGCCGATGAGAAGCTCCTGTACGTCCTGCTCACCCTGACCCAGGAACAGAACATCAAGACCGGCCGCTTTTCCCTTGTCTATGCCGACGAAATGGTGCTCGGCCACACCAATGAGAACGAATATAAAAGCTTCGTGGGGAACCCCAAGTCCGAGGCTCTGCAAGACCGGATCATCCTGGTCCGCGTGCCCTATAATCTGCGAGTCTCCGAGGAGGAAAAGATCTACGAAAAACTCCTCGCCCAAAGCAACGTCAGCGGCGTGCACATCGCGCCCCATACCCTGCGGGTCGCCTCGACCTTCGCTATTCTCTCCCGCCTGGAGCCATCCAAGAAGGCCAACATGACCTTGGTCAAGAAGATGAAGCTCTACGATGGCGAGGAAGTCGAGGGCTGGAAGCACAAGGACATGCGGGAGTTGCAGGAGGAGACGGTTCGTGAGGGGATGGACGGAATCTCCCCCCGCTATATCATCGACCGCCTGAGCAACGCTTTGATTCGCCAGGGAGTCACTTGCATCAATCCGATCAATGCCCTCCGGGCTCTGCGGGATGGTTTCGACCAGCATACCGCCTTCAGCAAGGATGAACGAGAACGGTATCTCAATCTGCTGGCCGATACGCGCCGCGAATACGACGAACTGGCCAAAAAGGAAGTGCAACGGGCTTTCGTCTACGCCTTCGAGGATTCCGCCCGCACCCTCCTCAATAACTATCTGGATAACGTGGAGGCGTTCTGCCGGAAGGAAAAGCTGAAGGATCCGCTGACCGACGATCCGGTCGACGCGGACGAGAAGCTTATGCGTTCGATCGAGGAGCAGATCGGGGTCACCGACAACGGGAAGCAAACCTTCCGCGAAAGCATCCTGATGGCCATGGCCAGCCTGGCCCGCCGAGGCAAGACCTTCGAATACACCAGCGATGAGCGGCTCAAGGAAGCGATAGAGAAGAAGCTGTTCGCCGACCTTAAGGACATCATCAAAATCACCACCTCGGTCAAGACGCCGGACGGCGAGCAGTTGCGCCGGATCAACGAAGTGGTGGATCGCTTGATGAGCGACCATGGCTACTGCGCCGTCTGCGCCCGCGACTTGCTCGGCTACGTCGGCACCCTGCTGAACCGCTAAAGGACCGCATCATGAGCACGGGGATGTCGATCAGCGAAAGCGATTGGAGCCTGCACCGTAAGGGCCCCAAGGATCAGGCTCGGCACCAGGAGAAGGTGCGCGAGGCGATTAAAGGCCAGCTTGGCGAGATCATCGCCAACGAGTCGATCATTACCAGCGACGGGAGCAAAATTGTCAAGGTGCCGGTGCGCTCCCTGGAGGAATACACCTTCCGCTACGACCCGTTCAAGAAGAGCGGGGTGGGCCAGGGGCCGGGCGGGAGCCAACCGGGCGACGTGATCGGGCAGGCCCCCGGCCAGCAACCTGGGAAGGGACGGCAGGCGGGGAATCAGCCCGGGATCGACTACTACGAGACCGAGTTCACCATTGATGAACTGGCGGAAATGATCTTCGCCGATCTCAGCTTGCCCAACCTCAAGGAGAAGGGCAAGCAGCAGATCGTCTCCGAGAAAGTCCGCTTCACCGATGTGCGCCCGGTGGGCATTCTGCCCAATCTGGACAAGAAACGCTCGCTGCTCCAGGCGATGAAGCGGCAGGCGATGAGCCGGTCGCGGGCCGCTCCGGTCGAGGCGGGGGAGGACGCGGCGGAGCCCGAGGAAGAACCCGGCCTCCGGATCCGGAAGGACGATCTGCGGTACCGTACCTGGAACATCACCCATGAGATGCAGCACAACGCGGTGGTGATCGCCATGCGCGATGTGTCCGGGAGCATGGGCGAGTTCGAGAAGTACATCACCCGCGCCTTCTACTTCTGGATGGTCCGCTTCCTCCGCACAAAGTACGCCAGTGTAAAGATCGTCTTTATCACCCATCACACCGAAGCCAGGGAAGTGGACGAGGAGACCTTTTTCAGCTTGGGAGAGAGCGGCGGCACCCGCGTGTCGTCCGCGTACCAACTCTGCGCCGAGATCATGGAGCAGCGGTATCCGGCGGATCGCTGGAACATTTATCCCTTCCACTTCAGCGACGGCGACAATTGGGGCGACGACGATAACGCCCGCTGCGTCGCCCTGGTGCGCGATATCATTGGCCGCTGCAATCTGTTCGGCTACGGCGAGATCAAGGAAGAGGTCTACAGCCGCTGGTCCACCAGCAGCCTGATGAGCGCCTTGTCGGAGGTCAACGAGCCGGAGTTTGTCGGCATCACGATCAAGAGCAAGGAAGATGTGTATCCTGCCCTGCGTAAGTTCTTTGCCCCGCCCGCTCTGTTAGCGTAGGCGCTCTTTCTCATCCACCGGAGGCATCATGGCAACCGCGCGGGTCGATAAGCACCCAGAAGAGACCATGGAACAGGTGTGGGACGTCGCCCGCGGCTTCGGCCTCGACCCCTTCCCCACCCACTTTGAAGTGGTGCCCGCCAGCATGGTCTACGAGTTCGGCGCCTATGGCATTCCCGGCCGTTTCAGCCACTGGACGCACGGCAAGGCGTACTACCAGATGAAGACCATGTACGATTATGGCCTGTCGAAGATCTACGAGCTGGTAATCAATGCCAATCCCTCGCAGGCATTTCTGCTGGATACGAACGATTCCCTGGAAAACAAGATGATCATGGCCCATGTCCTGGGCCATACCGACTTCTTCAAGAATAACCTGCACTTCGGCCCCACCAACCGGAGGATGCCCGAATCGGTGGGGGTCAACGCCGATCGGATCGCCCGCTACGAATTTGAGCATGGCACCCTGGCGGTGGAGCGGTTTCTCGACGCGGCGCTCTCGCTCAAGGAGCATATCGCCTTCCATCCGGATAACGAGGCGCCGGCCACCACCCCCCATATCCGTCCCGAAGCACCGGAATCGGAGGCTTCTCCCTATCTGGATATTTTAGCGATGGGAGAATCGGAGGAAGAGGAGGAGGAGCCGGAACGGGCGGCGAAGGTGCCCGAACTGCCCGAGCACGACATTCTCGCCTTCCTGATCGCGCACACGCGCGATCTGGAGGATTGGCAGCGGGATATTCTGGCGGTGGTGCGGGAGGAGATGCTGTATTTCCTCCCCCAGATGCGGACCAAGATTATCAATGAGGGCTGGGCCAGCTACTGGCACTACCGAATCATGGAGGCCCTGGATCTCCCCGCCGCCGAATATGCCGCCTTTTCGCGTATGCACGCGGGCGTGGTCTCCCCGGGCGCGCGCATGCGCTTGAACCCGTATTACCTGGGCTTCAAGGTGCTGGAGGACATCGAGCGGCGCTGGGATAACCCTACCGCCGAGGAGCGCGAGAAGCTGGGGCGGCAACCGGGCGGGGGCCGGGCCAAGCTGTTTGACGTGCGCGAAACCGAGAGCGACCAATCCCTGTTGCGGAAGTATTTGACCGAGGATCTGGTCCGCGACCTCGACCTCTATACCTACCAACTGGTGGACGATGAGTGGCAGGTCGCGGAGACGGACTGGCGCGTGGTCCGCGATACCCTGGTGGCCGGGATGGACAACTTCGGGCTGCCGGTGATCGTGGTCGAGGACGGGGACTACCGTCACAATCGGGAGTTGTACCTAACTCACCGCTACGAGGGGGTCGAACTGGACGTCCGCTACGCCGAGAGAACGCTCCAGTACTTATTCCAGATCTGGAACCGCTCAGTCCATCTGGAGACGGTGATCGAGGACCGGAAGGTGCGCCTGTCGTTTGACGGGCGCCGGAACAGCAAGACCGTGATTTGATCCCGGCGCCGAGCGCGCTCGGCGCCGGGATCGGGGACTACGCCTGCTTCGCGGCCTGAACCTCAATGCTGATCTTGATATGGTCGCCGACCAGCACTCCACCGGTTTCGAGGGCGGCATTGTAGGTCATGCCAAAGTCCTTCCGGCTGATCGAGGTTTCGGCGCTGAAGCCGGCAACGACCATCCCGTATGGATTGGTGCCGGTGCCATTCCGGGTGCCCTTGAGGGTAACCGAGCGCGTCACCCCATGAATGGTCAGGTCGCCGACCAATTCAAACTCATCGCCCGAGGTCACGCGGACGCTGGTGCTCTTGAAGGTAATGGTAGGGAACTGGGCGACATCGAAGAAATCCGGAGACTTCAAGTGCCCGTCGCGCTGTTCCACACCGGTGGTGACACTCTCTACCGCGACCTCGGCGGTCACGCTTGAAT
>DATBTL010000357.1:0-2814 GCA_036559345.1 Chloroflexota bacterium | reverse complement strand
TACCGCCCAGACTGGCCCGCGGAGTTCGCGGCGATCGCCCGTCCCCTTCACGAGGCACTCGGCGACCTGGCCCTCCGGATCGACCACATCGGGTCCACGGCGGTGCCCGGATTGGCGGCGAAGGACATCATTGACGTGCAGATCACGGTCCACGACTTCACCCCCGACCTGGAAGCGGCCTTCCTCCGCGCCGGGTACCCGCGGCGCGCCGACATCACCCGCGATCACCGGCCCCCCACCGACAGCATGCCCGATCGGGACTGGGAGAAGCAGTATTACCAGCCGCTCCCCGGCGCGCGCCCCACCCATGTCCACGTACGCCGGGCCGGAAGCGCGAACGGGCGCTACGCATTGCTCTTCCGCGACTACCTGCGCGCCCACCCACTCGCGTCAGCGGCCTATGCCCAGGCCAAGCTGGCCCTGGCCAGGCACGATTCGACCGATTGGGATCTCTACTACGATGTGAAGGATCCGATCTGCGACATCATCATAGCCGGGGCCGAGGACTGGGCCGCCACCACTCCCTGGCGATCCGAGCACTATGCATAGGGCGCCATCCCCTCGATTCCCGGCTCAGGAGGAGTGCGTGTTCGCTATGGCCGAGTTCGCCATGACCAGCACATTGGCCCGGCTGCCGCCTTTGAGGGAGACGGTACAGGGAATCCCGTGTACATGCCACATGATGATGGAGTCTCCACAACTGGCGCCACAGGTATAGGGATAGAACGTGCCCCGGATGCCCCCGCGTAACGTGATGGAAACTCCTCCCTGGTCCGGCACCAGCACGCCGGGGGTGTCGCCGGTCCAGCCGCCGGTCGCCTCGCCATACCGGCAGGCGCCGGCGCCGCCGCACCCCTTGGTATATCCCAGATCCACGATGTACGTGGTGACGCTGAGGCTATTGCCATCGATTTCGGCATGGAGGTGGGTGCCACGCGGCATCCCCACCAGGGGCAGGGCGGTAGGGAGGGCGACCGGGATCAGCACCTCCTGGAGCGCCGTCTTGACCGGCGCGTATACGGACCCACCGTTTCCCGCCGCGTTCGCGGACGGCATTCCGGGAAAGAGGGTGGTCAACAGCAGGGCTCCCCCGGCAAGCGCGACGGATAGCGGCGTAAAAGGATGACGCATGATCTGTGTATGTCCTTCTTTTAGTCTCGGGCCAAAAATAGCGCGCGGAATGGAGGATCCCCGTTACCTTCTCCCTCCCATCCACGTTATAGCCTCCAGACGCGCGGCAACCCAACTCGGGGATACCGCGCCGTGAGGAGAGAGCGCGGTGATCCGGCGTGCCGCGCCAGCCGTATTATTGGAGGTCGCTTTCATGTTTGGAATGCCCAGACGCACCCTGGTGCCGCGCGTCCTGGCGCTGCTGGCCGTCCCGTGCCTGCTCGCCAGTGGACTGGCGCCCTACGGCCCCCACGCCGGTCTGGCCGCCCCACCCGCCCATCTCCCCGCCCTGTCCCCCACCCTCAGTGTCCGCGCCGTCTCGCCCGGTCCTAACGTGACCGAGGTGGTCACCAGCACCACCGTCTTGGTGGCCTTCGACCGCCCGGTCGCCCCGCTGGTCGGGGTTGAGCAGCAACAATTACCCAGCCCGGTGGTGAGCGACCCACCGCTGGCCGGCCATGGGCAATGGGTGACCACGGCGATCTACCGCTATCAGGCCGGCGCCCTGCGCGCCGCCACCGTCTACCATCTGCGGGTGGCCGCCGGCTTGAAGGCAATCGACGGCACGCGCCTCCAACAGGATTATGCCTGGTCGTTCTCGACCCTCCGTCCCGCCGTGCTGAACACGAGCCCGCCCGATGGCTACGGCTACGCGGTGCCGAGGCCGGCGGCTACCGTGCAATTCAACCAGCCGATGGACCACCCGAGCGCCGAGGCGGCCTTCGCTCTGCGCGATGGTCAGGGGCGGGCGGTGGCCGGTGTCTTCTCCTGGCCCGATTCGGTGACCCTCCGCTTCCAGCCGATCACCCCGCTGGTCCGCACCGCGACTTATAGTGCTACCGAGGGGACCACGGCCCGCTCGGCCCAGGGACCGCTCCCGATGACCCAGTCCGCCCACTGGCAGTTCGCCATCGCGCCCTATCTGCGGGTCACAGGCTCCACGCCCGCCAACGGTGCGGTGCTGGGCCCGAATGATCAGGGTTCCGGGGTCGAGGTGGATTTCAGCGCTCCGGTGAATGAAACATCGGCCATCCAGCATGTGAGCATCAGTCCCGATGTGCCCGGACGCTACATTTCCTTCGGTCAGGACGATCTGAACCTCTTCGTCTACGGCAATCTCGCCCCCTCCACCCGGTACACAGTGACCGTGCGCGCGGGGCTCCGGGCGCGGGCGGGCGACGCCCTGACCGCTCCCTATAGTTTCCAATTCACCACGGCGCCCCTGGCTCCGACCCTCGGCTTTGTCACCGGCGGGATCGCGACCTATGATGCCTATCGGCCCATCCTCCTCAGCTTGCAGGGAATCAATCCCGGCGCCATCACCTACAGCCTCTACCGGCTGGATCGGGCGGGATTTGTCGGCGATCTGAATGGCCAATACAACCAGAGCCAGAACCTGCCGCCCTCCAGTTCGCGTATCCTCTCCTTCACCAAGCTGCCCAACGCCCCGCTCAACAAGACGGTAGCCATTCAAGTGCCGCTGGCCCTGCCAGGGCAATCGACCTTCCCGCCCGGCTACTACTTTGTCCAGGCCAGGGGGAGCGGACAGGCGGTAGACGCGCAGTTGCTCCTGGTCACCCGCACTGGGATCACCCTGAAAGTCTCGCAGCGCCAGGTCCTGGTTTGGGCCACCGATCTGGCCAG
>DATBTL010000356.1:0-2763 GCA_036559345.1 Chloroflexota bacterium | reverse complement strand
CTCGGGCTACGTCTCGATAGCGATAGGAGCCATCTTGCCGATGAGGCAGGCGGGTGGCGAATCGCCCATACAGCAGATAGCCCGCCGCCAGGGGGATGAGGCAGAAGCCATCCCAACCGCTATCCCATGGCGCTTTGGTGAGCGTGAACAGCAGGGCACAGGGCAGCACCCAGGCGGCTATATCGCGGTAGAGGCGTTGCCCGGACGTTCGGGCCGCCAGCAGATAGAAGACCGTACCGAGCCACCACGCCGTACCGGCGGCGTAGTCCAGGTTGGCCCCCCGTTGGGCCAGCAGGGCAGTATGCCACGCGACCGGCATACCGCTCAGCACGCTATCCGGGAGCAGCCTGGCGGCAAGCAGCGCGGCCATTACGAACGGAGTCGCCGACTGCGCGGTCCAGAAGAGGGCCCAGGCCAGGGCTAGCCACTCGCGATGGATACGGTGGCCAAGGAGCAAGTAGCCAATAGCTAGGAGGGATAGGGACGCATAGGCCCAGGGCGAGGGCACGCCAAGCTGGTTGCCGGCGGCAAGCAGCAAGCTTCCGCCCGAGATGGTGGTCAGCAGGGCAAAGGGCCGCCCCCGGAGCATCAGGTGCGAGAAGAGATATAACGGCAGGCACAGCATTGACGCCCCGAGCCAGTTCGTCGCCCAATCGAATTGGAGCGTATCCCGGCCCAGGGTCAAGGCATCGAGGGGGATGAACGCGGCGCCAATCCCCAGGAGAGCGGCGCCGGCACGGGTAAGATCGAGTTTCCCCCGTACCAGAGTACCCGCGGCATAGAAAACCGCGGTGGTCGCGACCATCATGCCCAGATGAGGCAACGGGCTCAGCCCGGTGGGATTCACGGTTGAAATGACAAAGGCCGCCGCCAGGATCAGAAAGGCGCCAATGCCCAGCAGCCCGTTCAGGGTCCGCTCGGATAGCAGGTAGGTTCCGACCTGTTTCCAGGAGAACAATGGTCTGGCTGGCCTGGGAAGCGCGGCGGCATAGGGCAGCCCGAGCCTGGTTGCCCGCGTCGGAGCCGGTACGGACCCTCCGGTCGCGACGGGTCGCGCGACGGGCACGGAAGGGCGAGGCTCGATCGTCCGCGCGGCGGCACGGGCCGGTTGGACGGGTACTGTACCGGCCATCCTACCGAGGCAGACATGGATCTCCTGAAGGGTAAGGGCGGCCGCGTGGGTTGCCGCTCCCTTCGGCAACAACCCGGAGACGCTCCATTGTTCCAGGCGCTCGCGCAGGAATGTAAGGTGATTGAATCGCTCGAGGTCGGACACCTCAAACACGGAACGACAGGTTTGGCACGACACTGGTCCCGGCTGGCCTACATCACCACAGTTCGGGCAATTCATGGCTACGACTCCCCTCCGCTCTCCAGTCCTTCTGGCGGCATGGGAGCAGTACACCACCGAAGGTGCTGCCACGGACAGGTAAATCACTGTACGAAACTGCCTGGGCGCCTGCCGCGACCAGAGGGCGCGCCAATCAGCGGAGCAAAGAGGAGGACTGGCGGCGGCCTTCGCCTGCCTACGCCGGCACTACGCCGCCCGCGGTGACCTCGCGCTCACGGAGCGCGGCGGCGACGGTGTCGGAACCGCGCCGCTGCCACTTGTAAAAAGTGTCCTCATCGACCTGAAGGAGCCAGTGAACGACTCGCTCGGTATCCGTGGGCGCCCCTCCCTCGCGCTGTCGTCGTTCTTGCAACTGGCGCAGGATAGTGGGCGCGCGCCGCCGGCTGACCCCGCGCGCATAGGGGAAATAGAGGCAGTTATAGTAACGGGACGCCTCTCCGGTCACCCCGCCGGCGCCCGCGGCCGGCTTGAGTCCGCTGAGCAGATCGATCAAGGTCTCCCGCAGGACCGCCGCCCGATTCAACCGATTCTCTTCCAGCCCCTGCTCCTCAACCCCGCGTCCTACCGTCCGGAGATTGAGCAAGGGCGACGTAGCCAGCTTGGTGGGGTCGGAGAGATGGGTGAGGGCGCGGCGCACCGCATCGTCGAACGACTTGCGGGTCGCCAACTCCGGGCTTGGCCCAACCGGCTGCGTGGCCAGCGCCTCCACGTAGGCGCGAGCGGAGGCGCGCTCCTCCCGCACGGCCGGGGTGAAGAAGGCCGCGTCCAGCCACTTGCCGGCCTGGCCCTGGAGGGTATAGCTCGCGGTGATCAGGGCGGTCAGCACGAGGACAAGCAAGCGGGGGCGCATGCCATCGAAGCCGATCATTGCCGCGCTTGCCGCCAAATAGGGCAGCAGCAGCAAAGCCAGACCGGTGACGTTGTAGAGGAAGTCACGCCGCACATCGGTACCGATCAGCAAGTTGCTCTGGATGCCGACCGTTCCGCCCACGGCGCCCAGCCCCGCGAGCAGAAGCAGCCAGGCAGGCAGTTCGCTCCAGGCCGTGGCCTGAAACTCGTAGAGGGCAAAGAAAGTTACTCCTCCCAGGAAGCAGGCCGCGCCGGCGATCAACATGCGCGTTACGGTGCGGGCAATCGTCCGATCGCGGAACGACAGGCGCAGAAGATTGGTCAGGGCAAGACCGGCGCAGGTCAGCAGGAAGAGTATGTAGATGATATAGAGCGGGCCGACCGCGTCCAGGGCCCCCCGCGCGGGATAGCGACGAATCACGTCGGTAAAGGTTCCCAGCCCGATCAAGACCGCCGCCAGCCCATAGGCAACCTGAAGGACCAGCCGCTGTCGCCGGGGCTCCAGGGTTCCGCCCAGAAGGAAGCTCAGGTGCAGCCAGAGCGCGGCCGGGGCCACCGAGGCC
>DATBTL010000355.1:0-6276 GCA_036559345.1 Chloroflexota bacterium | reverse complement strand
TGGGAGACTGACCGATGGCTCGTGGAGTACCGGCCATCGACAGGCTTCTGCCCGCCATGCGGCGGCAGCTCGACGCATTCCATGCCTATTCGGCCCAACTTGAATGCCTGATCGGCGCCCTGGTAGCGGGAGCATTCCCGGCCGTCCAGTCCGCGGTGGCGGCGCAGACCGTGGCCCTGGGCCAGGTAGAGGCGGCCGAGCGAGAACGGCAGGCGGCGGAACGGGAAATAATCCACGCGCTTACCGGGCGCCTGCCCAGGCCAGGGGTTCCGAGGGGAACCTTGACGATCAGTTCTCTCCTGAAGCGGCTGCCTCCTCGGGAGGCTTCGGCGCTCGCCGCCCTCCGCCAGGACATGCTGATCACGCTCCGCGACATGCAGGCGCGCCAGCATCAGGCCAACGCCCTGGTGCGTTCGGCGCAGACCGTGTTGCAAAGGACCGTCATGGCGGCGGGGGTGGGCGGCATGGGCTATGGGCCCCGCGGCGAGCAAGCGATGGTACAGGAGATCAGCCGGCGACGGCAGGGACGGTGGGCTTAGACAATGACGGCAACTTTTAGCGGCGTCAACACCGCGCTGCGCGGCCTTGAAGCCGAGCAGATCGCGATGAACGTGAGTGGGCAGAACACAGCCAACGCCTCCACCCCCGGATACTCGCGCCAATTGGTCAACTTGCAGACGACCGACCCGATCTCCGACCCGGCCCTGGGGGCCGCTGGCCCCGGTCAGATGGGCACCGGGGTCCAGGTCACCTCGATCACGCGGGCCCATGACAGCTTCGTGCAGCAGCAAGTGATCTACCAAAACGGCCAGCAATCGCAGTTGCAAACCCAGAGCGATACGCTCTCCAACATCAGCCAGATCTTCAACGAGCCCAATGGTACCACCGGATTTGGCACCCTGCTCAGTAACTTCTTCACGGCCTGGCAAGGATTGGCCAATAGCCCAACCGATCCCTCGCAGCAGGCCGTGGTGGCCCAGCGCGGCGCCGATCTGGCCAGCGGGCTGAATGGCGCCTCGGGATCTCTTCAGAAGTTGCAGCAGCAAAATAACGCCGAGATCGGGGGCTTCGTCACCCAGGTCAATACGCTGACCGGCCAGATTGCTACCCTGAACCAACAGATTGCCGAAGTCACGGCGGTGGGCCAGCAGCCAAACGACCTGAAGGACAAGCAGGACAATCTGGTCAATCAACTTTCGCGAGTAGTAGGGGTGCAAGCCACCTATCAGGCCAACGGCACCGTGAATGTGTCGCTCGCGGGGTCCGGAACCCTGGTGCAGGGTATCCAGTCCCATCAATTGACCACGGTTCCCGACGCAACCCAGCCACAGTTCACCGCCGTGGCCTTCCAGGGTCAGCCCGGACAGATCCCGATCAGCGGCGGTTCCCTGGGCGGGGCGATCACGGCCCGCGACCAGACGCTTGGCGGCCAGCTCACCACCTTGAACAACCTGGCAAGTAACATCGCGTCTGGGGTCAACAACCTCCAGAGCACCGGCTACGGCAGTAACGGAGCGACCGGGATTGCCTTTTTCACCGGTACGTCGGCGGCAACCCTCGCGCTCAATCCGGTTATCGCGGCGGACAACACCAATATCGCCGCCAGTTCAGCCCCGAACGCGCCGGGTGACGGAAGCATGGCCACCAAGATTTCCCAGTTACAGGAAACTCCGGCCGCCGGCCAGCCGACTACCTTGCAGAATCAATACAACGCCATGATCACCCAACTCGGGGTCAACGGGCAGCAGGCACAAACCAACCTGTCAACCGGAACCCTTGTCTTGCAGCAACTGACCAACCAGCAGGAGTCGGTATCCTCGGTCTCGCTCAACGAAGAAGCGAGCAACCTGATGCGCTATCAGCAAGCCTATGATGCCGCCACTCATGTGATATCGATCATGGACCAGACGATTTCCAACATGATCACCCAGTTGGGAGGCTAGGGCCAATGCGAATCAGTGAGCAGCAAGTCGCCGATCTCAGGAACTTTGAGGTAAATAGCGCCTATGACCAACTTATTCAGGCGCAGACCACCCTGTCCTCGGGCCGGCAGATCAATGCGCCGTCCGATAACCCGGCCGGAACCGGGACAGCCCTGAGCCTGCAGGACGAATTGGCCCAGAACACGGCCTTTACCTCGACGGCGAACGATACCGAGAGCTGGATGCAAACCACCACCAATGCCCTGAACGGAGTGAACGACGCCCTATTGGCCGTAAGGACTCTCGGCGTACAAGGGGCGAATGGCACCTTGACCGCCGACGAGCGGACGGCCCTGGCCAATCAGGTGGGCCAACTGATTCAGCAGGGCGCGCAATCGGCCAACGCCACCTACAATGGCCAGTATGTGCTGAGCGGGCAAAAGACCCTGACCGTTCCCTTCACTACCGCTACCAGCGGCGGCTTGACCACGGTCGCCTACCAGGGCGACAGCGTCCCGATCAGTCGTGAATTGAGTTCGGGACTGGTGTCCCAGGTGAGTATACCGGGGAGCAACGCTCTTCCCGCCGTGTTCGGCGCCATGTCCCAATTGCAGGCCGACTTATTGGGCGGCGATTCCGCCACGATCAGCGGTGACCTTGCCACCATCGACAAGGCGCAGGGCGGCTTGTTACTGGCCCAGACCACGGCGGGCGCCATTACCAACCGCGTCACCGCCGTACAGGGGTCGCTGCAGAGCCAGCATACCACCCTTACCGCGCAATGGTCGGGGATCGTGGACGCCAACTTCGCCCAGGCATCGGTCACCTTTAACCAACGCTTGGCCACCTACCAGGCATCACTCACCGCGGCGGGCAAAGTGGTACAATCCAGCCTCATGGACTTCCTGAAGTAGCATGGCATTAGTATCACTCGCGGGCCAGGCGCCTACCGAGGGCCTGGTGATCGCGACCGTACGCTTCGGCGCCGTCGAGCAAGTGGTGGTCGCGCCCAGCGCCCTGTTCAGCTTCCCAGAGGCGTTGCCGGGCCTCCCCGAGAGCCATCGCTACGCGCTGATCGGCGACGAGAGCAGCGCTCCCCTGTTTTGGCTGCAATCCCTGGAGGATCAAGCGGCCTGCCTGCCCGTGGTCGAATCGGCGTCCCTGGTGGTGAGCGGCTACGCCGAGCATGTGGGTCAGTCGCTAGGGGCGGATCACGACGAGCGCGTGTTCGTGGTCGCCCGGTTTGATCCCGAGGCCAACAGTTTCGTGGTGAATCTTCTGGCTCCGGTGATCCTGGATCAGCGGGCGGGCACGGGTAGGCAGATTGTTCTGGACGGTCAGGGCTACCCACTGCGCCAGGCGGTGCGGTGGGACGCGGCGGCCAGGAACTTCACCGTCCCATGCTAGTGCTCAGTCGGAAGACCGGGCAGGGGATCCGGATCGGCGACGCGATCCGGATCATGGTGGTCGCGGTGGACGGCCAGTTCGTCCGCATCGGCATCGAGGCTCCGGCGAGCAGCAAGATCCTCCGCGAGGAACTGTGGCACTCGATCGCCCAGGACAACCAGGCCGCCGCCACCGCCGCCTCGGCCAATGCATTCGCTCAGGTGCTGCGAGGCCCGGTGCCCGTCCTCGCGCTCGAGCCACCCAGGGAGACGGGCGGAGCGTAGGGTGACTTTCGCCCGTGTGGTTGTCGGTATTCTCGTGGGCGCCCTCCTCCCGCTATCCTCCGCCTCGGCCTTCCGCCGGGGTCTGGAGGCACACCTACCCCGGTCGTCCCCAACGGTCGGCTGGGGCCGGTGACCATCACCTGGGTGGAGAGCGACCCTTCGCACCCTGCCCTCGCGTATGGGGGTGGGTACCTCGGTACGCCACGCACCTGTATAGGACTGGACGGGGTCGCCTGCACGCTGTGGGCTGCGCGCTCGACCGATGGCGGTACGCTATGGCGCTCGTTAGACGATCTCGGACAAGCGTTCAAGCCGCATGCGCCCCAGTTCGGAGCGTTGCTGGCATGCTCAGCCCTGCGTAATCCCTGGTTGCTCTCACCCAATGGCATGGATCTCTTCCTGTTCACCGCTGGCGGCGACTGCGCGAGGAGTGCTTCTTTCGGCTGGATCTGCTCAACCGATAGGGGTCAGCACTGGGGCGACCTCGCCAACTACGCCAGCCCGCCGTTCAACAATTTCACCCCGTACTGCTGTAATCCTGATGGCCCGCTCGCTATCAGTCCGGCCAACCCACGGCGGCTTTATCTGGAAGTAAACCCTACCGACAGCGGCTATGCCCTCTATATGGCCCGCTCGGATGACACCGGGGCGCACTGGCGGATCGTGGAGTCCGACGGGCTCTCGAGGATTGATGGGCAGGGGGTGACGCCCTTTACCAGACGACTCCTGGCCGACCCCGCCAATCAGCAAGTGGTCTACATGGCCCTGCCCGGACCCGATGCCTCCCGCTGGGCGCGGAGCGAGGACAGCGGCGCCACCTGGCATCTGCTGGTCGCACCCGGCCCTGACCCTCAGGCGACGTTCCTCCTCAGCACCGATCGGCACCTGCCCCAGGTTATCGTTGCCCAGATCACCGGCGGCAGAATCCCTGCCGACCGTCGCTACCTCTCGACCGACCACGGCCGCACGTGGAAGCCGATCACCTGTCCAGGCGACTGGCGAGGCCAGTGTCCCGCCTTCACCCTGGACGATGCATTCGGCGCCGGCCATGCCTACGGTTTCTACAGCGATGGCGTGCGTGCCTTTACCGGCGGCGGACCGGCCGGGACGCGCCTGGCCCTCAGCGCGCGTCTGCCCTGCACGCTGAGCACGCTGATCGATGCGGCGGGCGGCGGAAAGGCGGCACTGCTGCTCTGTCAGGATCCGAAGGTGGCGTTGGCCACGGGACCGAACGTGACCCCTGAGTTACTGAACAACCCGAACCTGTCCGGCCTGCTCTACCGCGGTGCTGATGGTGGGCGTAGTTGGCAGCGGGTGACGCCGGAGGTGTCGCCGCCCATCCCGACCGCGGTGCCGATCCAGCAGGGCGCCGTGAGAATCACGGAGGCGCGGAGAGGAGGAGACCACGGAACGGGCCCGACTTTACCACGCGGCTACGGGGTCCGAGACCGATCGGGCCCTGAGAACGCTCGGGAAGGGTTGCCCAGCATGGTTCAGGGCTTCCTACCCTCCGTGTTCTCCCCTCCTCCGTGTTTCCGTGATTCAAGATGGAGGGGCGGACGCTCCCGTGTTGGGTATCGTTTGGTCACTCCGCGGGATCGGTAGAGGAGGCGTCTAACACCGCGGCATGTCCACTGTGGCCGTAAGCGAGGAGTTTGGCATCGGCGGTGACGAGCGTGGCGCGCAGGTGGCGCGCGGTTGCCACGATGATCCGGTCGGCGGGGTCTCCATGGATGGCGCCGGGGAGGCGTACGCTGTCGACGGCGATCGCGGGGAGGAGCGGCGTGAGCGTGATCCCGGGCTGGCTCAGCGCCTCGTCAAGCCAGGTCCGCACATCACAGACGAAAGCGAGTTTGTTCTTGGCCACGAGCATGGCAATCTCCCATGGCGTGATCGCGGAGACAAATACTTGGTTCATGGCGGCGGCTTGCCATACGACCTCGACGACGTCCGGCGATATACGCCGATCTCCGGCCAGGAGCCAGACGAGGGTATGGGTGTCGAGCACCACTCCGCTCACTCCGTCGCGTCCCAGGGTACATTCAAGGGCGAGACGATGTCCTCTTCATGGATGACTGATCCCGCCATGGCGCCAAAGAGCGAACGGGTGCTTTCGATCGGCACCAGTTTGGCCAGCGGCCGGCCGCGCTTGGTAATGATCAGCGGTTGCCGGTGTTCCGCCACCTCGTCGATCAGTTGGAGGCACTTGGCCTTGAACTCACCGGCGCCAATGGTAGCATCCATGTTGATTCCTTACTATGGTCATGATCCATAGTCATTATACAGGATTCTGGTCCCGATCCACGGTGAACAGCGCCTTCCGCGCTTCGCACCCTCCGTGTTCTCCCGTCCTCCGTGTTTCCGTGATTCAATGTTGAGATCGCCCCGTGCCTATTCGCGCGTCGTGCTCAGCCTGTTCTCGGCCGCCCGGTCGAGATCCCGCAGCATTGCCGCCAATGCTCGCACCCGCTGGTCATCCCAGCCGTGAAGTAGGCCGGCCAGGGTCGCGGTCGCGGCGGCGCGGGTCTCACGGAGCGCCAGTTCTCCGGTGGGGGTGAGGCGCACCAGCACCTTGCGCCGGTCCTTCTCGCTGTGGGCCCGCGCCAATAGCCCATCCTCCACCAGATCGTCGACGGCGGCGGTGATCGCGGGACTGGAGAGCCAGCAGCGCCGCGACAGCTCGC
>DATBTL010000354.1:0-8170 GCA_036559345.1 Chloroflexota bacterium | reverse complement strand
GCAGCCGTTCAAGGGCATGCTCGGGCAGACCTGCCTCCGGTTCCCTGGCCATGGTGTCTCCTCCCTCTCGGCCGATGGCCCGACTGGCCATCGATTCGCCACGGTTCAAGGTACCGCGAATCCCGGCTTGGCATGGCAACTCTGATCCGTCGTAAGGTGCGGGTCTCCAGGCCCGCTCGTTTCAGCCACGGATCGTCACCAGGGTAGCGCTATAGCCGCTGACGGGTGGGCGTCCGCGCCCAGCGGGCCTGGAGACCCGCGCTCCTACGATAACATACGCTCAACCGCGCATCGCGCCTGGTACCATGGCGGGGCGCGCATCCATGCCCTGCATCAGGGACGCATGGAGCCGCCCAGAGGGAGATCAGTGATGGCCACTATGGTTCGCGATCGGCCCGGATCCGGCTTTGCCCAACCGGGCGCGCGGGCCGATCCGTCGCCCAGCCCCTATCGTACCGATCCTCCGCCGACCGCCGAATTGGTGATTATCGGCGGAGGGATCGTCGGCGCGGCCACCGCCTTTCACGCCGCCAGGGCCGGTGTACGCCCGGTGATCATCGAGCGACGCCCCGCCCTCTGTTCGCTGACCACCGCCGTGGCCACCGGCGGCTACCGCCTGCAATTCGACAACCCGCTCGAACTTGCCCTGGTGCGCCAGACCATGGATCTGCTGGAAAACTTCGAGGAGGTCACCGGTCAGCGTATCTACAACCCCCACCTTTCCCCTCGCGGCTATCTGTGGCTCACCACCAACGGGCAGACCGCCGCCCGGCAGCGCGCCCTGGTGACCCGCCAGCACGGCTGGGGCCAAACCGACATCGAGATTCTCGATCATAACGAAGCGCGCTACCGCTTCCCCTTCCTGAGCGAGTCGGTCCTGCAAGCCCGCTTCCGCCAGGGGGATGGATTTCTCAAGCCCCGCGAGGTGGCCATGGGTCTAATTACCAGTTCGAGGGCGCCGGTAGCCGTGGACTGCGGAGTGCTCGGCTTCCAGACGCACGCGGGGCGTCTGGTAGGGGTGGAGACCTCCCGTGGCCCGATCAGCACCTCCCACGCGGTGATCGCCTGCGGCCCTCTCTCCGGCCTCCTGGCCGCCGCCGCCGGCCTCACCCTCCCGATCTCCACGGTCAGGCGCCAGAAGGTCATTCTTCCCGAAGTGCGGCTGGTCCCGCCGGAGGCGCCCATGGTGATCGACGAGGACACGGGCGTCCATTGGCGGCCCGCCATGAACGGCGCCTTTCTCTTGTTTAGCGACCCCAGCACGCCGCCCAGTCCGCCAACCGAGCAGGTGCCTACCGACGAGGCGATGGCCTTCCAGCTGCTTCACCCCGACAGCCCTCTGGCCCTAGCTCGCCTGGCCCCTTTCTGGCGCCAACTATGGGAGCACAACACGGCGCCGTGGTGCGTGCAAGCTGGCCAATACACCATGACCCCGGACCACCTGCCCCTGATCGGCCCCACCGTCATTGAGGGCCTATGGATCAACACCGGCTACAACGGGCACGGGGTGATGCTCAGCCCGGCCGCCGCCAGGGTGCTGGTTGATGCCCTCACTGGAGTCCTCGCGCCGGCAGACAACCCCTTCCGCCTCGATCGGGTCTTTATCGATCGGGAGCATGCCTCGCTCTGAACGCAGACACGAAGATCCACCTTGATGCCGGCCACGATGTACCATGGAGATTACATGCTCGCTCCTTGCGAGTTAGATGCGTGGACGATGAAATGGAGTGGTGGACGATGGCAACGGCAACCAAGAGTGTTGGCTATCCGCGCGTGGCGGCCATGCGGCAGGCCCTGGCATCTCACGGCATTGACCTACTGGTCCTGGCCCCAACCAATAACCTGCGCTACGCCCTCGGCGGCTTTTGTCCACCTGGCGATGAACGCTTCTGCGCGCTTCTGATCACCCGCGCCGGCGCCGCCCTGGTGATCCCTGAACTGAATCTGCAGCAGGCGCGGGAGCACACCGAGGGGCTGGCCTTCTTCTCCTACGCCGATGCCGATGGTCCGCGTACGGCCCTGAATCAGGGGCTGCGCGCGGTCGTGGCGGCCTCCGCCCGCGTGATCGCGGTGGACGAGGAAATGTATGCTGAGCATCTCCTTGTGTTGCAAGAGGCATGTCCGGGCGCCGACTTCCGCCTGGCCGGCGAGGTGGTGGCTCCGATCCGCTCGCGGAAGGACGCCTCTGAGATCGCCATCCTGCAAGAGGCCGCCGCGACCGCCGATGCCGGGGTGCGAGCGGTGTTCGCCGCCTGCCGACCAGGGATAACCGAACTGGAGTTGGTGGAAATCGCCGACGCGGCCATGCGCGCGGCCGGCGCCGATGGCCTCGCTTTCGGCAGCGTGGCGGTTGGGCCGCATACCGCCCTTTCCCATCATGCGTCTGGGCGGACCGCTCTCCAGGCTGGAGAGGTGGTGTGTGTCGATATTGGCAGCAAGCTCAAGGGGTATTGTTCCGATATTACCCGCATGGGCGTCGTAGGGGGCGCCGCCCCTGATCCTGAGTTTGACCGGATCCAGGCGCTGGTCGAGGACGCGGTTCGGGTTGCCATTACCGCCGCGCGTCCCGGCGCCCTGGCCCGCCAGGTTGACGAGGCCGCCCGCGGCGTGATTAGCGCCGCCGGCTACGGCGAGTATTTCGTGCATCGCACCGGGCACGGGCTCGGTCTTTCGGTCCACGAGGCGCCCTATATCACCGGAACCAGCGACTTGGTGCTGGAAGAGGGCATGGTGTTCAGCATCGAGCCTGGGGTTTACCTGCCGGGCCGTTTTGGTTGCCGGTGGGAGGAGATTGTTTATCTCGATGCCGATGGGGCGCGGGTCTTTAGCGCCTTGCCTCGGGTAGTACATACCAGCGGTGCATGACCACAACGTGATGAGAGACAGGCCATAGTCGAGTTGGCGGTCAACCACCGGCGGGTGGGAATCGGGGGCGAGGTGCGTCCATGACCCTGGGAGACGGAGCCTGGCTCTGCGCCTTCCTCGCGAGCCTGGCCGCCGTGTTGGCGGCCAGCGACCGTCTGGTGCGGGCGGTGGAGGCGGCGGGCGACCACTTTGCCTGGCCGCCCGCTCTGGTTGGCCTCGTCGCGGCGGCGGGCGCCGACGGGCCCGAGGTAACCGCCGCGATCATCTCTCTGATCAAGGGCCAGCACGCGGTGAGCCTGGGAGTGATCCTGGGCTCCAATCTGTTCAATCTGGCGGCCTTGCTTGGTCTGCCGATCCTCCTGGTGGGTTTCGTGGGCGCGCGCCGTCGCGGGGCGGCCTTGAATGGTACGACCCTGATCGTAGTCACGCTCCTGGCGACCCTTCTGGTAGCCGGAAAGCTGCCGGTCCTCCTGGCGGATGGCCTGGTGGCCGCGGTGCTGGCGGCCTATGCCTCGGCGCTGCTCTACGGGAGCACGGGAACCGCCGCCAGACTGGGCAGCACTGCCGGCGGCTCGTCCGTGGAGCCAGATGACGGTGAGGCGGAGGAGCAGCGCCTGCGAGCCCGCGAGGAGGACGCGGCCCAGGGTTTCCCGCCCGGGAGACGGCTCCTGCTGGTGGGGCTGCTGGCCACCGCCGTGGTGATCGGCGGCTGTACGGTGCTCGTGAACGCCACCCTCGAATTGGCGCCGGTCGTGCATCTGCCGCACGCCTGGACCGGAACCTTCGGCCTGGCAATCTTGACCAGCCTCCCGAATGTGTGGGTGGCCCTGGCCCTGGCCCGTCGGGGACGGGGCGCCGTACTGGTCAGCGCCGTGTGTAACAGTAACACGATCAACCTGACCTTCGGGATTTGTATCCCCGCGCTCTTCACCACCATGGCGCCCTCGGCCACCGTTCTCCATCTCGACTTACCGGTGCTGCTGCTGCTCAGCGTCCTCGCGGTCGTCCTGATCTGGCGGAATCATGGTCTTGGGCGGCGCGCGGCGGCGAGCCTGGTGGTGATCTACCTGGCCTTCGCGGTGATCCGTACTTTGATCGGGTGACGACTCCGAACTGGAGGCCACGTCCATGCGGGCAGAATACACGCGGGTGGGATAGGGCAGGATATAGGGGCGCGGGTCTCCAGGCCCGCCGTGTCTGGCCGCCTGCCTCCGAGTGAGCGGCGAGCACTTGTACCCTATATGGCGATTCCTGGCCGCACCCAGCGGACCTGGAGACCCGCGCCCCTAACTCGCGTGCTCGCGCTCCCAGGAAGGGGCAGCCCGCCACAAAACCGCGAGGTGCCCCGGCATATGGACGGCACGGTCGCCCGTATCCGCGGCGCGTTACACTACATCCTACCGCCGCGAGATGGGTGCGTTGTGTAGTGGGAGAGGCTGATCCATGGCTACGGTTCGGTGGGGAATCTTGAGCACGGCGAATATCGGAGTGAAGAAGGTGCTGCCCGCCATGGCCCGCGGCGAGTACTGCCAATTGACCGCCCTTGCCTCGCGCGACCTGGGCCGCGCTCGGGTGGTAGCGGCGGGACTGGGGATTCCCAGGGCGTATGGCTCCTATGAGGAGCTACTGGCCGATCCGGAAATCGATGCCGTCTACAACCCCATGCCCAACCACTTGCACGTCCCGTGGTCAATCAAGGCCCTGGAGGCGGGGAAGCATGTGCTCTGCGAGAAGCCGCTGGCCCGAACCGCCGCGGAGCTGCAACCTTTGCTCGATGCCGCCGCGCGGTATCCTCATCTCAAGGTGATGGAAGCCTTTATGTACCGATTGCATCCTCAGTGGCAACTGGCCCGCAAGCTGGTGGCCGAGGGCGACGTGGGAGACCTCCGCACCGTGCATACCGCGTTCTCGTACATGCTTATCGATCCGGCGAACGTGCGCAACCAGGCGGACATCGGGGGTGGTGGCCTCCTGGATATTGGCTGCTACGCGGTCTCGGCGGCCCGCTTCCTCTTCGATGCCGAGCCCCTTCGCGTCTCGGCAAGCGTCGAGTATGATCCGGTGATGCGCGTCGACCGCCTGGCGTCCGCCATCCTTCAGTTCGAGAGGGGTACGGGAACCTTTACGATCTCCACCCAGCTTAGCCCCTACCAGCGGGTGAACGCGCTCGGCACCGAGGGGCGGGTGGAAGTCGAGATCCCCTTCAACGCGCCCCCTGACCGTCCCTGCATCGTCCACCACCAGCGGGGCGAGACCATCGAAACCCACACACTCCCCACGACCGACCAATATACGGTGCAGGGCGATTTGTTCTCGAAGGCCATCCTGGACGATACACCGGTTCCCACCCCGCTGAGCGACGCATTGGCCAATATGAAGGTGCTCGACGCGATCGTCGAGAGCGCCAGGACCGGCGCCTGGGTGTGAAGCATGGTCGATGGCCCCATGATGTTCCCGGAACATGATGCCGGAGCGAATGCCGGCGGGAGGGTGGGCGAGCCGCCGGAGCAGCGCGTGCTCGGAGATCGCCCATCTCGGGCTGCGGATCGCCTCCTCGCCCTCCGTCACGCGGTCACCACCATCCTGGCTGGGTCACTCGCCGCCGAGGAAGCGCTTCCCCTTGTTCTCCAGGCGATAGGCGGTCACCTCGATTGGCCGCTCGGCACCTACTGGACAGTGGATCGGGACGGTGGTGAGTTGCGCCTCGCCGCCCTGTGGCAGTCGCCATCCGAGGCGATTGCTCAGGTCGTCGCTCAGTACCGTTGCCTCTCTTTCGCGGGGGGCATCGGAGTTCCAGGCCGGGTGTGGGCCGATCGCCTGCCCGTGGCGATGCCCCTGAGTCTGGTTGAATCGGGCTTCCCGATCCCCTCGTTGGCTTCCGGCCCCACCATGCACTGGGCCGTAGGGTTCCCCGTGGAGGCGGGGACACGCCTCCACGGAGTGCTAGTGTGCTTTAGTCCGGATCAGGAAGACCTGGCCACCAACTTGGGGCCGGTGCTACGCGCGCTGGGATGGGAAATCGGCGACTTTCTTGATCGGGTGCAAGCCGACAAGGCGCGACGCCTGGCGGAAAGGCGCATCGCCGCCATCCTTGATACGGCACTCGACGCCATAGTGATCATGGACGCTCAGGGATGGGTCGTCGAATGTAATCCGGTGGCGGAGCGGATGTTCGGCTATCCGCGGGCCGATGCGGTGGGCCGGGAATTGGCCGCCCTCATCGTCCCGCCGGACCTACGGGAGCGTCACCGCCAGGGCCTCGCGACCTACCTGGCTACCGGCGTCGGGTCGCTTATTGGCCGGCGCGTCGAACTCACCGCCATGCGGGCCGATCAGTCACTCTTTCCGGCGGAGTTGGCAATCACGCATATCAGCTTGGAGGGACCACAGCTGTTTACGGGCTATATTCGCGACCTGACGGAGCGGGCGCGGGCGGAAGAGGAGCGGGCTGCCCTCCACGCGCGGGAACGCGCGGCCCGCGCGGACGCCCTGGAGCGGGCCAGCCAGCTTGAGGCCACCTTCGAGGCGATGACCGATGCCGTGTTTGTTTTCGACCACACGGAACAGGTGCGCCACGCGAATACCGCGTTGCGCACCCTTTTTGGGCTGGAGCCGGACTTTGGCTCCCGGCTCGCTCGTGAGAAGCTGACCGTGTTTACCCCCTATGACGAATTGGGTAAATCGCTGCCCCCCGAGGAGCGGCCGAGCTATCGCATCCTGAATGGCGAGATCCTCACCGGCGCGCGGGCGATGGACGTGGGGGTGATGACGCGAACCGCGCGGGGCCTGCGCCTGAACATCAGCGGCACTCCGGTCCGTGGGACCGATGGCGGGATCGTGGGGGGCATTATGGTCATGCGCGACGTGACCGAACGGCGGCGGCTGGAGCGCCGGACCCACGAGGCTCTTCAGGCGCTCTTGGGGATGGCGGGAACCCTGGTTGGCGGTCAGGACGTGGGTCAAGAAGCAAGCCCCCGTCGAATGGCCGAGCGTTTGGTCAAGCTCGCGCGTGATGTGCTGGGCTGCCGCCGGGTAACGCTCTCCCTTCTGGATGCCCAGACTGGGTTCTTGCACCCCCTGGCCGTCGTGGGCCTTACCACGGCCGAGGAGGAAGCTTGGCGAGCCGCGCCGCCATCCCGGCTTGAAGGCGGAGATCCCGAACTGTCCAGCCGTTTGCTGGCGGGGCAGGTGGTGTCGATTGATGTGACCCAGCCGGCGTACCGCGGAGGGGCCGCCCCGTCCGACGCGCCGGTCATACTGGTCACCCTGCTTCGGGTGGCCGCGACCCCGGTTGGTCTCCTCTCTCTCGACTATGGCGGCCAGGAACCGGCGCATGCCGCGGACGCAATTGCCCTTGTGGGAGCCATTGCCCAATTCGCGGCCCTGGTGATCGAGCGCGAGCGATTGCTCGCCGAGCGCGAGGAGGCGCGGGCGAGCGCTGAGGCGCTGCGCGAGGCAAACCGGCGGATGGATGCGTTTCTCGGGATTGCCGGCCATGAAATGCGGACTCCCTTGACCACGATCAGCGGCCACGTCCAATTGGCGATCCGCCGCATTGGCCGCTTGCTCGATGACGATAGCCGGCCGATCGGGGAGTTGCTTGAGGGCTTGGCGGCCCTCAAGCGATCCCTGAATCGAGCCGAGGACGGCCTTTCCCGCCTGAATCAACTGGTGGCGGATCTGCTTGATGTGTCGCGGATCGATGCCGGCCATCTTGCCGTGCGTATGGCGCCGTGCGACCTGGCCGGCGTGGTGCGGGAGGTGGTAGACCAATATCGCGAGATCGCGGCTCCGCGGCCAGTCAATCTCTCGATCACTTCCACGGGGCCGCTGATCGTGCGGGGGGACGAGGAGCGGCTTGGGCAGGTGCTCTCCAATTACCTCTCGAACGCGCTGAAATACTCACCCTCCACGCAGCCAGTGACGGTGGGACTGGATGTGGATGGTACCGACGCGCGCGCGTGGGTACGCGATGCCGGGCCGGGCGTGGCCGCCGCCGACCGCCGGCGAATCTGGGATCGATTCTACCGGGTGCCGGGAATCGAGCCCCTGCAGGGATCCAACGTGGGGCTGGGATTGGGCTTACACATCTGCCGCTCTATCATCGAACACCATGGGGGCCAGATCGGGGTCGACAGCGTTCCTGGCGAGGGCGCCACCTTTTGGTTCACCTTGCCCCTCCCCCCGCCGACCTGAGTCGCGGCCAAACGGGCGTGCCTGTACTTTGCGATCCACGTTGTACCACGGTCGTGGGTATCATGAGCCTCTGCCTGGGAGCGCGAGCGTCTCGCTCGTCCTCGTGCAT
>DATBTL010000353.1:0-10436 GCA_036559345.1 Chloroflexota bacterium | reverse complement strand
CCGCGGCGCTTCCTGCCGGAGAAGAGCAAGGAGTCTGCGCACCGCCTCCGCCCCCATTTCGGCGCGCGGCACGTTTACAGTGGTGAGCGGCGGCATGGTGTGCGCGCTCTCCGCTACGTCGTCGATACTGACCAGCGCCATGTCTTGAGGGATCCGCAAGCCGCGCTCCTTGAGTGCCTCCAGGGCTCCGAACGCGGTCTTGTCGCTGATCGCGACCACCGCGGTGGGCGGCTGAGGCAAGCCGAGCAGGTGCGGCATTTGTTGATACCCTTTTTGTCCCCCCGCGTGGTGGGTGGGCGGCGACATCAGGGCCTGCTCCACGGGGATTCCATATTCGGTCAGCGCGTCCAGATAACCTTCCTGGCGATCCACCAGGCTCCGATATTTCCGCGGGCCCGCCAGGAGGCCGACGCGGGTATGACCGAGCCGTACGGGCCCGCGTATCGTCGCCCACCCCGGCTTCCCGGCCGCCACGAGTTGTACCGCCGTCAGGGAGACGCCGGCGGCGCGGGCGACATCCCGCATGCTGACCCGGCGCGGCGCCACCGCCGTCGCGGCCTGGCCCTGCTCCTCTACATCTGCTCGCATCCGGCGGCTCCCTCAACTGAAGCGGGCAACGAATGGTCCCGTACGCAGAATACCACGCACCCTTTTGGCAGTCTTACGCGCCCCTGATAAGTGCGGTGCCAATTTGACCAGCACTTCTACAACTCGGCCCAATGGTTCGTGGCGCACGACAATTACTACGATAGCTACCGCCGTTCCGACCCCAAGATTATGGTGGGTGAGTACGCGGCCCAGAACGGCCCGATCGCCCAGGGCACGGCTACCCTCGGCACCGCGTTGGGGGAGGCGGCCTGGATGACCGGCCTCGAACGGAATGCCGACGTGGTGATCATGGCCTCCTACGCGCCGCTCTTCCAGAACCTGAACAGCTCCAATTGGGCGCCGGATCTGATCAGCTTCGACGCTATGAGCAGCTACGGCTCGCCCTCCTATTACGTCCAGCAGCTGTTCAGCCGGAACCATGGCGACGTGGTGGCATCCAGCACCATCGCGGGCGGCGCCGGTCTGGCCGTAGTCGCCAGCAAGGTATCGCGGAGCGGAGTAGTGTACCTCACGGTAGTGAACAGCGGTTCCACGGCCCAGCCGGCGCGGGTCGAGATCCAAGGGGTCGCGTCCGTGGACGCACGGGGAACGGCCACCGTGCTCACCTCCTCCAGTCCGGACGACCAAAACTCCCTCGCCGCTCCGACCAAGGTGGCCCCACGCACAACGTCTCTCAGTGGCCTGGGAACCTCGTTTGACTATCGGTTCCTCCCGAATTCGGTAACCGTGCTGCGGCTGACCACGCACGGCTAGATCCTCTAACTTGGCGCGAATCGGCCATCGGTTGTAGGGGCGACCCTTGTGGTCGCCCGCGTAACCCCAGGGCGACCATCACCCAGAGGGTACCCGTCGCCCCTACCGAGAACTGCCTCGGAACATCCGCCCCACTGCACTTGTACGATCTTGACGCTTACCCCAGGGACATCGCGAAGAGAATCACCCTCCTGTCCGACCAGGAGAGGTCGAGCCTGGCGGCACCCGCGACGCTGATCTGAAACGGTACAGGGCCATACCCCTCTCGGGCAACCAGCCTCATGGTTCGCAACGTCTTCCCATCCGGTCCCAGCACCCGGAGGAGTACGTGCCCTACCTTGAAGCGTTGCTCGGCGGCTGGGAGCGCGTACCGACCGGCAAAGACGGCGCGCGGGCCCTTGACCGTGCGCAGATTCAGACTTGCCGTGCCGCAGTCCTGGCCATCCAATGCCCACTGCTCCAGCGCCGCCGCGTGGATAAGGAGGATGTCCGCGCGGGAAATCGCCGTGTTGCAGCTTACAGTGAAAGCGGTCGGATTGACCGCGATACCCGTTTTGCCGCTCGTTGGCGGCTCGCTCGGCGGGAAGACGCGGTCATAGAAAGTAGCCCGCCCGGTAAGTTGCAGGTCATACAGCACAACCGGTCCGTAGAATTCAAGCTTCACGATACTGGCGCCGGTAATGGGCGCGTTGAGGGTGATCGCCGGTTTCCCGATGGTCGCTCGCGTCGAGGTGTGAAAGAGTGGACGGCTGTATTGATCGAGGACGGTCAGGCGGACCATGCCGCTTTTCGCGGGCGAGGTGGTATCGTCGAGACCGACGAGGGCGTGGAAGGCGCCACGGGCGTTGGTCATCACCAGCGAGGCCACGCCGCAATCCGTTCCGGAGAGAAATGTGTCGCGCAGTACGGTCACGTGGTCGACCGTAATGTCGGCATCACCAGGGTGGGCATTACAGTCGACCGCGAACGATTCGGGTACGATGCTCACCGGGCTACCGGTGGGGCTGCCGAATTCGTTGTGGTCGGGGTTGGGGTGCTGTTTGTATTGACCGGGGAGCAGTGCCAGGCCAACCAGATCGACGATGGCGTTGCCGGTGTCCGCGGTGAGGGTCACCGTGGCGCCGCCCGTGAGGTTCACCCAGATTGGCTGCAGGCCGCCGCCAAGAAAGGCCAGGCCGATTGCCTTCCGCAGCAGATGGCCCGCCGCGTCGAGGACGCGGATGTCGAATACGGTCGGCACGCTCGTATAATCGGAGAGGTCGCCGGCGCCAAAGCGCGCGGCGAGCGTGCCGGTCGAGCCCGCCGGCACTTTGATCGTGGTGACGCCGCAGCTTGTCATTTCGATCGCCGACGACGTGGGAATGATCAAGTGACTGACGCTTTTGGGCGTGGTGGTCGCGGCGGCATTGCAGGTGAAGCTCATCTGGCTTGCCGCCACGGCAGTGCCGCCGCTCGCCATGCCGCCACCTTCCAGCGGTGTGATATGGCGGATGCGCGCGGTGCCGGTCAGGCGCATGGCGGAGACATAGACCGGCGCCCCGTTGGGGAAGCCCACGGCCAGCATTACGGCGCCCGCTAGGTCGAGGTCGATGGTTTTGGCGACCCCTTTTACCAGGGCAATGTCCAGGGTGCGGCTGGTATACCCGTTCCCGGCCAGGACGAATATCCGTGCCTCGGGCGCGCCGCCCCCGGCGATAGTCGCGTCATCCGCCAGCGCGATCCGGGCCTGGAAGCGACCGGCGCCGGGCGCGCTGACGAACAGGTAGGCCTGGCCGCAATTGTCGGTATTCGTGATGGCCGCGCCAGCCGGCACGGGCTGGCCCGCCACGGTGACGGCGGCGGCATTCGCCTGTTCGTTGCAGGTGAAACTGAAGTCAGCGCCCAGCGGACTCTGGCCTGCCGCCACGCCCGAGAGCGGCCCGCCAAACCGTGGGTAGGCCAACGCGGCAGCTGGCGCCGCTAACGCGGTAGCCGCTAGCGCGGGCGTGGCGGCGATGGTCATCGCCAGGAGGAGGATCGGCAAGGTCGCGAGGATGATCGGCGAGGGTCGATTCCGGTGCGCAGGGTTTCCAGCGGATCGGCGCGGCCATGGGGTCATGTGCGTAACTACTTTCTCTGGCAAGAATCGGCCAGGCAACTGTACCGGTAGAATAGACTTCTCTATCCGAGCGAATCGTTAGCGTCCAGAGATAAAGTTGAATCCGGCCGGCCCAAAGGCGCGCACGACGCCCTGATCGCCCCCGAGGATGCCGGCCTCGACGCGAGCGATCCCTTGCTTGTTGGTGAGGGCAAAGTAGCCGCCGCCGGCATCCTCCGCGAGTACGGCGACTGGGCTGAGGTTCTGTTGTTGCAACTGCAGGTAACCGCCGGCCGGTCCCGCGCCCAGGGTGGTGGCGGGGTTGTCCCCATCGGTCTTGTAGAACGCCGCTTCGCCGCCCGTGGCGACGGCGCCGAGGAAAGCCAACTCTTTCTGGCCCTTGTACACGCGCATACCCATATTGCCGGTGGCAGCGCCGCCCACCTGTACATGACTACCGCCGGGCAACCCCACCTGCAATTGGCTCCCGCCATCGGCCATGCTGCTCAGGCACCCATTCGTACTGCCCGCGGGGCCGTAGGTGCAAATGATGCCCCCCGTAGTCGAGTTTCCGCCCAGCCCCGACACCGTTTGACCACCGCTCTTAAAGCGGATGCCGCCGGCGTTGACCAACATCACCACGTTGCCCGAGTCGTCCACGACCTGGAAGGGCGCTTTGACGGTGAGAGTTTTGGGAGGCGTGGCGGCGGACGCCGTCCCCAGGGCCAGCGCTCCCGTGAAGGCAGCGACGGTACAGCATCCGAGCACACGGGAGAGTAGCCCGGCGCGCCCATTCCGGCGTCGCATCCCCGCCAGTTCCGCTTCCAGTTGCTCCAGACGGCGTTCCAGCATTTTGACCTGATCCATCGATCTTTTCCTCTTCCCGCGCCGAAAGATGCGGCACGAATATCGTGGTGTGCCGGAAGGTATCTACGACGCGGGCACGGCGGGGAGCTTGATGCTGGGGTCGTTCCACCGGCTATACACCACCGTCGTGGTGGAGACGACACCTCGGGTTCCCGCGGTAACAGCAATCGAACCTACCTCGGTCATCTCGACTATCCGCCCGGTCGCGGTCGAGAACCAATAGACGCCGTGCCCCGTGAAGTGAATCAACTTCGAGATCGCGGTAAAGTTGTAGCCGAGGCAGGACTGGCCTTGAACGGTTTTCGCGCCGGCGTCCGTGATGTTTTGCATACTGGTACCCGACGATTTGAGTGTGTTGGCGATGTCGGTACTGGACAAGAAGCTTGTCGCGAGCGCGGTTGGGTACGTGCAATTCCAGGCCGAGCTAGTGCTCGGGCGCATGCATAGATGTTTGCCGGTATCGACCATGGTCGACGTTTTGCCGTTCATTGTCAGTTGGGCATACACGACGAAACCGTTACCGCGCCGGACAAAGTATTCCGTGATATGTTGCCTTGAGGAAGAGGCGCCGGCGCCGCTGGACGTATCGAGCATCACTTGAAAGGAACTGGCGCCGGCCAGTGACTTCACGATCATCCGGCCCAGGTCGGTAAGCGTGACCCGCGCCGGGGCCGCGTGCGCGAGCGACGGCGACAGCAGGGCGGCGACCGCAAGCATGAGTCCCAGTCGCCGGGAAACGCGCGTGATGGATACTCTACGCATCTGGTTGACTCCTATCTGGTTACTGGTCGGATTGCTGGTCAGGTCGATCTATCCCGTGATGGTCCCCGGCGCCTGGATTGTTCGGCTGATCGGGATCGAGCAGCACCCGCAGATGCTCGAACAGCGCCATGGGCGAGTTGAACGTAAGCTCCACTCCGTCCTGTAATCCCTCAAGCCGGGCCGACCATTGCACGCGGTCGTGCCGCGTGCCGCGCCAGACCCGCAGCCTGAAGGAGTCGTACCGCATGGGCGTATCCTCCTCCTTCACCACCGGGCATCCCGCGGTGGACCCGCTTGTCGCTCTCGGGTACCGTGCCGGCTCATTCACGATAGTTGGGCAGGCTGCCGCGGCGGATTCGGCGCCTCGCGCCCACCGCTTCTCTTGAAATGGACCGCGTGTTGCAAAAGAACTAGCAGCGGCTCTTTTGCAATGGCCATCCAAGGCCCGCTTTGTGGTAGGCTGAGAGGAATCATTTGGGGGTTGCCATGCCCACCGGACCGCCGGCCGACGTTCATGTCACCTATAGCCGGCAGTACCGGCGCTGCCATAAACCTTCCTGCACGATCTGCCAAGCCGATGGCCCCGGCCATGGTCCCTACTGGTTCGCCTACTGGCGCGAGGATGGCCGGGTGCGCTCTCGCTATCTGGGCAAGTCGATACCCGCCGGCGCGGCCCTGAGTACCGTGGTGCTTGAGCCGCCTCCCGGCGTGTTCTCGCAGAATCAACCAGCCTTCATCGTGCGGACCCTGGGCGAATTCGTGGTCATTCGCGGGGGGAAACGGATCGCCGCGTCGAGTTGGCGCCGGCGGCCGGTAGCGGCCCTCTTCACCTGCTTACTGAGCGCGCCTGGACATCGCCTGCACCGAGAGCAGGTGATTGACGCCCTCTGGCCCGACGCCGAGTTTTCGCTGGCAACGCGCGAACTGCACCGCGCCACGCATGCGCTACGCAAGATGCTGAATTGGCCAGGCCAATCTGGCGCCATGCTCCGGTTTGAGGGGGACGTGCTGGTGTTGGAACCGGCTGACTCCAATCCAGACGGTGGGGATTGGCTGGATGCTGACGTCTTCGCGCGTTACGCGCGCGCGGCCCTGCATGGACAGGACCGAGCCGCGTGCCGGGAGGCGCTAGCCAGGTATGGCGGCGCCTATTTGCCGGACGATCCGTATTCCGAGTGGGTGGTGCCGCGCCGGGAGGAACTACAGGCTCGCCATCTGGAAGTGGCGCTATATTTGGCGCGCCTCAGCGGATCGGCGGGCGATCTGGAGGAAGCGGAGCAGTGTCTGCGCTTGGTGCTCCGGCATGATGCCTGCCAGGAGGGCGCGGCGGCAACCTTGATGGGCATCCTTGCCTCAAGCGGGCGGCGGGTCGACGCCCTCCGCGTGTATCAGGCGCTGGCGGCGGCGCTGGATTCGGACCTTGGGGTTCAGCCAAGCAGCGAGATCGAGGAATTGCGCGGGCGGTTACTGGCATTGGAGGGTACGGCGGGCGGGCCGCGCCCGCCATCGCGCGTGGAAGCGGTCCCCGTGTCGGGAAACCTGCCCGCCGCGATGAACAGCTTCGTGGGCCGCGAATGGGAGCAGGGCGAGATCGCGGCACTCCTCTCCGAGACCAGGCTGATCACGTTGACCGGACCGGGTGGCTGCGGCAAGACGCGGCTCGCCCTGGAAACGGCGGGAAAGCTGGGCGGGCGCTTTCAGGACGGTATCTGGCTCGTTGAGTTGGCGGCTCTGCGCGACGGCGCCTTGGTGGCGGAGGCGATCGTCGCGGCACTGGGCACGCTGGAGGAACCGCGCGAGGCGGCGGGTACATCGCTCGTGAGCGCCTTGTGCGGGTTTCTTCGATCGCGGCGGGTTCTGCTAGTTCTCGACAACTGCGAGCATCTGATCGCCGCCTGCGCCGAGATCGTCATGGCGCTGCTCCGAGGCTGTCCCGATCTGCGCATCCTCGCCACCAGCCGCGAGGCGCTGGCCATTGCCGGGGAGACGATCTGGTACGTACCACCGTTAGCCGCCCCTCCTCTCGGCAATCCAGTCCTGACCACGCTGGCTCGCTATGAAGCCGTGCGACTTTTCGTGGACCGCGCCCGAGCCGCGCGCCCGGATTTCGCGCTCACCGAAGCCAACGCATCCGCGATAGTGCAAATATGCCACCGGCTAGACGGGCTGCCGCTGGCCATCGAACTGGCGGCGGCCCGCCTTGGCGTCTTCTCGGTGCAGGTCGTGGCCGCGCGCCTCGACAACTGTTTCACGCTGCTCACGGGCGGCAGTCGAACCGCGCTCCCGCGACAGCAGACGCTCAAGGCGACGATTGACTGGAGCTACGGCTTGCTGGCCGGCGACGAGCAGACGCTCTTACGACGGCTGTCGCTATTCGCGGGCGGCTGGACCCTGGAGGCCGCGACGGCGGTGTGCGGCGACCTGCCCTTGGACGAGAGAGACGTGAACGACCGGATCTCGGTGCTGCACGACGAGCTTTCGGCGCGTTCGCTCATTCGCGCCGTCGAGCACGAGGGAGCGCGACGCTTCGGCATGTTGGAGACGATGCGGCAGTACGCGCGCGAGCAACTGCTCACGGCAGGCGAAACCGCCGACATCCAGGATCGGCATCGCACATGGTTTCTGCGGGAGGTACGGCGGGCAGGCGCCGCGCTCAGAACCCCGGACCAGGCGATGTGGCTCGACCGGCTAGAGGCCGACATTGACAATCTGCGGGAATCCCTTGCGGCCGGCGCGCTCCGAACGGGTGATCACGCGGCCATCCTGGCGCACGCGGAACCGCTCACGCACTTCTGCCTCGTGCGCGGGCATATCGCGGACGGCAGGCGGTGGATCGGCACGGCGCTGGCTGGTGACTTAGCAGGCGCCTCGGCGGTGCGTGCCGCCGCCTTAAACGCCGCCGGTACGCTGGCGAGCGAGCAAGGCGAGTATGATCAGGCGATGGTGCTCTATGAAGAAGGTCTGGCGATCTTCCACGAGCTTGGCGATACTCGCGGCGCGGTCCGCGTGTTGATCAATCAAGGAAACGTGACCAAGTACCAAGGTGATCTCGAGCGAGCCAGGATCCTCTATGAGACCGGCTGCCGGCGGGCGCGAGAGCACGGTGATCCATCCTTGCTCGCCACCGCGTTGAACAATCTCGGGACCCTGGCGATAGAGTTGGGTGACAACACCTGGGCGAAAGACCTGCTGGAGGAAAGCCTGGCCCTGAAGCGCCAATCAGGGAGCCAGGCGGGCGTCATTCAAGTGCTGGTCAATCTTGGCGAGGTGGCGCGAGCCCAAGCGGATCCGAACCGCGCCGCGGAGCGCTATGAAGACGCGCAATCTTTGGCCCAGGCGCTCGGAGATCGGCCGCATATCGCGCTGGTACGCTACAACCTTGGCCTGATCGCGGCGGAACACGGCGACCACGCGCGAGCCGCCGCCGAGCTACGCGCGAGCCTTGGCATGGAGCTGGAGCTCGGCAACGCCCGCCAGATCGCCGCCGCGATTGAAGGGCTGGCCGCTGTCGCCGCCAATCTGAGCCAACCGGGCCGGGCCGGCCTGCTGCTGGGCGCGGCGGAAAAAATGCGCGAACGAATAGGCGCGCCCGTCCCCGCCGTGGACGGCCCGCGCCACGCTCGTGAGACGGCGAGCGTGCGCGCGACATTGGGCACTAGCGCGGCTGCCTTGACCTGGCAACAGGGCCGGGCACTAGCGATGGACGCGGCGGTAGCCGAGGCGCTGCTTGTCGGCGCGGACGGCGGCAACGGACGTATGTGAATGTAGTTCAGTGGTGTTGCAAAAGGAATGCGGCACTCCTTTTGCAACACCACTGAACTACCAGAGAGAAACGTCCAGATGCGCGGTGCGCGGCGCGGTAGAGCCTGAAGAATATACTTACCGGGCCAGGAGTGGCGTAGTAAAGGAGCAGCGAGCATGTCAACTGAAACGAGCATCGCGATCGTGCAAGCATTCGGTGAAGCGATGAACCGTAAGGACGCGGCCTTCCTTGATGCACACCCCGGCCTTGGCGGGAGCAAGACCTTCTTCAGCCAACTTTGGACTGCCTTTCCAGACGTGCGGAATACGGTCGAGATACGACTCGCCGAGGGTGAATGGGTTGCCCAGCGCATGACCATTAGCGCCACCATGTAGGGCGCCTTCATGGGCATGCCCCCTACCGGCAAGCACGCCACCTGGGAAGTGTTGAACATGTTTCATGTGGTCGACGGCAAGATCGTGGAATATCACGCGCAATCCGACACCCTGGGCATGATGAAGCAACTCGGGATCGGCCCAGGCGGATCGCGGCAGCCGGCATAACGCCTCACTTGCGGCGCTCTAGCTTGTACCCCGATGGACAAGTTCCAATCGCACGGTTTCGGCCACCGGCTCGTCGTGGTTTCCCTGGGTAAGCCGCAGCACCAAATCGGCCGCTTTCCGCCCCAGATCAGCAAAGGGGATGCGCACGGTGGTGAGCGGCGGCACCGTGACGCGGGAGAGCGGCACGTCGTCGAAGCCCACGACCGCCATGTCCTCCGGAATGCGGCGTCCCTCCGCGCGCAAGACCTCGATGATACTGAGGGCGAGATAGTCGTTGGCGGTGAAGATGGCGGTTGGCGGCTCGGCCAGATTCAGCAGACGGCGCATCCCGGCGGCGGCGTCCGACGGCCGCCAGCTTCCTCCCTGGACCAGATCGTCGTCCAGAACTAGCCCGCCCTCGGTCAGAGCCCTTCGATAACCGATAAGGCGGTCCCGCGCCGCTACTTGCCGTATATCGCCCTCGATGTGGGCAACCCGCCGATGGCCCTGGCTGATCAGGTAGGTCGTGGCGCCGAAGGCCGCTCCCTCGTCGTCGTAGGTTACGGAGCTCAAGCCGAAGCGGGGGGCGCCCGCCCGCTCGATGCAGACACCGGGAATCCCGGCGGCGGCGATCACCTCCAGCAGGGAATCGGTGATCGGCGGCTCTTGCGAGAGACGCACCACCACCCCGTCCACGCGTCCGCTGTGCAGCAACTCATGCAGGCCGGCTAAGTCCTCGCCAATCCCGATCGGATAGGGGAGAATGTAGTGCCGATTGGCCAGGAGCGCGGTGGTCAGGCCGGTAAGGACGCCGGCGTTATAGGGGGCGAAGAAGGCATCCCCAGGATAGTAGTCGTAGGAAATAAAGCCGATGGTGTGAGTTTGTCGCAGACGGAGGCCGCGAGCAGCGGCGCTTGGATGGTAGGAGAGGGTCTGAATCGCGTCGAGCACCCGGCGCCGGGCATCCGGTGAGGTGGCGCGGGGGCCGTCATTGATCACATAGGATACGACGGCCGTGGAGACGCCCGCCAACCGAGCAACATCCCGGTGGGTGACCCGCTTCTTCGAGGGCATGAGGTTCGCA
>DATBTL010000352.1:0-1637 GCA_036559345.1 Chloroflexota bacterium | reverse complement strand
AGTAGACACCATATCTATGCCACTATCCACCGATTACGGAGGGTTCTGGATCCGCCAAAGGCCACCCAACGTTATGTAACCATGACGCGCGAGGAGGTAGCCCTTTCTCCTACCCCGCCAGATTCACCACCGCGGGATTGGCTCGACGCGAGTGCCTTCGCGCGGGCCGCCCGGTCGGCGCTGGGTGGGCACGAGGCGGGCGCGTGCGCGACCGCGATCAACTTGTATGGAGGCGCCTACCTCCCTGACGCTTTGTACGATGACTGGGCCGCCGCCCGCCGGCGAGAACTGAACGAACTCTACCTTGCGCTGCTGCTCCACCAGGCGGATCTCCATGCCGAGCGAGGCGAGACTGCTCAAGCAGCGCGTTCCTTGCGTCTGGCCCTAGCCGCCGATACCTGCAATGAACAGGCAGCAGGCAAGCTCATGATGGTTCTGGCGGCAAGCGGGGCACGGGCGGAAGCGAGCCAGGCGTATCATGCCCTGGAGAACAGCTTGCGCGAGGAGCTTGGGCTGCGCCCTAGCCCGGAAATCCACGCGGTGTACACGCGGATCATGGCCTATCCCACCAATATGCCCGCGCCATTGACCAGCTTTATCGGGCGAGACGCGGAGTTGGCGAGCATAACGGCGCTCCTGGACTCAGCACGCCTCCTGAGTCTCCTGGGTGCTGGCGGGGTTGGGAAGACGCGCCTGGCTCTCCAGGCCGCGGCGTCGGTGCTGTATCAGTATCAGAATGGGGCCTGGTTTGTGGATCTCGCGCCAGTTACCCACCTACAGGGATTGGCGCAAGCGGTGATGAGAGCCCTCGGTGTACACGAGCGCCCCAGCCAGCCGCTGCTGTCCACGGTGCTCGAGCATCTGCGCGACAAACATCTCTTGCTCGTGCTGGATAACTGTGAGCACGTTCTCGGGGCGGCCGCCGAGGTCATCGCCGAGATTCTGGCGGCCGCCCCGGAAGTGCGGGTGCTCGCTACCAGCCGGGAAGCCTTGGGGGTAGCGGGGGAAATCGCGTGGCCGGTGCCTCCCCTATCCCTGGTTGATGGGCCAGAGCCTGGACGGCTTCCCGAAGGATCCTCCATCGAGGGGCGGACCTCGGAGGCGGCGCGGCTCTTTCTTGCCCGCCTCCGCGCCAGTCGTCCCGGATTGACCATTCGCGAGGTCGACCTGGGGGCGATCGAGCGAATCTGCCGGCGGCTGGAGGGGCTGCCGTTGGCGATTGAGTTGGCGGCCGCCCGAGCCGGGTCAATTCCTTTAGCGCACATTGAAGCGCGACTGGACGATCGTTTCGCCCTCCTAACCCGAGGGCCGCGCACCGCGCGGCCTCGCCAGCAGACCCTGCGAGCCACCATGGACTGGAGTTATGGCTTGCTGGACGAGAGTGAGCAGTCTCTGCTGTGCCGGCTCTCCGTGTTCGCCGGCGGATGCACGGTGGAAGGGGTAGCGGCGGTAGCCGGGCTCGAAAGCAACGCTCCGGCGATACAACTAACGCTTGAGCGGCTCACCGCGAAGTCCCTGGTGCGGCGCCTTGCGGAAGGGGATGAACCGCGCTACGGGTTGCTGGAGACCATTCGCCAATATGGGGCCCTGCGTCTCGCGGAAACCGGGGACCAAGACCGGATCCACCGGCGGCACTG
>DATBTL010000351.1:0-14792 GCA_036559345.1 Chloroflexota bacterium | reverse complement strand
GTCAGCAGCACCCACTCCCCGCCCCCATAGTAGGTATCGGCGCGGTAGCGGTAGACGCCGCCGCCGGGGCCCACGAGGTCGCGTTCAATCCGCTGGACGGTGCCAAGCATCAGCGGATCGCGCGGCGCCAACAGGCCGTGTTCGCCAAAGGGAGTGGAGGCCCAGAGCAGGCTCGCATCCACCACGTCATCACCGTCGATCTGCTTGATCAGATGGTCGTCGATCGTCCCGCGGGCCAGCACACGGGCTCTGACCTGATCCGCCGTCTCGGACGCGAGGGCGCTATCGCGGTCGGCGGGACCCAGGAGGGTAGCGGCGGCCCGCAGCCCCGCGTACACGGCGGCAAGCGTGGACACGGCGACGCGGTCGGGGAACTCCTCCCAACAGTCGTGGTTTGGTTCTTGCCACAGGGCGGCCAGATACCGGACCAGAAGGCGGATTGCCGGGGTCCAGGCAGGTAAGACCTTCCGCTGGGAACCCGGCCCCACCCGCAGGTGATGCTCAATCCCCCAGAGGAGGGTGCCGAAGCCATCGAGTTGGAAATTGGGCCAGTCCTCGCTTCCCGCCCGGCCGTCCAGTCTATAGCGGGTATGCAACAGGTCAGCCGGGTTCGGGCGTTCTCCCCGTGCCGCCGCTCGGACGCAGCGTTCCACCGCGTCGCCGCGGGCGGCGATCAATCCAGTAGCCCAGGTGTAGAAGCGGGCCGCGCCGAGGTGATCGCCCCAGTTGTCGGCGGCGGAGGCGATGAAGGCGCCGTCCCGGAACCAGGAGTAGTGGTAGATCGGATAGGTGGGGCAGGCGACATAGGCACCGCTCTCCGCCTGACCCGCGCGGATAATTTCAAGGCTACGAGCGCGTAGCGAATCGGTTCCCTGCTGCCCCACGGTGAGATGACTCCTATTCCGCTACCCTGGCGACGACCAGGGTCCAGTATTCCAGGCGTGGAATCTCGAAATGAATCCGTGCCCCCGTGCCCTCGCCGTTGGTGGTATACGGTAGGGTGTGCGCGCTCTGATCCAGCCCGTCCGGATCCGCGACAAACAGGGAGGTGACGCGGACGCCGGCGCCCCAATCGATGGCCAGGTTGTGCAGGGCATGTACGGGAGGTTTCGCGGCGTTCCAGTGGGTCTCCTGAATGCTTGCCAAATTGATCAGGCTGAGGGTGACGAAGCCGGGCATGGATCGACGAATGGCCCAGATCGCGCCCGCCTCGCCGTTCGAGGAACACCGGTGACCGGCAATGGCGACCGTCGCGGGCTCATGGTCGAGAACGGTCGTCAGCCGCTGGTCGCTAAGCACGTTCTCGTACCGAACCACGAAATCGTAATAGCGCCGCATCACCTGGGCGAAGTCCGGCATGAGCGTGGCATAGTTAGGATAGTAGGCATGACAGAGAGCGCCATTTCTTTCGCCCATCAGGAGATGGAAACCGCCATTCGCCCAGATGGCCGCGCTCGCCAGCCGTGTGGCCCGCTCGGCGGGCGGCAGCGCGTCATCAAGGGCCCCTTGCAAAGGGGCCAGATAGGCTGCCAGGATCACTTGCTTGGCCGGGGCAAGCCGGCGGGCTTCGAGAATGAGCATCTGGAGGTCGCTATAGTTCTCGTAGGGAGGCCATACCTCGATATAGGTGGCATCCTGACTGGTGGGCGCGACCGCCGCGATGGGCCAATTTTCCACCGCGTTGAAGATCACGCGAGTGCCCGGGCGGGCAGCGCGAATGGCGCGGCGAGCGTCGTCAATGAAAGGGGGGAAATCCTCGGCCAGATCGTAGCTCCGCGGATTCGGCCCGGGCCCATACGCATTGCTCTTGGGGAAGCCGTACTGGTCCAGATGCAGCCCGTCGAACGGCACGTCCCGCACGGCCCGCGCCATCTCGACCAGGATCTTCGCGCGCCAGGGATTCCCGAGGTGAATATTCATGACGTAGAAGAGTTGCTCAATACTATAGGGCTTGCCCGCGCTATCGTAGAGCATCTGGTCACGATGCTCCAGGGCATATTCAGGCTCGGCGCCGTAGACAGCGGCATAGCCCATGGCCGCCATGCCCTCCGCCTTGCATGCGTCCACCTTCTCCCGTACGATTTTCAGGGAGAGCGTCCGTCCCATCCCATCGGTGAATTCCTCCGTGGGCGGCATCAACACGTAGTGGCGCCACATCCAGTCGTAGAACTGCACCACATTGACGTGATAACGGGCCAGGGCATGCACGTTCGCGGCCGCGAACGGATCCCCTGGCGCGAAGTCCGACAAGAAACCATACCGCGGCGCCTGGGTCCAGTCTTCAAGGACATCAAGGGCCGTACTCGCGGTTGCCAGTACAGTACCCGCGGTATCAAACACCATGAGGTCGATGCCGTACCCGCGGAAGCCGCCCGGCGGGAGGTTAAGAGGGAAGCGGAGTTCGGAGGTTCCGGCCGGAATGGAGATCGTAGTAGGATGCACCCCGATCTCCTGGTCCAGGAATCGCACCCGAAGGTCGACCCGGATCGAGGACGCGGTCGGGCTTTTGAGCGCGGCATGAATGGTCGCGGCGGCTCCGGGCGTGTAGCTTGCCCGATCGGGCCAGAGATCCTCGATGGTAAGCTGATGGTCCAGGGACGGGTTTGCCACTCCTAGCTCCTTCCAACTAACGCGCGCGAATAGGCGCCCTGGTAGACGTATGATGCCGAGAGCGCTGAGGATCGTGCCGGTAAGCATGGCTCGGCGATTCATGCGCGGCGCCACGCTAGCCCTTCACGGCGCCGGCGCTCACCCCGCGAATAAAGTGGCGCTGGAAAATTAAGAACACGACCATCACCGGAATCACCGCGATGGTGGAGGCGGCGAACACAATGCCCCACTGGGTGGTGTGGGCGCTCTGGAATTGCTGGATGGCGATCGGGAGCGTATAAAGGCGCTGGTCGTTTAACGAGGTGATCGCCCAGGTGAACTCGTCCCAATTACCCAGGAAGGAAAAGATGGTGGCCGCCGCCAGGGCGGGCCGGGCGAGCGGCAGGGCGATACGGAAGAAAGTGCGCCACACGCCGCAGCCGTCGATAGAAGCCGCGTCCATCAGTTCCTGAGGCAGTTCCTCGAAAAAGCCCCGGAGCAAAAAGACGCTAAACGCCATTCCGGCCGCGTACACCAGGACCAGACCGATCCGGCTATTGGTCAGGTGCAGATGACTGGCGAGCACGAACTGGGGAATGATCAGGACCAGGCTCGGCACGGTCATGGTAGCCAGCATTGTGTAGTACAGCACCGTTCGACCAGGGAACCGGTAGCGGGCAAAGGCAAAGGCAAGGCTGGCGGCCAGGATCACGTTTATCGCCGTGGCGGAGGTCGCCACGGTCACGCTATTGAAGAATGCCTGGCCAAAGCTATTGCCGTTCCATGCCTGAATGTAGTTGTCGAAGGTGGGGTGGGGTGGGATGAAGATAGGCGGCGTGCCCAGAATGTACATGTCCGGCATGAACGAAATGCCGAACATATAGGCAAAGGGAGTAAGCATGACCACCAGGCCGGCAAGGAGCGCCAGATAGATCAGGGCCGTGCCCAGGATCTTCCTGGGGGTGAGTCGGGAACGGCGCCGAATGGGCGCGGCCGGCGAGGGGACTGACACGCTCATCCGTCTAGTACTCTATCTTGGTGCGCAACAGCTTCAACTGCACCAGGCTCAAGATGAAGACAAACGCGGTAAAGATATAGGTAATCGCCGCCCCATAGCCGAAGTCGAACGAGGAAAAGGCATTATTGTAGCCATAGGTCATCAGGGTTTCGGTACTGTGCTCGGGCCCGCCCTGGGTGAGAATAAACATGGGAATGAAGGCGCCAAAGGCGCCGATCACCAGCATCACGGTGACAAAGGCGATCACCGGGCGGAGAAGCGGTAGAGTGATGTAGCGGAAGCGGCCCCAGGAGCCGGCGCCGTCCACGGAAGCCACTTCATACAGATCGTTGGGAATACTCTGCAAGCCGGCCAGGAAGATCACCATGTTCCAGCCCACGCCCTTCCAGATTCCAAGAATCATCAAGGTAGGGAGAGCGAGCGTGGTGGAACCGAGCCACGTGGTGGTGTCTGGAATCACATGCAGGTTATCGCCCAAAAGCCAGTTCACCAGGCCGCCCTGGCTGCTGAATAGGTAGGCAAAGATGAAAGAGACCACCACCCACGACGTGATCACCGGCAGGTAGTAGAGGACCCGGAACATGCCGCGGGCCGGTAATTTCCGATCGAGAAGCAAGGCCACCGCCAGGCCGAGGATCATTTGTCCGGGCACGGTGACCACCGCGTACTCGATGACGTTGCCAAATGCCTGCCAGAAAATGGGATCGGCGAACGCCTTGGCGTAGTTGTTCCAGCCGAGGAATGTGCTACTGGCCGCTGGATTGGGATTCCAGTCGAAGAAACTCATCACCAAGGCGTCCAGCAGCGGATAAATGGTCCAGACGGCAAACAGTACCAGTCCAGGCAGGACGAGCGCGTAAATGGGCAGCAGACGGCGCGTTTCGCGCCAGGCCCGCGTGCGCCGATTGGTCCTCACTTGGTTGGGTAGCGTCTGGATCACCCGCATGGGCTGGTTGCCTCCAAAATGGACGGGAGACGACTGGGGAGGCCGGGCGGGAAGGGTCTTCACGGCCCCCTTCCCGCCCGACTGATGGCTGGCCGTTACTTTAGCAATCCATCAATTTGGCTGGCCGCGCTGTTAAGAGCGGCCTGAGCGGTTGCCTGGTGACGAATCGCCTTATTGAAAGCATCGGTCAGGATGGTGTCGATCTTCACCCAGTTTGGGCTCACGGTTCGGGCGTAGGCGGTTTGAAGCTGCTTTGAGAAGACCGCGAAGTACGAGGGAAGGGCTGGGTTCTTGGCCACGGATTTGAGCACGGGCATCTGGCCGGTAGTCCCCATGTCGACCTGCGCCTCGGACGAGGTCATGAACTGCATGAAGGCGCGGTCCGCCGCCGTGTTCTTACTGGCGGCCATTTGCACGATGTCCTCGCCACCGACTACCGAAGCGGACTGACCGCCGGGACCGGCCGGCATGGGAGCCAGGCCGTATTGGAGGCTGGGATAGGCAGCCTTGAAGATTGGGGGCATCCAGGGCCCATCGATAATGATCCCGGCCTGGTTCTTGCCTATCGCGTCGCTGGTGGCGAGCCCGCCGCCCAGAATCGAAGGCGAGAGGTATGTCTTGTCCTTCAGGTCAACCAGGAACTGCAATCCCGCCACGCTCTTGGCGCTATTGAGGTAGCCGGTGGCGTGCTGGAAGTTCGGGTCCGTGACCGCCCCACCAAAGCTCCACAACCAGGGAAGGATATTCCAGGCATCCAGGCCGCCCTCGGCGTAGCCAAAGACGTTCTTTCCCAGGCTGGTGATCTTGGCCGCGTCGGCCATGAACTCATCAGTGGTCGCGGGCGGGCGGCTAATCCCAGCTTTGGCGAAGAGAGCCTTGCTGTAGATCATGACCCGAGTGTTGGTATCCAGGGGAAGACCATAATAGTGGCCCTTATAGTAGGTGGTGGAGAGGGGGCCGGCGTAAAATTGGTTCTTCCGCTGGGCGACGATGTCGTCGGTCCTGGTAATGGCGCCGATTTTCGCCAGTTGAGGCACCCATATGATGTCCGACCGGACGACATCAGGGCCACTCCCCCCGGCCACGGAGGCCACCAGCTTCTGCAGCAGCGAAGAATAGGGAATATTCTGGCTGTACACGGTAACGTTGGGATACGCCTTCTCGAAAGCGGGCAGCACCTTGGTGATCAACTCGGTGTTCTCGGGGGTTACGGTGGTGTAGGCATTCCAGAAGACCACATCACCGCTGATCGAGGTGTTACCGGTGGACGCGGCCCGAGCTGCGTGTAATGAGCCGCCCACGAGACTTACGGTCAGAGTGGCGGCGAGCGCCGCGCCCGCCAGGCGCCGGTAGCCGGCAGAGGGAAGTACGTTCGACATGAGTGCGACTCCTTACGTTCCGATCCTCAAACTGCGTGGCATCGTACGGTTGAACTTGATCCTCTCTACCGATCGCGGCTCCCTATCACCCCCTTTTCCGCGCCCGGATCCGCCGGGAGGCGAGCAACGTGTCGATCACCGGTTCCTCGCCGGTTTCATAGATAGGAGGGCGGAAGACCTCGCGGAGCATCAGGCTGGCCGCCCCGCGCGCCCATTGCACCTCGGTGGTCTGGCGCACGGAGAGCGGAATATCCTCGCCGCGGCGGCCAAACAGATGCTGGGGTAAGGCGGAGCGCATGGGCTCGATGATCAGATCGCCCGCCCGCAGTCCCTCGCCGCCAATCAGCAAGAGAGCCGGATCGAAGATATTGACCAGGTTGGCCAGCGCGACCCCGAGCGCAGTCCCCGCGCGGGCAAAGATCCCGCGGATCCGCGCGTCGTCTGCCCTGGCGCGGGCGACCAGGGCGCTCATCGCGGTCTCGACCTGGTGACCCGGATCCTCCCCAATCGCGGCCCGCAGGATTCCGTAGTCCGAGGCAACCGCCTCCAGACAGCCGCGTTTCCCGCAGTTACAGAGCGGGGCATCCGCGGAGGTGTCCACGGTCATGTGGCCAAACTCACCCGCTCCTCCGTGCGCGCCCCGATAAATTTCGCCCCCAACCACCACCCCCAGGCCGATACCGCGCCCAACCGTCACCAAAAGAAAATCGGCCACGTCGCGGCCGGCCCCGAAGTGACGCTCGGCCACGGCGAGGGTGTTCACGTCATTGTCGACCCGGACTTGCAGCCCGAGCACGAACTCCAGAGCGGGGCCGATCTCAAAGTCTTTCCAGCCAAGAATGGCCGAGTAATGGCAGACCCCACGAGATGAATCAACAAGGCCGGAGATCCCAACCCCTATCCCCAAAATGCCCACTCGTGAAACACGGGCTTGCTCGATGCAACGATCGATCGCCTGGGCAATTAAGGCGACCGCCTGGTCGGGCTCGACCCCACCAGGGAGTGGTTCCTCACGGGAATGCACGACCGTACAGGCCAGGTCGCATAGCACGACGGTCATTCCGTCCTCGCGCAACTTCACCCCGGCGACGTGCCCAGCGGCTGGATTAATGGTCAGATGCACGGGGCGGCGGCCGCCGCTGGATTCCTCGCTCTGCGTTTCGGTCACCAGGCCCGCCCGGACGAAGTCGCCCACGATATGGGTGACGGTGGCCGCTGGAAGTCCTCCCTCGCGGGCCACGTCGGTCCGTGAAATAGGACCGTGGGCGGCGATCAGGTTGAGGACAATGCTGCGATTGAGATCGCGCAGCAGCCGTTTACTGCCGGTTCTCGTCGCTATCATACTAACTTATTTCAGTAACGCAAGTAACATGCGGGGCATCATAACGTGTCTCGGGCCGGCCGTCAAGGGGGGTGGCAATCGGCCAGATTGGTCCGATCCGACCGATCCGACCGATCTGGCCGATTGCCGTGCTACCGTGGGTCATGCGGATGCAGGCGCGGGATCGGCACGCGCCCCGGACCAGTTTGACCGGGCGGGGGCGCTGGTCCATACTGATAACGTTAGGTGACCCATGACCACGATCAACGTCGCTCCGAGCGCGTTCTCGGAGCAAGCGACCATGCATGGCCCCACGTCGTGGTGGGATTGAGAGGGAGTCGCATGTCAACCAAAACCGCCGGTCTGCGCGATGTCATCGCCGCCACCTCCTCCATCTGCAATGTCAACGGCACGGAGGGGAAGCTCATCTATTTCGGCTACGACATCGCCGATCTGGCCGAGCATTCCACCTTCGAGGAAGTGGTCTACCTCCTCTGGCACGGTGAGTTGCCCACCAAGAGCCAGTTGGCCGAGCACAAGAAGGCAGTCATGGCCGACGCCGCCTTGCCGCCGCCGGTCCTGGACCTCCTCCGCGGCTTTCCCCGCGATGCCTCGCCCATGACCGTGCTGCGGACCACCGTCTCCGCCCTGGCGATGTTCGATCCCGCCGCCTCGGATAATGCCCCCGAGGCGAATGTGCGGAAGGCTCGCCTGCTTACCGCCCGCATCCCCTCGATCGTGGCGGCCTTCCACCGCCTGCGCAATGGCGAGGAGCCGCTGGCCCCGCGCGCCGATCAATCCCTGGCCTGGAATCTTCTCTACATGCTCCTGGGTACGGAGCCCGATCCGCGGGACGCCCGTGTGATGGACGTGGCCCTTATTCTCCACGCCGACCACGAACTGAATGCCTCGACCTTCGCGGCCCGCGAGGTAGCTTCCACCCTGGCCGACATCTATGGCGCGATCACGGCGGCGGTGGCGACGCTCGCCGGTCCCTCGCACGGAGGGGCGAACGAGAAGGTCATGCGGATGCTGGAGGCCATCGGCACGCCCGATCGCACGGAAAGCTGGGTGACCGAGGCCCTGAACAATCATGGGCGGATCATGGGCTTCGGCCATGCCGTCTATAAAACCGAGGATCCCCGAGCCACCGTGCTCCGCCGCCTCTCGCGCGAGACGGGCGAGCGGGCCGGCGATACGCGGTGGTACGAAATCTCCACCCTCATCGAGCGGCAGGTGCGGGAAAGCAAGGGCCTCTACGCCAATGTTGATTTCTACTCAGCCTCGGCGTACCATGCGCTGGGAATCCCCACCGACCAATTCACTCCGATCTTCGCCTGCAGCCGCATCGCGGGCTGGACCGCCCATGTGCTGGAGCAATACGCCAATAACCGGCTGATGCGCCCGCGGGCCGAATACGTGGGACCCAGCCCCCGCTCCTATGTAGGGATCGACCGCCGCTAATCTAGCCATTCTCGCCTCCATGCCCGCGGAAGCTGCTCCTTTGGGAGCAGCTTTTGTGATCCGTCCTCTTGCATTCTCCCCCATGAGCATAGTATGTTTCATGCATGATGGCGCTTGTGTAGTGCCCTATGTCTAGGTAGGGCCCGTGCCAGGGTGAGAGCCGGAGGGAGCCCATGAGCTCGGAATCGAGAATGGTCGAGCCGGCGCGGCCGGCCGCCGAAGGACAACGCATCCTCCAGGTCCGGCTTTCCGCCGATCTGTATGAATGGCTGCGGACCACCGCCTTCTATCAACGGCGCAGCATGAACGCGCTGGTGAACGAGGCGCTGGAGCAATTGCGTCGGGACGCCGAGCCGTCCTGAACCCGTTCGCAATAGGGCCTCCGGCTGAGGCCGGATGGCAGGAACGAGTCGGCTGAGGCCGGGTGTGGCCAATATCATCAGCGCGTGGGCGCGACCTCAGTCGCCTTTCTGTTTCACGGGATTATCGGACCGATCCGTCCGATCAGACTGATCGGACGGATCGGTCCGATAGTTCCGTTCCCGCCAGCGGGCACTTTCGGGTCATGGCCCAGGGGTGACGGTCGGCAGAAGCGCGAGGTTGGGGGTGGCCGTCCGAGTGGGGCGGGGGGTGCGGGTCGCGGTGGGTGTCCTGGTATCGCTCGGACGGACGGTCGCGGTGGGCGTGCGCGTGGAGGTGGCCGTAGGCGTGGCCGTGGCCGTGCGCGTAGGCGTGGCCGTCCTGCTGGCGGTCGGCGTATGGGTGGGTCGGGGCGTCCTGGTGGCGGTTCGTGTGGAGGTGGGCCGGGGAGTACGAGTAGCGGTCGGCGTCTGAGTAGGCCGGGGCGTCCTGGTGGCGGTCGGCGTCTGAGTGGGCTGGGGGGTCCGAGTAGCGGTCGGCGTAGGGGTAGGGCGGCGGGTGCTTGTGGGCCGCGGGGTCGGACTCGGAACGTTCGTGGGGCGCGACGTGGAGCTTGGCCGGGGAGTGGCGGTTCGGATCGGGGTCCGCGTGGGCGGAGGGGTGCGAGTGGCCGTAACAGTGACGCTTGGGGTCGTGGTCGCGGTATCCGTGGGAGTGCTGGTCGCGGTAAGGGTGGAGGTCGGTGTGCCGGTAAGAGTGGGAGTCGGCGTATCGGTCGGCACCGGCAGATCATGCAGGACACGAGCCAATTCCAGGGCGGCCCGCCGAGCCAGGGATTGAGCGGCCGCCGCGCTCATCGATGAGGAAGAGGGCCGCGTGGGGCGCGTGGGCAGCGGCGTGGGGCGGCGAGGCGTTGGGGTCGCCAGGGCGGTCGCGGTTCGGCTGGCGGTCGGGGTGATGGTCGCGGTCCAGCTCGGGGTAGCGGGAGGCGGCGCCAATGGCGCGGCGCTGACCGCGATAACCGGGCTTGTGTCCGCTTGCCGGGCGGCGGCCGCCACGAGAATCTCCTCGCCCGTGGCGGCGCTGGGTACGATCAAGGCTTTCAACGCCAATTGCTCGGCATGGCCCGGCGCGACCGTGGCGAGTACCAGGCCCTGCTGCAAGGCGCTCAATCCCTGGCGATCGGCGACACTGGATTGATTCCGCGTGGTGCTGCCCAAGAGGTACGCGGCAGTGGTCGGCAGGGTTACGCGCACCGAAACCCCGTGCGCCGCCACGTCACCGCGCACTCCCAGGATGATCGTATAGGTGACGACTTCCCCTGGGTAGAGGATGTGCTGGTTCCCCTGGATCGAGAGCTGAAGCACCGCGTCCGGTGACGCCTTCCGCCGCACCAACAGCACGGTTACCAGTATGATAACGAGACAGATCAGGGCCACGCCCAGGGGCGCCCAGCGGCGGAACGGCCACCGCCCCGGCTTTCCGCCAACCACGGGGGAGCCAGGGCGCGACCAGGGAACTTGGGGATCCAATCCGCCGTCGCCTCCGATCCTTCTCGTTCTTCTCGCCCTTGAGGTTGAGACGCGGCCCGCGAGCGGTATCCTGGAAAATATACCTGGTTGATAGACTGAAGATCGCGGACTTGGGTGGATGGGAACGGAGTGATCATGAAGGCAGCGGTACAGCGAGTCCATGATGCCCTTCTGGCGCGGGGCGTGGAACCGCGGATCGTGGAGTTCAGCGAGAGCACGCGGACGGCGGAGGAGGCGGCGCTGGCCATCGGTACCACCGTGGAGCGGATCGTGAAGTCGTTGGTCTTCGCCTCCGATGACCAGCCGATCCTGGCCCTGGTCTCAGGCGGCAATCGAGTAGCCACCGCGCGCCTGGCCGAGGCGCTGGGAGCCCCGGTGCGCCGCGCCGATGCCGAGATGGTACGCGCCGCGACTGGGTTCGCGATTGGCGGCGTCCCGCCGCTCGGCCATGCCACGGAACTCACGGTGGTGCTGGACGAGGACTTGCTGGGCTATGATCTGGTCTACGCGGCGGCGGGCACCCCGAACACCGTATTTCCTATCACTCCCGAGGAACTGCTCCGCGTTACCAGGGCGCGGGTAGTGACGCTCAAGGAGCGCGGGGCATAGATGATCCCGTTTCATGCCCACGGTCAATCACCTGAGATCGCCTGACAATCAGAAACGGGATCGATTGAGCAAACATGCATCGCGCGCCCTATCCGCGCGCCGGAAGAGAACCAGGGGCCGGCCCACACGTCGCCCGAGCGCCTGGTCGGGGCTCGCGCGGCGTGGCAAGCACGGCTGGCTCCGCCTGGCCGCCATGATCCAGTGGCGCCCAGGGGCCAGACGGAGGCGGCGCGCGGTCACGCCGCGCTACCCTCGGGGCGTTCCCCCAGCGGCCCGGCAGATCGTTCTGGTCGTGGTGAGCCTCGCGGTCGCCTGGTGGTTGCTGGTCGCCCTGGCGCCAAGCCAGAACGGCACCGCGCCGGGCCGAAGCGGCCTGACGCCCGTGCTTCCGCACGCGCCGGCCCTGCCGCCACCGCCCAACAGCAGCCCTCTGGCGGTCGCCCTGGAGGGCCCGCCCAGCCTGGACGCGGATCGGGTGAACGGTATCCTTGCCGCCTATGGCTCCCCCTTGCGGGGGCAAGGGAAAACCTTGGTGGCCCTGAGCGCCCGCTACAAGGTGGATGACGCGGTGGCCCTGGCCTTCTTCGTCATGGAAAGCCGGGCCGGCACCCAGGGCGAGGCCGTGCTGACCCATAGTTTTGGCAACCTGCGCCCCATGCCGGGCGCCCCCTCCGTGGATGGCTATCGCTATTACGATTCCTGGCTGGAGGGGGCGACCGAATGGTTCCGGCTGATCCGCTCGCTCTATCTTGATACCCTGAAGTTAGATACGGTAGAGGCGATCGTCCCCATCTACGCGCCATCCGCCGACAACAATCAGCCGCCGGTGATGGTGGCGGGCATTCACCAACTAGTCGCCTGCTGGCGCGGCGACGTGGCTGCCTGCCCCGAGACGCCCGAGGCCGTGCGCGCCCTGGTGACGGGGTAGGATACAGTAGATAGGGATAGGGGAGGCATCCTATGCTCGAACATGATGATTTGGTGGAGGAATACCGCCAAGCGGCCCTGGATGTGGAAGCCGAGAAGGAAGCCCTGGAATGGATTGAGGCCCATGTTGGCGAGGCGCTTGATTGATGCCTAGACTCCTCTCTATAGTCCCCCACAGCCACTGGGATCGCGAATGGTACCAAACCTTTCAGCAGTTCCGCCTCCGTCTGGTGGCGCTGATTGATACCCTGCTGGACACCCTGGCCGCCGACCCGGCCTATACGCACTTCATGCTCGACGGGCAGACGGTGGTGCTGGAAGACTACGCCGAGATCCGCCCCGAGCGGGTTCCCGAGTTACGCGCGGCGATCGCCGCTGGACGGGTCTCGATCGGCCCCTGGTATGTCCATCCGGACGAGTTTCTGGTCAGCGGCGAGGCCATCGTCCGCAACCTACTCATGGGGGCGCGCCTCTGCGAGGAGTGGGGCGGAAGGATGGCGGTCGGTTACGTACCGGATCAGTTTGGGCATAGTGCCCAGTTGCCGCGGATCTGGCATGGCTTCGGGATCGAGAGCGCCGTACTCTGGCGTGGGGTGGCCCGCGAGAGCGCCCGCCTCGCCTTTCGCTGGCAGGCGCTGGACGGGACCGAGGTGCTGGCCTGCGCGCTCCCCGAGGGCTACAACAACGGCGAGCATCTTCCGACGGGTGGGCACGCGCTGGCCGACCGGCTCCGGGCCCTGGCTCGTCCCCTGGAGCACCTGAGCACCCCGGATCAGCCGCTCCTGATCTTGAACGGCGGCGACCACAGTGCCGTGCAAGCGGGACTTCCCGCCGCGCTGGCCGCCGCCCAGGAGGGACTGGGCCAGGAGTACACCCTGATCCAGGGCACCCTGCCCAGCTACATCGCCGCCGTCCGCCAGGCCGGTCCACCGTCCGTCATCATTCGCGGAGAGTTGCGCGACTCGCGGGATGTCTTTCTCCTCCCCGCCGTACTCTCCGCCCGCATCCCACTCAAGCAGCGCAATACCGCGATACAGACCTTGCTGGAGCGGCAGGCCGAGCCGCTAGCCGTGGCCGCCGCCGCTCTGGGCAGTCCCTATCCACTGGGCGAGCTACGGCAGAGCTGGCGCTATCTCCTGCACAATCACCCGCACGACAGCATCTGCGGCTGCGGCATCGACCAGGTAGCGGCCGAGATGGGCACCCGCTTCGACTGGGCCGAGCAAATTGGGGAGACGGTCCGGGCTGCCGCCCTGGCGACCCTGGCGGCGCGGGTTGGAAGTTTGGCGCCGGGAGCCGAGGATCCGCACACCCTGGCGATCACCCTGTGGAACGGCGCCTCGATCGCCGCGTCGGGTCGGATCGAGGTGGAGGTCAGTCTGATTGGCGAGGCAGGCGAGTATGAGGTCGTGGATAGCGACGGGGAACCCGTGCCGCATAGTTGGTTGGGGGACCGAGGCGAAGCGCCGACCAGGGTGGAGATCGCCCGGGATGAGTTGCCGGATTACGAGACGATTCTCTCCCAAATCGAGGGCGATCGGGTCTTTGGCATGGGCATCCACGCCGTGAGCATGCGGGTACTGGGCCGGGCGCTGCACATTGAAGTGACCACGGGCGACCAGGCTATCGTGCGCCATGCCCAGTTGGAGGAAGCGGCCCGCGACGCCATCGCGCTGGCCGATGAGGGCGGCTGTCAAAAAGTGGTGGCGACCATCCACCGGGCTACTCGCCTCCAACTGGCGGCCTGGACGCCACCAGTCCCCGCCTGTGGCTACCGCACCCTGCTGCTGCGGCCCCGCCCCAAGACGCAGGGCGCCGCTTCCCCCACGGACGAGTTGGCGGAAGCGGCGCCGGTGATCGAGAACGCGCGGTACCGGGTCGAGGCCGATCCCGTGACCGGCATCCTGACGATCAGCGACCAAGCAAGCGGCCTGACGGTGCGCGCCAACCTCCTCCGCGATGACGGTGACGCGGGCGACCTCTACACCTATTCCCCGCCTCCCTTCGATACCGTGGTAACCAGTGACACGAGCGTGCCCACGTTCGAGCGGATAGACGATGCCCTGGGACAGCGGCTGCGGATCCGCCAGATCCTTTTTATCCCCAGGGCGCTGGCCGCGTCCCGGCAAGAGCGCGAGTTGGCGATGGTGGAGCTCGCGGTGCTGACCGACGTATGGCTCGCCCCGGATGATGCGCTGATTCGCTTTCGCACCACGGTGGAAAACACCGCCCAGGATCACAGACTGCGCCTGCATGTCTCCGCTCCCTTCACGGCCGATCATGCACACGCCGCCGATGCCTTTGCCCTGGTCGAGCGGGCGGCCCAACCAGACCGGAGCGGCGAGTGGGCGGAGGCACCGGTCGGGACGGCGCCGCACCAGGGCTTCGTGGTGATTCATGGAGAGGGCGGGGCCGTGGCCCTGGCGGCGCGGGGCCTTCCGGAGTACGAGGTACTGCCAAACGACGCCGGCGGCGCCGATCTTGCCCTCACGCTGCTGCGTTGCGTGGGCTGGCTCTCCCGCGGCGACCTCCCTAATCGGCTGGGAGAGGCGGGCCCGTCGCTTCCGACCCCCGCCGCCCAATGCCTCGGCCCGCACACCTTCGCCTATGCCCTGGCCCTGACCAGCGCATCCTGGCGGACCTTACC
>DATBTL010000350.1:0-18826 GCA_036559345.1 Chloroflexota bacterium | reverse complement strand
GGGCACGCACGTACAGGGGGAGCAAGTACAGGAACAGTCCGGAGCCGGCGCCGGTGAGGAAGAGGGAGAGCTTCAGACGGCCGAGATCGCGAGGCAGCATACAGTCTTTCTTGCCGGAAGCGGAATCGCACATCAGTGACCAGCGGGAGGCCGCGTGAAGGGGCCGCGATCACCGGTACAACATACCATGTGGAGGGTTGGCCGGAACAGGATGCATCGCTCCATCGCTCCAGACACAATCGAGGCCGGGCGCGAGAGGGAGCCTCTCGCGCCCGGCCTCGGGTTCCCCTGGCATCCTCTTAGTGGAGCAGATCCAGATTGTTGAGTGCGTCGTCCACCAGATAGACGCCGGCGCCGTCCGGCGCGATGGCCAGACCGAACAGCGATCCACTGCCCGCCGTATTGACGGGCTTCATGGCAATTTGGCCGCCGCCCGGCGTCGTTTCCACCAGGTTGCCGTCGTTACCATTGGCGGTGATGATGTGGCCGTTGGGCGCGATGGCCAGGCCAAGTGGATCGTTGAGCGGGGCGCCGGACGAGACGGTGTTCCCAATCCCGGCGCTGTCCCGGCGGATCAGGGCACGGGGGATCGCGGCGATCCGGTTATCCAGGCTGTCGGCAACGTACAGGGTATCGACCGCGCCGCGATCGTCGTTACCTCCCAACATATTCCGCGCTCCGGCGCGGGCGCTGAAATCCTCGTCATTCCCGCCAAAGAGCGAGAAGCCCACGCCGGTCGGGCCGATTACCAGCGCATTCTGGTCGGTACGCTCGGGGAAGCCGGAGCCGATCACGGTCTCCCGCAGCACCCGAGGCGCGAACTCAGACGAACTGGTAAGTACAATACGCACGACCGTACCTTGATTGACCACATTGGGACTGCCGGCCACCGTGCCATTGAGCACGTTGGTCACGAACAGCACTGCCGCGGAGCCCAGGTCGAGCGCGGTCATGTCCCAGGGACCATTGATCAAGGGGCCGGTGATCGTTTCCACCACGCTGCCTTGACTATTCAGGACCAGCAAGCAGCCTGCTCCCGCGGTGGCGGCCTGGCCATTCGTGGTTGGCAGGCTGCCTACGATCACCCAACCGCCGCGGAGGGCGACCAGCGCCGTGGTCAGGCCAACTCCACCGGGGCATGCGCCGGGGAGGGTACTGGGGATCTGAGCAAATAGACTTTGCTGGCCGGTCGGCGATACTTGCACGATGGTCGTGCCGGTCCCCTGGAAGTTGCTCTTGGCGTTGAAGTTGCTGACCAGCACGTCGCCCCGGACCAGACTGCCGGTGCTGGCCCGCACCACCGCCACGCCGTAGGGATTGATGTCGCCATTCGCGGGCACGGTCGAGGCGACCACGCTCACGGTAGTGAAGCGACCAAGAAACGAACCAGGGTCGGCCCGGGCCGACCCGGCCAGGCCGCTGAGAAGGGCGGCCAGCAAGAGGATCGTACTGAAATACCTATATCGTCGCGCCATCGCTCCTTCCTCCGTTTTCCGCTATGGGGCCGGATCACATGCGCCATTGATCCACATAGCAATACGGAGGAGGTTACGGAGAACGCGGAAGGGCCAAGCCGTGTGCGGCCTGGCCCTTCCGCGCTCCGGCGAGGGGATTAGCGGGTTTCGGTGTCCCGCCCGTCGGTAACCGGGGAGATCGTGCCGTCCTTCTTCACGGCGGCAATCACCACGGTAGCCAGCAGGGTGGCGCCGGTGGGTCCGACGATCGTCGTGCCCTGAGACAGTGAGGTGTAACCATCACCGCCGCCCAGCATGTAGTCATTGGTGGCCAGGGTGTAGGTCTGGGTGAGGGAGATCGGCTGGCCGCCAATAGTCACCGAGGTCACTCGATGAGCGGCGGGCCGGCTCAGTTTCCAGGTGAAGGTGAGGCCGGAGACCTGGGGGAAGCGCCCAGCCCCATTGGCTACCTGGCTGACCCCGTTGTCCAGCGCCGCCCATACCTGGGCCCCAGTCACCTTCTCGGTCACCAGCAGATCACCGAAGGGGAGGAAGCTAAGAATGGTCTTCCGGGTGATCGGCCCGGCCGGGGCGATGGCGTCCGTCCGGATGCCGCCGCTATTGGTGATCGCGATGTCGGTCCCGGTGGCGGCCCGCATGGCGTCGGCAATGTAGTCGCCCAGCGCGCTTTCCTTCTGACGGATCGTGATTTCGCGGGCGTCTAGCGGCACCGTGGTTTTCCCGATCACCACGTTCAGGTTCTTGCTGAGCTGCGATTCATACCCCTTGACCAGCTTGGTCATCGCGGGATCGGGGGTGGTCACGGCCGGATCGATGGTCAGATCTTGCTCCAGCATGGAGATTACCCGCCCATTGGCGCCCACGTTGATCGTGGCCACTCCCAGGTAGTGGGCATCGGATTCCGACTTGGTGATCAAGGTATGGCCTACCGTGGCCTCCCACCGCAGATGGTCATGCCCACCCACGATCAGGTCGATCCGCGGAAGGGCGGTGGCCAGGGCGATGTCGTCGCTCATGTCCTGATGGGTGACGGCCACGATTACCGTGGCGCCCTGGGCCAGCAAACTCCGCATAGCGGTCCGGGCGGACAAGATTACCGGCTCGATGGTCAACTCGGGACCGGGCTTCGAGAGGGCGTAGGTTTCCGGAGTGAGTAGGCCGAGCAAACCCACTTTCACCCCGTGGTTGGTCACGATCTTGGTGGACACGGCGCCGGGAAAGGGCTTCCCGCTGGCGGTGACGACCACATTGCTGCTCAGCCAGGGGAAATGCGAGGAGGAGACGCGATAGGCCAGCGGGGCATCTCCCCGATCGAATTCATGATTGCCAAACGTAGCGGCGGTCACCCCTAGCCGGTTGAAGGCGGCGATCATCTGACCGCCCAGAAAGACCGATGATTCCACGGAGGGCGAGAGGACATCGCCCGCGAACAGGAGCAGCGCCTTCGGGTCTTGCTGGCGCACCTGGTCGATCTGGCCCGCCAGGTAGTCCATCCCGCCCAGGCTGCTGGTCGGGGTCAGTTCGTAGTCGTCGTTGAAGTGCATGATGGTCAGCGCCGTACCGGTGTCACGAGGAGCGGCCGCCCGCGCGGACGGCGCGCCGCTGCCCAGCCCGGAGATCGCGAGCAATGAGAGAAGCCCGAGGCCGAGACTGGCGGCCCGCAGCCGGTTGCCGGTGTATCGGGGGCGCGATGAGGTGGTCATGCCGTTTTCCCCTCCCTGTGATTAAGACGGCGGCACCAAGGCGCCGCTCTGCTTCAGTATAGGTTGCTCACTGGTCCATTGGCGCCTCGTCGTCGGACCATGCTGCCTCGTCCTCGCGGCCCGATTTGGCGATCAGAAACCCGCGGGCCCGCTCGGTCAGCGGATAGCGATTGGCCAGGGCCCAAAAGGCCGGTTCGTGCCCTGCTACATGGAGGTGAGCCAACTCATGGACGATCACCGCGTCCAGCACCCAGCCGGGATAGTCGCGGAGCACATGCGAGAGACGGATATCGCCGGTGGATGGGGTGCAACTCCCCCAGCGCGCACCCTGATTGGTGACCCAGCGGACAGAACGCGGGCGCGGCTTCCCACCGAGATACCGCGCGTTGAGGGCCGCCGCCCGCTTCTCGAGATCCTTGGCTTCCAGGGTCAACGCGGGCCGTAGCGCCTGCCGTTCCAACCGCGTGCGCAGCTTGGTGATGAAGGGAGCCAGTTCGGCATCGGTCATTCTAGCCGGCGCCTTCACGATCATCACGCTCCCATCCATGCGGGCGGAGATACTTCGCACCCGCCGATCGCTCCGCTCAATCCGTACTTCCATGCCTCACTCCTTTTCCGCCCTATGCTGCCAAGCGGCGAACCGGCACGGCCCCTGCTTGCGCGTCACCGAAGGCCATAGTAGCATAGGGGATGCGGTACACATACCGCCCTCCCTGGCCGAAAGGATCATCCGTGCCGCTTGTGGCCCGCGACGCCGTCTGGCGTCTGATTGTCTTACAGAAAAACGGCTAAACCGCTGCTTACCGCTTCCGCGTCGGTGTAAGCAGCGGGATGGACGCATTGGTCCGCCGCTACCCTCCAGCATGGAGGGCGCGGCGGGTTGGGCGTACCCTCCTGCTCCCATAAGAGGCCAGGAGAATATGTCCATGTCCATCATTCACGTAGAGGATCTATGTAAGTCGTATCACACCTATCGCCGGGCGGAGGGGATGGGGGCCGCGCTCCGCTCCCTGGTCCACCGGGCTCGGGTCGAGGTGCAAGCGGTCGACCGGATCAGTTTTTCCGTGGAGGCCGGCGAGATGGTCGGCTTTCTCGGACCAAACGGGGCCGGGAAGACTACCACCCTCAAGATCCTTTCGGGGCTGCTCCATCCGACCAGCGGCTCCGTCCAGGTGCTCGATCATCTCCCATCCCGCCGTGAGACCGCCTTTAAGCGGCGGATCGCCCTGGTGACCGGGCAAAAAAGCCAGCTCTGGTGGGATTTGCCGCCCATGGATACCTTCGTGCTCAACCGCGAGATATACGAGGTGGCGGACGGCCAGTTTCGCGCCACGCTTGCGGAGTTGGTGGATCTGCTGGGGATCGGCGACGAGATGCACCGGCAGGTACGGCAACTCTCGCTGGGCCAACGCATGCGCTGCGAGCTCGTCGCCGCCCTCCTGCATCGGCCTCAAGTGCTGTTCCTCGACGAACCAACGATCGGGCTCGACGTGGTGGTGCAAAAGCGCATCCGCGAGTTCTTCCACCTCTACAACCGCCGCTACGGGACCACCGTGCTCCTCACCTCTCACTATATGGACGACGTGGAGATGCTCTGTCCCCGAGTGATGGTGATCAACCAGGGGCGGCTCATCTTCGACGGCGCCGTCTCGCGGCTGATTGAACGCCACGCCCCCACGAAGTACATCAGCGTGGTCTTCACGGTACCCGTCCCCAGGGGGGAGCTTGAGGAGTTTGGCAGCGTTGTGTCCTATGAGGATGGCCTCTCCGCCACCCTGGCCGTCCCTCGCGCCGGTCACTCCCAGCAGGCGGCGGCGCTGCTGGGGCGCTATCCGGTCGACGATCTGGATGTGCGTGACCCCGGACTGGAAGAGGTGATCGCCGGACTGTTCCAGGCGCCCGACGCCGGAAGTACCCCATGATGAATTCGCTGCCCCGGCGCGCGGGTGGCCCATATCGGGCCCTCTTCCGGACCTGCCTGGCCGAAAGTCTGACCTATCGCACCACGAACGTGGTCTGGGTCGTCCAGGGCGCCCTGCCGCCGCTCTTCGCCATCGTGGCCTGGCTGGCTATCTACGGCGGCCGTGATACGGTGGGCGGCTTCAGCCGCGGCGAGATGATCACCTACTACCTGGTGATCGCCTTTGCCTGGTATGTGATTGGTGGGCGGATCAACTTCCAGATCGCGCGGGCGATCAAGGATGGATCGCTGGCCCACCAGTTGCTCAAGCCGTATGCCGCCCTGACGCCCCAGGTGCTCGGCGAGCAATGCTGGAAGCTGATCAACCTGGGGCTGGCTCTCCCACTCTACCTGGCCCTGGTGATCTATTTCCGCCAGGATCTGCATCTGGCGCTCAGCGCGTCCCGGATCGCGACGGCGGCGATATCCACCCTGGCCAGTACGGTCATCTTCATCGAACTGGAAATCATCCTCGGCGTGATTGCGTTCTGGACTACTAACACGGGGAACCTGTTCGAGATCTACGATCTCCTGCTTATCCTCGCCTCGGGCGAGTTGGTGCCGCTCTCCCTCTTCCCCAATTGGCTGCTTGGGCCGCTGAACGTCCTCCCCTTCCGCTACACCTTCTCCTTCCCGGTGGAAGTATTCCTGGGCAAACTCGACCCTGGGCAAATCGCCCTGGGGCTCCTCGGGCAGTTTGGCTGGCTGGCGGCGCTGGCCATCGTGGGGCGCTTTCTCTGGATCCGGGGGCTGCGCCGGTATAGCGCGGTGGGGATGTGAAATGATGATCCGAAGTACCTTCCGTCGTCATGCCCGCCTGTGGATCTACCTGGCTCGCCGCTCCCTGATGACTCAGTTGACCTATCGGGGCGATTTCTTCCTGGGCCTGGCCCGGAACGCGGCCACGGTCGCCTTGATCCTCGCTTTCTACAGCGTGCTGTTCTTGCGGACGAACAGCATCGCGGGCTGGGATTTGCCGGCGCTTCTGGTCCTCTATGGCAGTTTCCGTTTGGTCCGGGGCATCCTCTATTTCTTCGCCGAGGATACGATCACGGCCATTCCCGAGGCGGTGCGTCGGGGCGAGTTAGATTTTATCCTGGTCAAGCCGGTGAGCGCCCGTTTCCTCCTCACCTGCGCCCAGATCAACCTTGGCGCCGCCCTGAATGCCGCCATCGGCCTGGGCCTGGTGGTCTATGGAGTGCGAGCGGGCCACGCCGCGATCGCCGCCGGCGCGGTAGTCGGCTACGCGGCCCTGATCGGCTGCGCCGTGATCGTCTTCTACAACCTCCTGTTCATGGTGATGACCCTGTCCTTCTGGGTGGTGAAGGTGGATGGGCTGCGCTACCTCTTCGAGGAGTTGATGAATATGGCCGGCCTTCCCAGTGGGGCCTATCGAGGAGCATTGAGGGTGCTCTTCACCTATCTGCTTCCCCTCGGGGTCGCGGCGACCGTCCCGGCGGGCGTGCTGACGGGGCACGCGATGCCGGGATTTTACCTCTACGCGCCGATCTGCGCCGTGGTTAGCAGCCTTGCCTCGGCCTGGCTCTGGCGACGGGCGCTCGCCGCCTATACCAGCGCCGGTGGGTGACGTTGAATCAGTGACTGGGGCGACCGTAAAGCAGAATATCGCGACGCTCTTCCTCAAACCTCTTGATCTCGTTCCACCAGGAGGCGGCTATCTCGTTCACCTGGTCACCGCGCTCAATAGCGGAGCGCGGGGTGTCACCGCCAAGCAGCAGGTCAATACAATAGGAGCCTGAGTCATCACGGATCCAGTTCATTTGCTCCGGGTAGAGAGCGCGTATCGTGGCTATGATGTGCAGGCCGGTTCGCACTCCGGCGAATGCCTGTCTATCATCTATGTGCAATTGCACCCCGCCGCACGTGCGCTCCTGGTATTTGCTTGCGGAGGGACGAAACCAAGTAGGGCCAAAGCGCACGCCCGGCAGATCGAGGCGGTTGAGGTAATCCGCCAGTATCTCGCTGTCGATCCAGGGCGCGCCCAAGATCTTGAACGGCTGAGCCGTGCCCCGCCCTTCCGATACCGATGTACCCTCGAGCAGGCAGGTGGCGGCATAGGTGAGGCAGGTATCATCGGTCGGGATATTGGGGGAGGGTGGCGTCCACGCCAAGCCAGTAGAGTCGAACCAGAACTCGCGCCGCCACCCACGCATCGGTAGTACCCGCAGCGGCGCCCCGATCCCCTCGTGATCATTCATCCAACGAGCCAATTCACCAAGGGTCAGCCCGTGGCGAACCGGTACTCGCGTCGCGCAGACAAAACTGAGGAAGCCCGGATCGGAGACTGGGCCGTCGAGGAGTACTCCGCCCAATGGGTTAGGCCGATCGAGCAGGATTACCGACAGGCCGCGCCGTGCCGCTGCCTTTAGTACGGCACGAACCGTTGAGGCATAGGTATAATAGCGCAGGCCAACATCCTGAAAGTCGATGAGGAGCGTATCGATGCCCCGCAGCATCTCGTCCGTGGGCTCCCTGTGCTCTCCATATAGGCTGTACACAGGGAGGTCCGTGCCGGTATGCCGCGTGGAGTCGACGGCCTTGCCTGCCGGTTCCGCGCCACGCAACCCGTGCTCTGCCCCAAAAAGGGCCACGACGCGCAGCCCCTCTACCTGTCTTAAGGCCGTAATGGTTGGGATCAGGCGGGAGGTGACCGCGCCTGAACCGGCGAGCACCGCCAGTGACTGCCCTCGCAGGCCGTTCCCCGCTTGCTCGATGAGGACGTCACAACCCAGAATTACGGGTGCGGGCTCTTGCCGCATTTACGGCAGGTCCGCCCAGTAGCTGATGCGGGCCTCGGGAGGGCGCATCAGGGTCACCGCCCGGCTAAAGTTTGCCAGGCATCCGCGCATCACCGCCAACGATTCGTAATAGTCACGGTAGCGGAAGCCGGAGACCGAGCCGCTAAACAACTCATACTGGCTGGCCGCTTCAACCCAGCGGTCGTAGACCTCGGTGGTGTCCAGATAGATGTCGGGGACATAATCATCCATGTCTTCCCAATTCTCGGCATAGAAGAGGTGGGAGGGGGTAAAGGCGGGATGCTTGCGCTGGATCGATGGCAGCGCCGCGTAGAAGAGCGCCTGGCGGGTGTTGTAGTGCGTGTTGTTGTGGTCGGAGTGGAAGCTGCCGCGCCAATGCGTGATCACAACGTCCGGGCGGACCTCGCGAATAACATCGACGATCGCATAGGCAACCTCGTCGTTTCGCGGCAAACCAGCATCCGGATAGGGCAAGAATCGGGCCTCTCCTCCCAGGATCCGCGCGGCACGGTGTGCCTCATCGATCTTCTGTTTCGCGTACTCTTCCCCGGATAGGCGAGGGTGTCCCATCTCGCCGGCCGTAAGGTGCAATAGCACGGCATGCGCCCCCGCCGCCGTGTACTTCGCGATCGCCGCGCCGGCGCTAAATTCCATATCCGCGGCATGGCCGCCGATCGCCAGGACTCGTTCAACCCTTGCCATGATCGAAGTATCCTCTCTTCTGGATGACGCGTCGGCGGGGCCGGCGAGCCACTTTTTTAACCCTTGATCCCACTGGAAGCGAAGGTCGAGATGATCTGCCGCTGCATGGTCAGGTACAACACGACCACCGGCGCCGCCGCGACCAGGGCCACGGCGAGGATCTGCGTGTAGTTGGTGAAATACGAGCCCCGAAATTGCACGATGCCGAGAGGCACGGTGAAAACATCCGGGCTCTGGGCCACGATCAGCGGCCAGAGGAAGTTGTTCCAACTCGCGAGGAAGGTGAGCACGGCCAGCGCCGAGAGGGCCGAACGGGAGAGCGGCAAGGCAACCCTCAGGAAGAGCTGAATTTCGTTGCAGCCATCCAGGCGAGCCGCCTCCAGGAGCGCATCAGGCAGCTTGCTCATGAACTGGCGCATCAGGAAAATGCCAAAGCCGCTCACCGCGCCGGGGACGATCAGGCCGGCATACGAATTGAGCCAGCCAAGCTGACGGGCAAGCACGAATAGGGGAATCATGATTGCCTGAAACGGGACCATAAGGGCGATCAGGACCACCACGAAGAGGACTCGCTTTCCGGGAAAGCGGAACTTCGCGAATCCGTAGCCGGCCAGCGCCGAGCTGACCAACGTGGTCAGCGTCACCGCCAGGCCCACGACGGTGCTGTTCAGGAAGAAGCGGCCGAATGAAGCGGCGGCGAGGGCCTGCGAGTAATTCTCCGGGTGTAAGGAGGTGGGAATCCATTGCACGGGCGTGGCGAATATCGCGGCATTGGTGGTGAGCGAGGAAATGATCGTCCAATACAGGGGAATGCCCACGACGATTCCCGCCACCGCCAGCGCGAGGTGGACCAGGATGGATCGCGGCCGGCCTGGTCGCCGACCAGTCTCCATGGCACTCATCCTAGCTTTCTCCTGACCGCAACACGCTGAACTGGACCGCTGCCAGGGCCAGCGAAATAGCCAGCAAGATGAACGACATGGCCGACGCCTTTCCGATGTTCTGAAAACTGAACGCGGTGTCATAGATCAGTTCCGAAAGCGTTCTGGTAGCATCCCCCGGGCCGCCCTGAGTCATCAAATAGGGCTGAATGAAGAGGGTAAGCGCGTTCGAGGTCGCGATGACCACCACGAAAAGCAAAGCAGGCCGGACCAAGGGCAGGGTGATATGCCAGATCAGAGCCAGCGTACCGGCGCCGTCGAGGCGGCCGGCTTCGTAGTAGTCGTGAGGAATCTCGCGGATGCCGGCCAGAAGGATAACCGCGTAGTAGCCCAGATTGGTCCAGATCGTCATGATCATCAAGGCGGGAAGCGCCCAACTCTGGTCGATGAGCCAGCCAATATTCAGTCCAAAGAGGTTGTTGATCACGCCATTGCCCTGGTAGAGGATGCCCCAAATGAAACTGGTCACCACGACCGGCAGCACCGCGGGGAGAAAGAGGAGCGGCTGGTACCAGGCGGTAAACCGGACCCCGGCATTGAACAGCAGCGCGATGGCGATGGCGAGCAGGCAGGTCGGCACGGCGGTTCCCAGGGCAAACTCCAGGGTGACCGTGAGCGCCGAGCGAAACTGCAAGTCCGAACCGAGTTCGGTATAATTCTGAGCCCCGTGCAATTGCGGGGAACCAAAGAGTTCCCAATTGGTAAAGCTGAGGTACAGGGCGCTCCCCATTGGGTAGATGACGAAGATGAGCAGCGGCACGATACCGGGCAGAACGAAGAGCAGGCCAAAGAGTGAGCGCCGTTGCGCCAGCGTAAGTCCAAAGCCTCTCCGTCGCATGCCTTGCACACGCTACCCCTTTCTTCGTCTCTTGCCAGTCGCGACCTTGCATCCAGATCGCCGGCGCGGTCCATGCGCCGCGGAACGGCGGGAAGGAGGGGCCCCAGTGTTGGAGCCCCTCCTTCCCGCCAATCGTGCCGCGGCCCTATTGCATGAGCGGCTGGGCCTCCTGTTGCGCCTGGTTGAGCGAAGATTGCGGGCTCTGACCGTTCAGGACGGAGCGCTCAATCGCCCGCTCGACGATGTTCGCAAGCTGATTGTAATTGGTCACGGGAGGCAGGAACGAGCCCTCCGCGAAGCTGCTCTGGAACACGCTCCACTTTTTCAGCGACTGGGTCAGTTTCGGGCTCAAGGGTGACTTGTCACCCAGCCAAATGCCGGCGCCGGCAAAGTAGGCATCCCCGTGATCGGCCAGGAAGCGGGCAAAGTGCCAGGCAGCCGCTTGATGCGACGACGACTTGGTGACAAACAAGCCGAAGCCATACATGTCGGAGCCGATTTTTTGGTTCACGTTGAAGCGCGGTTCCGGCCCAACGTTATAGTCGTTATACACTTTGGGATAGGTTTGCTGGAGGATGCTGGTCAGCCAGGAGCCGCCCACGTTGATCATGGAGGCCGTCCCGTTACCGAACAGGTCGGTGTTGTCCGTGGAGGCAGTCGGTCCGAGCGATGGGTCATTGATCTTGGACACATGCACCATGTCCGACCAGGTTTGTAGAGCCTTGATAGCGGACGGGCTGTTCAGCATCGCCTTCTTGCCATCTTCGCTGAAGAGGCCGCCACCCGCCTGGCGGGCCATGGAATCGAGGGTGAGGGTATCGCGGATCACGTTATAGAGCGGAAGAGAGATGCCTTCTTGCACGACCTTACCGTTCTTGCGGATAGTCAATTTGGTCCCCAGCCTCACCACGTCCGCCCAGGTCTTGGGGAAGTTCTTGACTGGATCCAGGCCGGCGGCCTTGAACTGGGCGCCGTTCACCCAGTAGGCGAAGTTCGACACTTCGTGAGGCACCCCGTACACCATGTTGCCGAACGTGTAGCCGCCGATCACCGAGGGCAAGTAGCGATCGGTGAATCCTTTCTGGCTGGGCACCCCGAACGCCTTGAAATCTACCGGCGCGATCAGATTCCGCTGCACCAGAGCCGGCGCGAATGAGCGAAAATAGTTGAAGATGTCCGGCCCCGCGCCCCCGGCCAGAGCCGTGGTGAGTTTGGTCGGCAAACTATTGAAGTCGACCACCACATAATTGATCTTGATACTTGGGTTCTGGGCCTCAAACTGACTGATCAGCGTTCTCTCAACTTTTTGCGCGGGTGCGTTGACGTGCGTCCAGTAGGTCACGGTAGTCTGATTGGCCGCGGCAACGTGGGCATGATCGGCGCCCACGAATGTCGCCGCGGCGAGCGACAAGAGAGTAACCGCGGCCAGGCTCCGGCGAACAAACATTGGATAATCTCCTTGATCTGGTTACATCAAAAATGCCGAGCAAGAGGGAATAGAGTCATACCCTTGCCGTCCTCACCCCCCCTCCGGGTCGGTCGCGCCGGCGCGTGCCACGGTGAACGAACGCGCGACATGGAATCCGGCACTGGTATAGAGATGCCCCGCGGGATCATCCAGGCCGGTCCAGAGAAACCAGGCGTTCTGCAGGCCGTTCGCATGCATGCGGTCCAGGCAGAGATAGAGGAGAATCCGGCCCAGCCCGATCCGTCGCGAATCGGGATCAACGCCAAACGGGCCGAAACGCTCAGCGACCCGGTCGTAGCCGCCGTACAGGCAGAACCCAACGATCTCCGAACCTCGTGACGCGACAAGAACCCGATCACGCGGCACGCCACGCAGAAGCCCTTCGCGGATCGCCCTGGCCCAATCGGCGGAGAAGTGGCGGCTGTTGAATGCAAGGACGCCGGCGATCTGGTCGTCGCGTAGGGTTCCGAAGGCGTATCCCTCGTTCTCCCGGCGCCGACGCAAATCGCGCACGCTCTCCGGGATGCTGAAGTTCAGCAGGCTCGCGGTCATCGAAACCGGCGTCTCGATGGTTTCAAAGTGGTTCTTCCGTAGGAATCGCAGTGCTTCCGGATACCGATCGGCGTCCACTCCCGGCCAGAAATAATTGGGTGCGTAGGGGGAGACGCTCACCCAGCGGCGCCCGCGGCCCGCGATGTGCGCCCGACCGCGATCGAGCAGGGCCTGGCCGATTCCCTGCTCGCGGAAGGCGGCATCCACGAAGAAAACGGTAATCCAGCCATCTTCAGGATCGGTATCCAGACCTTGCATTGGGGTTTGACGCGTCATGGCGAGAAGAAAACCTACGACCGACCCCTCCTGCTCGGCCACCAGGAAGCCACCGGCGTCGAAATTCACGTCAAGCAGCACCTGCATGACAAATCGCTCGCTTGTCATGGGGTCGCCCGGAAGACAGCGGTTCCATAGCGCTACGACAGGTGCCTCGTCACCCGACAGGTATCCTCGAACCGAAAAACGCCCCATCGCCACCCCCACGGCTTTCCCAGTTGTACGCACGGATCGGCATCGCCAACGCCGCCAGGCACACCCTCACGGACCTTCGTGGCTCGCCGCTCCCACCAAGAATTCGATGCTTTGCTCGCCGACTCCAAGCCCGATTTTGACCCTGGAATAATGACAGCCTGTCTAGACCTCCTCAAGAATGGTCTGAAGTATAGCATCGGGTTTTGGGGTTGTCAATCAAGGTGCCGAAGGTCAAACGCCTGTAGTTGACAACCCTGTCCCGCTTGAGTAAACTCGTATCGCTGGAGCCCGAGACGTCTAGACGATAGCACCAATCAGATCGTGCTTCCTTGCGAACTGCATGGCGCCGTGCCGAGGAGGGCGCGCCGTGCTCCCTGCCGCGCCCGCCATTGCGTTGCCGCCCAGGTCTTGAGTTGATGGAGAAGAGGAGCAATGGCGTTCACTCTCGACAAGCACATCGAAATGCCGATGTACCAGCAACTCCAAGCGCTAATCCGGACAAACATCACATCCGGCGCCTGGCAACCAGGGCAGGCAATACCATCGGAGCAGATGCTCAGCCGCCAGTTTGGGATCGCGCGTATGACAGTACGCCAGGCGCTCGAAGGGATCATCCGTGAAGGACTGCTTCGGCGGGAGCGCGGACGCGGTACATTCGTTGCCCATCCCATGGTCGAACGCGAACTCAGCCGCCTGCGCGGCTTCAGCGAGGATATGCGCCTGCGAGGAATGGCGCCGTCGGCAAAGATCCTGTCTCGGGAAGTCATTCCAGCGCCCTCCGAGGTGAGCAGTCACCTTCATCTGGGCCCGCGCGAGGCGGTGATTTACATGAAGCGTCTGCGCCTTGCCGACGCGGCGCCGATGGCCCTGGAGACCTCCTACTTCAATTATGGTCTCTTCCGGGGAATCCTTGACGCGGATCTCGAATCCAACTCCCTGTATGAGTTCATGGAAACCAGTGTGGGCCTCCAGCTCTCCCATGGGTCGCAGGAACTTGAGGCGGCGCTCCCATCCGCCGCGGACGCGCAGCTGTTGCAGCAGTCACGACGCGATCCCACCCTGGTAATTAGCCAGACTACGTACCTAAGGCTTGAGGGCGCGGAAGTGCCAGCGATCTTTGGCCGCACGAGATATCGTGCCGACCGCTATCGCTTTCGCCTTGAAGTGCCCCGTTAGGCAGCCACCGCGCCTGGGGCGCCGCTTACCGGGCACTGACCCGGAGCGCGGTGGCCTTGAACGTGGCATAGAGCACCTGTCCCTCCTGGCCGCCGAGAGCCGCTTGCGCCTCCGTGGTAATCTCCGCCACCAGGGATTGGGACCCTGCATCGCCAAGGGCCAGCAGTACGCGCGCCCGGCCACCCAGCGGTAGGATCTCGCGCACCCGGCAGGTCAGACTGTTCCGCGCCGACCCGGCCGGCGGTTCCGGTGAGAGCGTCACCTCCCAGGGATGCAGGGCAACATTTACCGGACCGGGCCCAATGCCCTCGGCGGGGGCGAAGATTTCCACCCCGCCCGCCAGCCGGATGCGGGCCAGAAGGTGCGGATCCCAGTCTTCCAACTCTCCCTCGAAGAAGTTCACCCCGGTGAAATCGGCCACGAAGCGCGAACCGGGATGAGCCAGCAGATCCTCGTGGGCGCCATCCTGCGCCACCCGCCCATCCACCAACATGACGATGCGCTGGCGGAATACCAGGGCGTCGGCATAGTCGTGGGTTACCAGGAGAGTAGGAATGCGCATCCCAGCCAGTATTGACCGCAACTCGCTCCGCACAGTCCCCCGCGTTCTTACGTCCAGGGCGGCCAGCGGCTCATCCAGGAGGAGAGCTCGCGGCTCCAGGACCAGGGCGCGGGCCAGGGCCACCCGCTGCCGCTGCCCACCCGAGATCTGGTCGGGACGCTCTCGCGCCAGGGATTGGATCCCCAAGCGTTCCAGCATGGCTGCCACGCGCCGCCGCCGCTCAAGGCGGGGGACGCGCCGGGCCCGCAAGCCATAGGCAACGTTTTGCTCGACCCTCAGGTGCGGAAAGAGCGCGTATTCCTGGAACACCAGGCTGATGTCGCGCCGGCCGGGCGCCATATGGAAGCCTGTTGCCCCGTCGTCCAGCACTTCGCCGCCCAGCCGTACCGTTCCTTCGTCGGGTCGGGTCAGGCCGGCCGCCACCCGAAGCAAGGTGCTTTTCCCGGCCCCACTGGGGCCAACCAGGGTCGTCACCCCTGGCGCGAAGGTCAGGTCCACTGCCAGCATGATCTCGCGCAGCCGTTTGCGCGCGGAGACCATCAGTACGCCGTCACTCACTGATCAGCCGGACCACGAGCGAGACCACCAGGCTGACCAGCACCAGGACCACCGCCAGGGCCACGGCGCCGTCCAGGTCGCCGGTCTCCAAACTGAGGTAGACCGCCAGCGGCATGGTCTGGGTGACCCCCATCAGGTTACCAGCGAACATGATCGTGGCCCCGAATTCGCCCAGGGCCCGCGCCCAGGTCAGGACGGCGCCGCTGATCAGGCTGGGCAGGGCGAGTGGGACGGTGATCCGGCGGAAGGTGCCCCAGGGGCCGTAGCCAAGGCTGGAGGAGGCGTCCTCCAACACCCGATCCACGCTGATAAAGCCGGCGCGGGCTGACCGCACGTAGAATGGGCAAGCTACGAAGAGCTGAGCCATGACCACGGCGGCCGTGCTGAACGAGAGATGGATCCCCAGCGTGTTGAGTGAGGGTCCAAGCAGTCCCTCACGACCAAAAGCGAGCAAGAGCGCCACGCCGGCCACGGCGGGGGGGACCACGATCGGGAGGTCCACCACGCTGTCGAGGAAACGTTTACCCCAGAAGCGCCGGCGAGCCAGTAGGTAGGCGGTCGGGGTGCCCAGGAGGAGCGTCAGGGCCAGGGCGACCGTGGTGGTTTGCAGGCTAAGCGCCAGGGCGTCGCGGGAAGACTGGGTGCCAAGGCTGTTCCATAGGGTGCCTGGCGGCGTGTGCAGGAGCAAGGCCGCCAGGGGAAAGCCGATAAACAGGAGCAGCACCGCGGCCGGCAGGGCTACCAGCAAACGACCGGCCCCGGCAGTGACGCCAGGGCCGGGTGGGGAGCGGAATAATCGCATGATGCTCGCTAGTGTACCGTCAAGAAGGGGTGCCGACCGGCACTCCCACCACGATGGAGTTCACGTTGGAAACCCAGCGCCCGGCCAGGGTATCCCCCGGCACGATCAAGCGGATCGCGCCCTCGTCGGGGCCGAGCGGCTTCCCGTTCCGCTCGTAGGCCAGAATCACCTGTTGGTGGCCGAACTGGGGGAGAATTTCCCCCATGCCAATCGTTGTCTGATAGCCATCAGTGGCGCCAACGGTCACGAACTGGCGGAGCAGATCATTCTTGAAGCTGGGATTGGCGAGCGGCGCCGACCTTAGGATGATCGTGCTGAGCAGCACACCGGTGTATGAGGCAACGCCCTGGGTTCCCTTCTCGGTACGGAGGGTGACCGTTACCGTGGTGGCGGGGAGAGTGCGCAGGCTAGAGGCGGGGAAGGTAGCGGGCATGGTAACCAGGCCGCTCACCGTGAAGGAGGACGATGGGCCGCCCGCCGGCTGCTGAGTGATAAAACCGTGAGCGGCCAGCACGGCCTTCCCGGCCGGCGATTGCACATACGCGATGAACTTCCCGGCCAGGGCGGGATTCTGGCTGTTCTTCGTCACGGCGATCGGATAGGAGGCGATCTGGTTGAAAGCGGGTGGAATCTCGATCGTTCGCACCTTGCCGGCTAGGCTGGGCGTCACATCGGTGACATAGACCACCCCCGCGTCGGCCTCGCCCAAGCTTACCTTCGCGGTCACCGCCTTGACGTCGGTCTCCTCCGATTTGATGTTCGCCTGCACACGCGAGAGGAAGTTGGCCCCGAACGATTCGTCGGCCGCCATCACGGCGAAAGCGGCCCGCGCGTATTTGCCTACCGGTACGGCCGGCGCCGCCAGCACGAGATTGACGCCTGGGCGACCAAGATCGGCCAGACTATAGATGTGGGCCGGATTGTTCCTGGGTACGATCACCACCAGGCGATTATGGACGAACACCGCCGGAGTGGAGGAAATCAAGTTCTTCCCCATTGCGATCGTCATCTGCGCCGGGTTGGCCGAGGCGAAAACATCGGCCGGCGCACCCTGGGCAAGCTGGGTGACCAGGGTATCGGAGCCGCCGAAGTTGAAGCGCGTGGTGACGTTGTTCGCCTTGTCGAAGGTGGCGCCGATCGTGGTAAACGCCTCGGTCAGGGAAGCGGCGGCGAAGACGGTCAGACTTCCATTGTTACGGGCGGGAGCGGCGGGAGCGGCGGCGCGGGCGGACGTGGCGGCGAGGGACACAAGCAGGGTGATCAGGACAACCGCCGAGATGAATTCATATCGAAACCGATTAGGCATGGATCCTCCAGGCAGCCGCTAGCATCGACTCATCGTGAAGTAACGAACGAACGAGGAAGCAAGGCTACCGGAGGAGGCTCGCTCATTCGCTGAGTATTCACAGTGTGAGTATAGTGGCTGCCGGAGTGGCTGGTCAATCGGGCCATCCGGATGGGATGCCTGCCAGTGGCGCGGGTCTCCAGGCCCGCTTGGGCCGGAGACGGATCGGCATCCGGGTAGCGCGAAAAAGGCCAGCGATTGATCGCGCATGAGGGCATGGAAACCCGCGCACCATAAACCTGCCCACGTCAACAGGACGGCGAGCCAAACAAGCGCCCAAAAAAGGCGCCCGTTGGCCTGCCGCGTTGGGTTACGAGCCGCGCACGAGCATATCCGCCTTCCGGGCCAGCGTGACCGCGGTCTGGGATACCGCTTTGTTGCTTGAGTCGACCACGATGGCGACGTAATACACACCACGCTGGAAGACCACGGTTTCCCTAAAGGACGGGCTACCCTGATATTGATACTGGTAGGCGAAGGCGAAGCTCTGGTCGCCGATCCCCATCGTGGTGGTGTCCACGATATGGTAGCTCGCCACCTTGCTCGCCCCTTTTTGCAGGCGGGTTGAGAAGAGATCGAACAGCGCCCTGGCGCCGGCCGCGCTCCCATGGACGTTCAGGCTCTCCTGCACGTACGTCTGACTATCCTCGAACGTCTGCTCAAGACCGTAGAGCCGGTCGCTTTGTAGCACGGTAGCGAGAGGAACCTTGCTGTCTTTCGCATACTGGGCATTGCCGCGGAACACGACCCCGGTGGAGGGCTGCGCTATGGATATCGGCGAGAGAGCGCGGGCCAGCAGGGCGCTGGTATCGGGAATCGAGGGATCGGGAGTGGAACTGGCCGGCATGGCAGGCAGGGCGAGTACCGCGAAGGACTTCACCACGGCCGGGATATAGGTGAAACTGAGGCCCACCGAATCGAAAGCATTCTTAAGGGTCACCGCTGTCCAGGGGACCATGACCAGTCCGTCCATCAGGAACCGGTAGTGGTGAGCATGTACTTCCAGGCGATACGTATGGAAACCGGGTGCCGGGTTCAGCGCGGCGCCTGGGACATAGTAGGAGCGTCCCGCCGACCAATAGAGATCGGCCACCTTGGTGGCCGTGCTCTCACCGGCGAAGGCATCGTAGCCGGCCATCAATCCCGACTGTTGATGCACGATAGACCGGCGGACGAAGAGATCGAACGCGGCTTGCTTGGGCTTGGAGGAGAGGCCCACTTGCACCTCGGCCTCTACCGCGAAGTCCTTCAGGCCGTGGAGCACGAAGGGGGCGAATGCCCCATCGTCACCGGCGCCGTCGAAGATCAACCTCCCGTGCGATGTAGTAAATCCCCGGTACACGTTCCAGCCATCCATGCCGGCGGTCCAATCAGCCTGGTACAGTGGGGCGGCGTTCGCGCCCGTCCGTACGCGCGCCGCGTCCACCACGGGCGCTCGATGCGTACCAAGAGCCCCCAACGTGCCGGCCAAGGCTACCAGCATCGTGGCGATG
>DATBTL010000349.1:0-4939 GCA_036559345.1 Chloroflexota bacterium | reverse complement strand
CACCTCCATGGTGGTGACTACCTCTCAGCCGTTGCTCGATCCCGGCGGGCGCGTTCTACTTACCCCCCATGCCCTATCCGGACTCTGGGGTTCCGAGATGGACCTCATGGCGACCGGCTCCTCCGTACGCTGGCTGGAAGGGCTGTTGAGCCACCCGCCGGGAACCCTGGACACGCTGGCCGCCCAGAGCGTCCCTGGCGCCCATGGGCTACTCGCCTGCCCCTACCTGGCCGGAGGCGAGCAGGGCGCCCTGTGGGACGACCGCGCGCCCGCCGCCTTTCTGGGCTTGCGACTGCACCATAAGCCCGCCGATCTGGCCCGCGCCCTCCTGGAAGGGATTGCCTTCGAGAGCCGCCGCTGCCTGCGCGTCTGGTCCGACATGACGGTTCCGGTGGACGAAGTGGTACTAAGCGGCGGGATGGCGCGCCCATTTTTCGCCGCCCTGCTCGCCGCCGTCCTGGGCCAGCCGGTACGTATCGCGGCCGCCGGTCCATCGTCGGCGGTGGGAGCGGCGCTCCTGGCGGGGATCGGCACCGGGATCTGGAGCCAGGAGCAGGCGATAGAGATTGCCCGCCGCGGATTGGGGGCGCCCATGGTGGGCGACCCAGACGCGACGGCGCGCTACCAGGAGTTGTATGCCGGCTACGAAAGGGCATCGGCGGCGATCCGCGGCCTGGGTGGAATCGGACCTTCCTGAAGCACGGATGAACAGAGGTAACGGATAACACGGAGGATGACTCCGGTTCACGGGTCAATGAGTGGGCGCCAAACAATCGCCGCGATCCAGCGGATCAACTAGTGGGCCACGCTGCATTTAAGTGGAGTTACCCGAGCGCTGTTGACCAGGGAAGCGACCCAAAATCCAATGCCAGTTATTTGTAGCGTGACCCACTAACATACATCGAGTGCGGACACGTTCATCGTGGCGACTCCTTGGTAGGTGACAACCCAGCCCTGTCTAGCCGGTGCTCCCCGGTATCGCCCTGCGACCCCTCCTGCCGCAACCCCTCAGAAGATGGAATTGCCTTGTGGGTTGTCCTCTTGGCTCTTGTGCAACTATGTCCTTGGGCGCATACTCCACTTGATCAGCACTGAACCCGTGTGGGTGGGATAGTGCCGGATCGGAAGGAGGCGACACCATGCAAAATCAGCCACCATACGTCGACGATGTTCCGGAGAAGGGCATCACGATTAGAACCCTTGTAGGCGGCGGCAACGTGGAGACTTCGGTGCAAGAATCTGGATCAATTGGTGTTAAAGATGGGGAGAGTGGTCCCACACATATTATTACCATCCAAAATCCAATTCCGCCCACCGATCCCAGAAAGCAGCATGATGAAACCATCGCCAAGGTTCAAGCTGGCGAGTACGGGGACTACTCGGATAAGTAGCAATGTCAGATCGTTCGCCGCATAGCCAATGTGCTGGCCCACTCTCGTGGCCAATCGTCGGCTTCAAACCTGCTACCCGGATCGTGATCCGTCACCGGACCAAGCGGGCCTGGCGACCCGCGCTCCTAAAGGATGCGATCAAGTTCGTGGTATAACCTGGATCACAAAATGCCGGTGCGCCCATCTCAGCTCATTCCCCACGTCGCTGCAACAGAGTCCGTATATACTGAGATATAGATGGGACAGTATGTCACATGTTTGACTGGGATGACGAGAATGCCAACCATATCGCCGAGCATGGGGTGACACCGGAGGAGGCTGAGGAGGCTGTCACCGATCCGCGCCGTGTGCGCGCCCCGGCCTACAGGACCGCGACCGAACAGCGGCTGGCGTATCTGGGAGCGAGCACGGCAGGTCGCGTACTGTATGTGGTGCTTACTCGTCGCGCGGGTCGTCTTCGCGTGGTCACGGCACGCGATGCGGACCGGCAAGAGAAACGATGCTACCGCGAAAGGGGCAAGTAATGGCACGGAGCACGCAGCGCCTGATATCGGTGGAACGCGAGGACATTCCCGCGTTCGCCAACGAGGAAGAGGAGCACCGTTTCTGGTCCGCGCACAGCTTGGGCTCGCGGATGCTGGCAGAGATGCAGCCCGCGCCCGAGGAAGGTGACGAGTGGGCGCCACCGGCGCGGTCGCGCACCCGCGCCGTGCTGATGCGCTTCAGCGACGATACGATCGCACGAGCCAAGGCGCTCGCTGCGCGGAGGCATGTGCCATATCAGACCATGCTGAAAGAGTTCATGAGTGAGCGCCTCTACGAGGAGGAAAAGCGCGCCGGTCTGCGCTAATGACCCGTTCCTCAATGCGGGTATATATTCTGTGTTGTCCGTGTCGGACTATAGTGGACCCAGAAAACCGAATCTCCGTCACTTTTGATGTGAGGAGTTGGCACCCTATGCAGCGAGCAGAACACGCTGACGTAACATGGGAAATCGTGCCCGGCCGTACATTTGGCGCTTGATGGTCTTGATTTTGTTCACGAAGCCTTCCAGGGGACCATTGCTCCAGGGCAAGGTCAATGCCGCCAGTATTGCCGATTCATCCTGCTTGAGCCCTTCGGCGAACGACTGCAAGGCCGGCAGATCGCAGTGCGCGACCGCGTCTACCCACGGTGCGAAGGCAGACGGAGTCCGCGCATGAACCATCTGGACGAACGACTGCACCCGCGGATAGGCGGTTGCGGCGGCGGGACAGCGCTCCCGCAACTGCCCTAATGCCTCCTGCTCAGCCGAGGTCAGCAGGGCCGGATCCAGGAGGAGCAGCCAGACCAAACGGCGGCTGGCGGCGCGGCGTGGGGGGACGTCGCTAGTAACCGTCGGAGCGTCGCTCACCGATCGCTGGTGTTTATGCGGGGTCGTGGGGGCTGGTTCCTGCCGATGTTGGCAGACCCATTGAGCAATCATGCGCCGTGATCCGCCATAGCCCTGTGCTTGGATTTCCTTCCACAATTGGACCCCATCGGTGCAGCCTTCCGCCCAGCGTCGTTCTATATAGGCCACAAAGGGCAGCAGTTGGCTGGGTTTGCGCCGATGGGCGGCCCGTTCCGGGAAGACATCCGCTCTCACGTATCGGCGGACCGTGACCCGCCCCATCCGCAGTTGACGGGCAATCCGCGGTTGGGATGTGCCCTGGGCATGCAGCGCACGCACCTGGGCGTAGCGTTCCCGCCGCTGGCAATGCCCAGCCTGTCGAGCACTTTGTTCGTGGCGGGAACGACGCACCGACGGCACCCGGTCCGTCGGATCGGGTAAGGCGATGTCCTGCCACTGTGCCCGATGCGCATCCAGCAGGCGTTCGCCCACTTCGCGCACGTTCCGCAAGACATGCCACCGATCCACGACCTGCACGGCCTGCGGCGCCCCCTCGCTGATGCCACGCGCATACTCAGGCGAGCGATCACGACTGACCACCTCGATACAGGGATATTGACGCAACCAGGTTGCCAGGGTAGTAGCCGTGCGATCGGGCAGGAGATCCACGATTTTGTGCTTCTCCAGGTCGGCGATCCCCGTGCCATAGCGATGTCGGCGGCGAAGGGCAAAATCATCGACACCGATGATCCGCGGGGGCGCGGCAGGAGGTACTTCTCCCTGACGGATGAGGCGGCGTAGTGTAGCAGCGCTCAGCCGCATGCGGAGACGTGCGATAAGGCGGCTGCCTCCTTCACCACCCACGGCAAGGGCGACTACTCGCGCAATCTCTTGGGCGCGCGCAGTCCGCCGGGCATACGGACCCAGGAGGTGCGGTAAACGCTCCGTGAAAAGACGACGGGGGCAGTCACGAGCCAAACAATGAAAACGGCGGACGGAGAGGAGGAGGTGCAACGTCACCATGCCCCAAGGCAAGTCAGCGGCCCGCCGCCAATAACGACTATGGATACGCGATGAAGGTGTTGCGCACATGGGGCAGCGCGCCAACGGGCCAATGGAGGTGAGTGTAATCATCAGCACGTCGCCATCTGTCTCCAGGTTCTCCACGCGGAAACCATCCTGGAGCGGCAAAAGAGTGCTGGACAGGTGCTTCGGTGTAATCTTCATACCTTCGTTGTAGCACAGGCATCGCCCACTACATCAAATGTGACGGAGATTCTGACAACGGGGTCCACTTTAGAGCCCAGGGGAGTCATCCGTTCCATCCATGAATCTGTGTTTCAGGAGGGCTTCGACGCGGGGATCCAGGTCTTCCTGGATGGGATCAAGCGGCGTCCAGCCCGGAGCTGAGAGAACGGTGAGATCCAACTTCTCCGCCCGGCCATGGCCTGGCGAAGTTTCAGACGCCGGTTGCCCGTCCCGCCGCCCATCGCGTACCCTGTCCGTACCACGGCGGCACTGGACGCGCCGCACTCTGAAGGGGCCGCGACCGGGCGGCGAGGGACACCACCCATGGGGCAGACCTCATCCGCGGCATGGCATCGGCGCCTGCTTCTGCCCTGGCGGCACGCGAGCCTCCGCACCAAGATTTTCCTGGGCTACCTGCTGCTCCTTACCATTCCCCTGATCGTGGTGGCGATCGCCGCCTATCAAACCTCCACCACAACCATCGAGGGAAACGCCCAGAACTTCTCGGCCCAACTCACCGGTGAGATCCGCGACAACCTTGATACCTACGCGCTGCAGGCGGAGCGGCTCACCTACTGGCCGTTTCAAGCCAACAACATTCGCCGCGTCCTGGCCGCCTATCAGCGGGCTCCCGCCCATTCGCCGAACTTCTACGACGTGATCACCATGCGGAACGAGCTTTCGTACCTTGGGCACAGCCGGGATGATATAAGCGGCATCTATGTGGTGACCAGTAACGGCACGCTCTTTAGCTGGACCGCGTCCGGCGACCTAACGCGGCGCCCGCCGACCCTGGGTGCTCCGTGGTACGCTCAGGCGCTCGCGGCCGACCCGCGGGTGGTCTTCCTCCCCACCCAGGCCCAGGAGATGATCGCGGTGGCCACCGGTAACGTGGTGTCCCTGGTGGCCACCCTGCATGATCCCGTCA
>DATBTL010000348.1:0-12893 GCA_036559345.1 Chloroflexota bacterium | reverse complement strand
GACGAGCCGCGCGGCCAGATGTTGCAACCGATTCCGGGCAGTCCGCCTGATATGCTGCACCCTCCCCTCGGCTGCCCGTTCATGCCGCGATGCCCGTATGCAGTCGAGCGATGCGTGCGGGAGATGCCTCCTTTGATTCGGGTCGACAACTCGCCCACTCATGACTCGGCGTGCTGGGTGATGGCCGCGCCCGCGCGCTAGTACACCAATGTGGAACCTTTCTGGTAGGGGTACCCCTTGTGGGTGCCCTTGGCAATCCAGATCAGGGCACCCATCACCCAAGGGGTACCCGGTGCCCCTACAACCGATGATTGATTGGCGCCAAGTGTACAAGTATCATGGGAATGGGAGAGTGCGATAGCCATGGTTGAGAGCGGAGCAGCGGAATCGCGGACCTTGGCCCCGCCGGGGGCGAACGTGCTCCTGGAAGCGCGTGGCGTAAAGGTCCATTTCCCCATTCGGGGCGGCTTTCTTGGGCGCGGCGGCGGAGCGGTGCGCGCGGTGGATGGGGTGGATCTGCATATTCTCCGCGGAGAGACCCTGGGCCTGGTGGGCGAATCAGGGTGCGGGAAATCGACCTTGAGCCGGGCCATTGTCCAGCTGATCAAGCCGACGGCTGGCGAGGTGTATTTGAGCGGAGTCAAGCTCAACGACTTGAGCCGTACCGAATTGCTTGCCACTCGGCAACGTATGCAAATGATTTTTCAAGACCCCTATAGCTCGCTCAACGCGCGGATGACCGTGGGCGATATTATCGCGGAACCGCTGATCAACTTCAAGCGGGGTGACAAACAACACCGGCGCAAAATCGTCGCCCAGTTGCTCAAGACGGTTGGCTTGCATGATTACCACGTCAATCGGTTTCCTCATCAGTTCAGTGGCGGCCAACGTCAGCGCATCGGCATCGCGCGCGCCCTGGCTCTCCGGCCCGACTTCGTGGTCTGCGATGAGCCGGTCAGCGCCCTAGATGTCTCCATCCAGGCGCAAATCTTGAACCTGCTGGAGCAACTTCAGCGAGAGTTCGGGCTTACCTACCTCTTTATTGCCCACAATTTGAGCGTGGTACGGCACATCAGTGACCGAGTAGCCGTGATGTACCTGGGCCAGATCGTGGAACTGGCCCGCAACGAGTTGATCTTCAGCAATCCCTTACATCCCTATACTCGCGCCTTGATGTCGGCGATTCCCCTGCCTAATCCGACCAGGGAACGAGCCCGGCAGCGGGTGGTACTGGAAGGGGACGTGCCAAGCCCGGCCAATCCGCCCAGCGGCTGCCGATTCCGCACCAGATGTCCGCTGGTCAGGCCGGTCTGCGCCAGCCACGATCCTGTCTTGCTCGGCTTCCCCGAGCATGTGGTGGCGTGTCACGCGGTGAATGGCGTCGATGGGATCGCACCGTGGTCCCCGGTGATGCCGGAAAGCGCCCCAGCCTAGCCGCTATACATCCAGATTGTCGTCAACCTCGACCTGGCGGCGCGCGGAGTCGCGGATATCCCAGGCGCTTCGCCGATTCCCGCGGAGGTCACAGTGAACAATGCGGGCGCCGCTGACATCGGCAACACTCACCGCGTTCCAGCCGTTGCGTTGCACTCGAGAGTGGCTGAGGAGGACGTAGCCGCCCTGGCGGATCGAGACGCCGTGGTGGCCATTGTCCTCGATATCGCAGTCATCGAACTCGCCCTTGCCGCGCTCGGCCACCCATACGCCGCCAAAGCGCCCATGATGAATCCGGCAGTGGCGGAAAGTAGGCTCGGCGCTCCCGGTGATCCGGACTGGGTAGGTGCCGCCCTGAATGTCGCAGTCCTCCACCAGGGCGCGGGCTCGGTCGTAGAATACCAGGGCGCGCTCCACCGCGTTCCGTAACACCAGGCGGCGCAGGGTGGGATACACCCCAGGGCCATGGGTGTTGATACAGGCAAGGCCCTGCGATACGATCTGGCAATCCTCGATCAGCACCCGTCCCACGGGAATGTTCACGGTGTGAAAACGGGAACCTGACTCCGGCGCCCGCCCTCGTAAGGTGAGATTTCGGATGGCCGCCCTGTCGGTCTGCAGCAAGAGGCAGGTAGCGCCCGCCGCTTCCACGATCACCTCGGAGGCATGGCCAAGGCCGATGATCTCGACTTCCTTGTCAACCACCAGGGCTTCCTCGTAGAGGCCGGGCTCAACCTCGATACGGGCGCCAGGCAGAGCAGCCCGGATCGCCTCGGTGAGGCTGGCAAAGTCGGCGCCGGCTCTCTTGGCCACCCGAATGGGCCCCGCGCCCACGGCGGCAATCTCCGTGGCCCCCAGTCTCCGCAGGGCGCGAGGCGGACTCCCTCGCCCTGGCTCTGGCGCCCGCCGTGCGGCTTCACGCGGCGAGCCCGGAGCTCTTATCTGGGACGAAGGCGTGGCCACGCCCGCCACTCGAGCCGCCGGTATGGGCGTCCCGATCCCGGCGCCAGCGCGGCCGTCGGTCCCTTCGCCACGGGTGGGGTTGGCGCCTCGGCTGTCGGTATCGGGGAATGAAGGACCATTCGGAGGCGGCGCCGCGGTCGTATTATCCAGCCCCGGTAGGCGCGGCCCCCCCCCAGGCCCTGGTGCTTCACCAAGTGAGGGAGAGGAGGTTTCCAGCAGCGCGGCTGCCTCGGCCGCCAATACCGCGGCCGGGGTCGGGAGGGTCGGCGGTTTCTCCGGTGCCCTGGTGGCTCCCTCCAACGGGTTGATCGCTACCGTGGCGGTTCCACCGGCTTCCGGCTCGGCTCGCCGGCGGCTGTTGGCTCGCTGCAAGGCGGACTCCCACATGGGAGCCCGTTTCCCCGCCGGCGGATCGGGATTGGCCTCCACGCCCGCGTCACGGGGATCAGGTTTGGTGACTACCGGCCCTCGCATCACCAGGCCGCCGGGATTTTCCAGGGCGTTCTGGAGCGCCGCCGCCATCTCCACCGCGTCCGCGAACCGATCCTTGGGCGCGAAAGCGGTGGCCTGGGCAATCACCTCGGTCAGAGCCGGCGAGGTTCCGGGCAGCAGTTCCTCCAGAGGGTGAAAGAGTTGGCGCAAGGATGCCTCAAGGTCCAGGCCGCCGCGCATCAGGCGCCGGTATTCCGCGTCCGGTGGCTGGCCGCTGATCATCCCATGCAAGAGGGCGCCCAGGGCATACAGATCGCTGCGAGGTTCCGGCCGGCCCAGTACCTGCTCGAAGGGAACGTAGCCCCAGGTGCCGACCGCGGTGGCGGCAACCGGCGCCAGTTGGCGGGCGAGTCCGAAGTCGATCAGGACCGGCCGCTTGGTGCGGGTATCGACCAAGACATTGCTCGGTTTGAGATCGCGGAACAGCATGGGGGGCGTCCGAGTATGCAGATATTCCAGGACGCCACACAGGCCGATCCCCCACTCCAGCGCCTGTACACGGGGTACCCGGCCACCCATTTCAATCTGCAGTTCGGCCAGGGTCTTGCCAGGAATGTAGTCCATGGCCAGATACAACGGCCCCGAAGCGCGTTGGGCGGTCCAGTAGCCCTGCATGGCGGGGATCCCTGGGTGATCGAGGGTAAGCAAGGCGCTTACCTCCCGCTTAAACCAGGTCATGGCGTCTCGCTGCTCCTCGGCCGTGGGAAACTCCATGGCCAGCAACTCCTTGACCGCCACCAACGATCCACTGTCCTGAATGTCCTCGGCCAGATACACGCGGCCGAACGATCCCGCTCCCAGCACTCGGAGCACCCGGTATCGGCCATTCAACACCGCTCCCACTGGCTGGATCTCGGCCACGCGAGCCCGCACTTGTAGACGTCTGCCGATGGCCCCGGAGGAGAGCGAGGGACCGGGCGCGATCAGGCTGGTACTCAAGGCGGACCCGCAGGCGGGACAAAAGCGGCTTCCCGTGGGCGGAGTCTCTCCACAGGAGGGACATTCTCGCATGTTGGTTCCTCAAGCGCATTAAAGGTTCAGCGACGCGTAGCGAGCCGAACCTGAGCCACGGGCTCTATCATGGCGTCTATCGGTACAGTACATGCCCGGAGGCCGCCTAGACAATACGCCAAAAGTATAAGAAGGGCCGCGACAGATGGCTCCGCCCTAGTCCATTCCCACCGCCGTCGCCGGCTCCGCGTCCCCAGACGCGGCGGACGGCGCCGATCCGCGGGTGCCGGCGTTCGCGCGCCAGGTCGGCTGACGCAGGAATCCCACCACCAGGAATGCCGGCAGCACCAGAATCGTGACGAGGACGAAGGTATCCTGATACGCCTGCGCCAGGGCATGTTGGACCGGCGCCGGCATTTGATTGCCGGTAACCCCGCCCACGCCAGTATGCGCGAATCGGCCGGCCACCCCACGAGCCAGGGCTCCGATATGGAAGGTATTCCGGCTTTGCAGATAGTTGGTGAGAATGGCGATAGAGAGGGAGCCCATGATATTGCGGGTCACCACGTTCAGAGTGGTGGCATCCGGCAAGTTGGGCCCTCGAATACCGTCAAGGGCAATGGTATTGACCGATTGCAGCATCATGGGCAGGCCGAGACCCCGGACCAGCATGATCGGAATCAGGAGATTGAGGTCGGAATTCGCGGTGGTCCAGAGCGCCAGCAAGATACTGGTGATAAAGAGATCGGTCAAGCCAATCCAGATCAGGATCTTCGGTCCCAGTCGATTGTAGAGCTGGCCGCTGAGTACCGATCCACCCACGGCTCCGAGCCCGCCCCAGAGCAGGAGCACACCAGCCTCGAACGGGGTTTGGCTTCTCAGACCCTGCAGATACTGGGGCAGCAGGAAACCGGGGCCAAACAGGGCCACGGTCCCCACCAGCACGATGACCGTCCCCAAGGTATAGTTGCGCCGCGTGTAGAGTTGGAGGTGAAGCAAGGGCTCCTTCACACGCAAGACCACCGCAACGAAAATGGCGAGGAGGACGACCGAGCAGAGAATCGGGCCCGACACGGTGCCTATGCTACTCCATCCGTCGTAGGCCAGATTGGAGAGTCCAAACAGTAAAAGCCCGAGCCCGCTGGAGGCAAACAGGAAGCCGGGGAGATCGAAGCGGAGATTCTCGCGAAGCGGCGACTCACGCAGAAAACGCAGTCCCATGATCACGCCCACGATCCCTACCGGTAGGTTGACATAGAACACCCAGCGCCAGTCCACGTACTGGGTGAGATAACCGCCGAGCGTGGGGCCCAGCGCGGGCGCTACGAGCACCGGAATACCGAAGAGTGCGTTAGCCTTCCCGCGTTCCTCGTTGGTGAACACGCTAAACAGCATGGCGAACGACAGGGGGAAGAGAGCGGCCCCCCCGGCTCCCTGCAGCACGCGCGCGGCGATCAGGAGGCGGATGTTCGGGGCAATGCCGCACAGGACCGAACCAAGGGTAAACAGAACCAGGGAGCTCACATAGACGCGCTTGATGCCGAAACGGTTGGCCAAGTACGCCGAAGCGGGGACGATCACCCCAGCCGCCAGAATGTATCCGGTCGCCACATACGAGGCGAGGTGCAGGTCGGCTCCGAAATCGTGCTGAATCCGCGGAAGGGCGGTGTTCACGATCGTGGAGTCCAGAATACTGGCGAAAGCGCCGAAGACAACGGTTACCAGTACCCACCATTTGTAATTGTCGCCTGGCCGCTCCGCGCTGCCCTGCATAGGTGAGGCCCCTCTTCTAACCCGAACCTGAGTGCCCGGGCGGTGGGCGCGCATCGCGTATCGGCCGCCACCAGCGTGGCCCGCTCATGCTCGCCAGACTGTTGGATCGCGACCAGGGAGGTATCCGCGAGACGCGCGTTTTCTCTACTCCTGCCATGGTACCTGGTTTCCTTTACCATACCCATGGTTGGTCCTCGTCCTGGGAGCGCGAGCATCTTGCTCGTCCCCGTCGCCCCAAGTAACGGGGACGAGCAAAATGCTCGCGCTCCCAGGCGGTTCAGTCACGCCGGCGAACCAGATACCATGAGGACAACCGGGCCCGGCCGATCAGGAGGGCTGGGCGAAAGTCAGAGGGGAATCGCGTGCCAAAGGAAAATGGATCTACAAATGCTGGGCTGCTGGTCACGGGTGCCCGCGTCTACACAGCCGATCCCCGGCGTCCATGGGCCGAGGCGGTAGTCACAAACGGAAGTCTCGTGACATTCGTAGGCTCGGAGGCGGAAGCCCGCGCGCGAACCGCCGCCGGGAGCGAGCATCTGCACGTCGAGGGCGGGCTCTTGATGCCTGGGATGAACGAAAGCCATGTCCATCTGAGCATGGGCAGCGAGGTGCTCCACGAACTGGATCTGGACGGTGTACAGACTCTGGGCGAACTCGGTGATCGGGTACGGGCTTATGGCACGGAGAATCCCGAGAAGGACTGGATTTCAGGATACGGGCTCTCGTACACTCCGCTCGGCCATCTGGACCAACCGGAGAGGTGTGCCCTGGACGCGATCGTTGCCGATCGCCCGGTGTACCTGCGGGCGGTGGACTTTCATACCGCCTGGTGCAACAGCCTCGCGCTCCAACGCGCCGGAATCACCGAGGGGGCGCCGATCCCCCTCCCCAACGAGGTGGTGCTGGACCACCAGGGCCAGGCAACAGGAATGCTCAAGGAGCGCCAGGCATACGCGCTGATCGAAAGGCTCTGGCCAGAGCCTACCAGCGAGCAGCGTGACGCCCTCCTGATCGAGGCGATGCGCTACCTGAATCGTCTGGGGATCACCTCGTTTCAGAACATGGACGGCGATCCCGAACGACTTCGCTGGTTCTCCCGCCTCCACGCGGAAGGGCGGCTTTCCCTCCGGGCCAATCATTACATGTCCATGCGCGAGCACTTTCCCCGTGAACGGCTCCAGGAATTCGCTGAGCTGTGCCGGCGCTACAACGACGACTGGAACCGGACCAATGGGATCAAGATGTTCATTGATGGGGTGATTGAGAGCAAGACGGCCGCGATGCTGGCACCCTACGCGGACGGCTCCGGAGAGACTGGAATCCCAGACATGGACCCCGAGGCGCACCGCGAGATCTGCATCGCCGCCGATCGCCTGGGGATGGACATAGCGACTCACGCGATCGGCGACCGGGGGGTTCGTCTCACCCTGGACGCCTATGAAGCGGCGGCGCGGGCCAATTCCGAGCGAAGACACCGGCGCCACCGGATCGAGCATATCGAGACGATCGATCCCACCGACATCCCACGGGTGGGGCGGCTGGGTGTCACCGCGTCCATGCAGCCGCTGCACGCTGTCCCGAACGAGGATCCCCGTACGTCCCCCTGGACCATCCTCGCGGGGCCGGAGCGAGCCCGCCATGCCTTCCCCTGGCGGTCGCTCGTCCGAACCGGGGCGCGGCTCTCCTTTGGCAGCGACTGGCCGGTAGTCACCCCGGACCCGAGGACCGGCATCCATGCCGCGCTTACCCGCCGCACGCGGGATGGCGACCCCAAGGGCGGTTGGTATCCGGAACAGGCGTTGACTCTCGCCGAAACCCTTGATGCCTATACGGTGGGCGGCGCCCACGCGGAGGGGCGTGAGGAGGTGAAGGGGATGCTTCGGGAGGGGATGCTCGCCGACTTTACCTGCTTTGACCAGGACCTCTTCGCCCTGAGGCCGGCGGAAATCCTCCAGGCCAACGTGGTGCTGACCGTGGTGGATGGTGAGGTGGTCCATCGCACCTCGTAATGACGCCGAGGAATCGCGCGAGGTTGCCGGTTAGGCTTGGCGGTCCAGGGCCGCCAGCTTGCTGAAGATCGCGGCGCCGTCCAGGGCTCGGTATATCTCATTGAAGATCGCGTACAACTGATCATAGAGCAGACGGTTCCGTGGGTCGGGACGTGTCTCCGTCTGGATCTGGATCATCCGCTCCACTTGAGAGAAATCTTTCCAGAGCCCCACGCCGACCCCGCCTGCCACGGCGGCGCCCATGGAGGTGGCTTCCTCCAACAGCGCGAGGCGCAGGACCGGCAGACCATAGATGTCGGCCATGATCTGATTCCAGACCGCGCCTCGGGCGCCGCCGCCAATCACCCTCAAGGCTTCGATTATGGTGCCCTGGGCTCGGAACGCCTCTAGAATCACCCTTAAGTTGAAGGTGATGCCTTCAAGCACCGCCCGCAACATATCAGGTTGCCGGTGGCGGATAGTCAGCCCAACGAAGGCGCCACGCGCCTCCGGGTTCCAGCGGGGACTGCGTTCGCCCAGCAAATAGGGGAGGAACAGAAGTCCGTCCGCGCCCGCCGGCGACTGGCTGACCTCCTGGTCCAGCAACCAGTACGGCGAGCCTTGCAGCCGCTCGGCTACCAACCGCTCGCCGGCAGCCAATTCGTCACGCGCCCACTGGTAGGAGCTTCCCGCCGCCTGCATGGTCCCGGTCGGGGTGAACATGCCCGGCACGAGATGCGCCCAGGTAAACGTTCGCATCTCCGGATCTAGAATCGGCTTCTCGGTCGCCACCCCGATCCATGATGAGGAACCGACATAATTGTAGGCCACGCCGGCCTTGATCACCCCGGCCCCGGTCGCGGCGCAACTGCCGTCGCCGCCGCCGATCACCACGGGCGTGCCGGAGTGCAACCCGGTCTCGGCGGCGGCGGTCGAATGGACGGTCCCGATCACGGCGGTTGAGCGATGGATCTCCGGCAGTTTCTCAATCGCGATGCCAAAGGCGTCTACCAGTTCCCCTTCCCAGGCTCCGCCGGCAAGAGAATAGAGATTGGTGCCGGACGCGTCGGAATGATCGGTGGCAAACTCCCCGGTAAGGCGGGCCACCAGGAAGTCCTTGGCGTGCAGGAACTTATGGGTGCGTCCATAAGACTCCGGCTCCCTCTCTTTGAGCCAGAGGATTTTCGCGGCGGAATACGAGGCGCTCAGGCGATGGCCGGTGAGGTCATAGACCCGGCGCGGGTCGATCCGCTCGGCCACCGCTGCCACCTGATCCACGGCGCGCGTGTCGGCCCAGATGATCGCATCGCGTACCGGCCGGCCCTGAATATCGACGGACACGGCGCCCATCATCTGCCCACTGAAGACGATGCACGCCAGGTCGACGTTCGAGATGCCGGACTCCTGGAGCAACCGCGCGGTGTTCAGACATAGCGAGCGCCACCAGTCCTCCGGATTCTGCTCGGCCCAGCCGGAGCGCGGGTAACTGGTAGCATAGGGGAGGAAGGCACCGCGCACCAGGGCGCCTTCTTCATCGTAGAGGGTCGCCTTGTTTCCCGTGGTGCCCACGTCATGGGAAAGGACGTAGCGGGGCATCACCCACGAACCGCGCCGCCGAGCAAGCCGGTCACCAGGCGTTTCTGCAAGAGGACGGCGATGATCACCATGGGGGCGATGGAGATCACGGAAATGGCGCAGATGTTCCACCAGGACGTACCCAACTCTCCTTGCTGCGACGCAATCAAGATGGGTAGGGTGGTGGCATTGTTGGTGGTGAGGACCACCGCGTAGAGATACTCGTTCCAGACAAAGGAAAAGGTCAGCAAGCAGGTGGCGATCAGACCCGGCGTGACCAGCGGCAGGGCCACGCGGAAGAAAATGTCGAGGCGGCTGGCGCCATCAACATAGGCCGCCTCTTCCAGGGCGACGGGGATCTGCTTGAAGTACCCCTGCATGAACCAGACAGTGATCGGGAGCGAGAATCCGGTGTAGACGATGATCATGCCATAGAGCGTATCCAGCAGGCCCAGATCGTTGAACAGGATGAAGAAGGCCAGCACGGTGACAACGGGCGGCATGATGCGCTGGGAGACGATCCAGAAGGCAATATCGTTGTTTCTGAACGGGCCGGCTCGCAGGCGGAAGCGGGCCAGTCCGTAGCCGGCCAGGCTGCCGAGGATCAAAGCCAGCAGGGTACTGACGATGCCAATGATCAGGCTGTGGGAGAGCGGGCCATACACGGAATTGGAGCCGCCGAGGATTTCGTGCCACGCCTCGCCGCTCGGGTGGAAATCCACCCAGGGGATCCAGCGGACGCCCCCATAAATGGATGCGTTGTCCTTGAACGCGGTAGTCAGGACCCAATAGAGGGGAAAGGCGACAAAGAGAGCCCAGATCACCAGAGGGATATAGCGCCAGTCAAAATGATGTCGCCGGTTCATTCCTCGAACCTCAACAGCAGCCGCCGCGTTATGGCCAGGTAACAGAGGGCGATAACGGTCACGAAGACCAGCAACGACAGGGCGATGGTCGCCCCACTGGAGACGTTAAAGTCTTGATATCCCTGGAAATAGGCATATAGGGTGGTCGAGGTAGTCGCGGTGCCCGGTCCGCCGCCCGTGAGCTGGATGATCTGACCGAAAATCGTGAACGACTCGGTGAAGCGGAGGAAAACGGCCATCACCGAGATAGGTGCCAGCATGGGAAAGATGATGTCCCAGATCACGCGCACGCCGGTCGCGCCATCAAGCTGGGCCGCTTCGAGGGCCTCTTCCGACAGTGACTGCAGCCCGGCCAGCAGCAACAGGAACATGAAGGGCGTCCACTCCCACACGTCCATAATCAGCACGGCAAGAAAGGCGCTCTTGCTCTCGGCCAGCCAGGGAACGGCGCCGAGATGAAGACCGCTGAGGATGGCGTCGATAGGGCCGTTGGTTTGGTCATAGAGCATCCGCCACATGAAGCCGATCGCTACCGGCGCCAACATCATGGGGATGCTGAACAATACGCGGAAGAACCCGCCGAAGCGGATTCGGCGCCAGAGGAGCAGGGCAAGGCCGAAACCGATCAGGAACTCTATGATCACGGCCAGCACCACGAACTCCGTGGTATAGATCAGCGATTGCCAATAATCACCGTTGTGCAACAACTGGCGCCAGTTATTGAGCGTGCGATCGGTGAAGGTGAGGCCATTATCCTGGCTGACATTGGAGAAGCTCAGGGCGAGGGAAAAGATCAAGGGGAAGATAGTCAGCGCCAGCAACACAAGAACGGTCGGCAGAACGAAGACCCAGCCCGCGAAGCCGGAGCTAAGGGGCCTGCCGCGCTTCCGGCGCGTCGGCACGGCACCCCCGGCGCCGACGGTATCGCGGTTGGGATCGGGCGATTCGACCATGCGGTCGGCACTCCATGCTGGTACAGTGTAGCCCGTCTGGAGCCGATCCTGGCTCCAGACGGACTAAAGTCGTTTTCCCGCTCAGGTGGTGACGGGGAGGGCCAGCGAGGCGCGATAGGCCGCGAGTTGCTTGGCCATGCCCTTCGTGGTATTGACCGTATTCCACTGGTCGGCCAGGGCATTGAGGGCATCCTGCGCCTTGCTCTGGCCGGAGACGACCTTCTGGCTGGCCACTTCAGTGTCGTCCTGGAAGGTCGCGGCGCCGGGCAGGCGCAGGTCATGCACGGCATTGGGATCCAGGTCGCTCGTTTTCATGGCCGCCAGGTAGAGACCGAGATCCGGTTGAGGATAGCCCACGGCCTCCCAGGCCGCGACATTGCTGAAGTGTGAGGTTCGATAGGGGTTCATGCCAGTGTTGGCTCCGGTGACCATCTTCAGGCTGAAGGCGGGACTGGCGAGGAATGAGAGGAACTTGTAGGCCAGGGGGATGTTGTGGGCGGTCTTGGGGATCACCCCGCACCAGCCGCCGAACGCCAGCCAGGCCGGACGGTTGAGCTTGGACATGGTGGCCCACTTCTGAGTCTTATAGTTCCAGACCTTGTTGCTGCCGGGCAGCAACTGCGAGCCGATCTTACCCTTGGCCTTGCTGCCGGACTGCAACTCGCCGATGATCGGGGTATCGTCCCAATCGATGCAAAGCACCGCCTCACCGGCGGCGAAGTGTTGCCGCACATCGTTGCTACCGAAGTTGATCATACCGGGCGGGCCGTACTTCAGCGCCTCGGCGTAGTTGTTCATGGCTTGCACATGACCGGGATCGTTGACGAGGGGCTTGAGAGTGGACGGGTCAAAGAACATGCCGCCCTTTTGGCCGGGATAGGTGCAGTAGGCCACGCAATTGGACATGTAGTACCAGAACGCCTGGCCCCCGTGCTGATACGCTTCAAGGACGCCGCGGACTCCATGCTTCCCGTCGCCAAAGAAGCGAGCGATATTCATAAAGTCGTCCCAGGTGGCCGGCGGAGCAAGCGGTTTGCCGAACTCCTTCTGATAGGCGGCGCTCAGGCTCTTATCGCCGATAATATCGCGCCGATAGTACGCGAGTTGATTGTCGCCGTCGACGGGCATGGCCAACTGCTTGCCGGCCCACTGGCCGTTCCCCTTGTAAATGATGTCGTTCCAGTTGAGCGATTTGTCCGCGGCGATCATGGACGTCAGGTCCACGATGTACGGGTTGTAGTCGCCCAACCAACTGGAGGCGCCGAGGATCACGTCATAGGCGCTGCCATGGGTGATGAAGTTCTGGAGCGTTTTGGTATAGAGGCTGCCGAAGGGGGCGGTGACAAGCTTCACGGTGGCGCCGGTAAGCTTCTTGAACGGTTCCATCGCGTCCTGGACGGCGCTGGCAATGGGGGGACCGTTCTGGGTAATCAGGGTGAGGGTCTCACCGGCATGTTCGCGCGAGGCGCGGGCCGGGAGGTTCGGGTCAATGAGCGTCAATCCGGTGCCGGCGGCCACGGCGCCTACGCCGGCCGCGGCGGCATGCCGCAGGAAGTCACGTCGTTTCACAGCGCGTTGTCCTCCTCATGAGTAGGCTAACATCAGCGTTACGCTTTGCTGGATGAAGACTCAATCGCGATAAGATGATTCCTTGACCTGCGACCGTCCGCGGCCACCTCCCCTTCTCACGGCCACCAGCCAGGTTGCGGGCGGCATGACAGCCAATGCCGCGCGGCATGGATCTGATGCCAGTACAACGCGACATGAACACAAGCGCCCGAGAAGGCCGAGTACCGGCGGCTTCCGCGCCGCTGCCCGTGAATACCTGGCAACCTGTAGACTTGTCAGTACAGGATGGACCGTGTTTCGTACCATACCAGTGGCCATACACGCTGTCA
>DATBTL010000347.1:0-2926 GCA_036559345.1 Chloroflexota bacterium | reverse complement strand
ACGCCAAGCAGCACCGCCACCACTGGATTGACGTAGGCATAGCTGGTGGCCAGCGATGTCCTCACATGTCGCAGAAGATAGGAATAGGCGCTGAAACCGACCAGGGCCCCGAATACCACCAGGTAGAGCAAGGCCAGTATGGCATGGGGACCCGGCGCCGCGTGAATCCGTTCACCGCGCGCCAGCCCCAGAACGAGCAGAAGGGCGCCACCAATCAGCATCTCGGCGGCGCTGGCCATCAGTCCATCCGGCAGCGCCAACCGCGGGCTGAGCACCGTGCCGAGCGCCCAGCCGATCGGGGCTAGCAGCAGGACGATCATCCCCTCCGGGCTTGCCCGCAGGCCGCCGCCCAGATTGAGGATCACCAATCCGGAAAAGCCGACCGCCAGGCCCAGCCATTCCAGTCGCCCAGGCCAACGGCCCAGCAGTCCCGCGAACAGCGCCGCCCAGATCGGGGTAGCGCCAAGGGCCAGGGCGGCCAGGCTGGAGGTGACCCATTGCTCGGCGAAGGTCACGCCACCGTTGCCCAGCCCCAAGAGGAGGACCGCCAGGACCGCCGCCCCGCGCCACTGCTTCCCGGTAGGCGCGGGGCCGCCGCGCATCCGCGTCAGCCCGTAGAGAAGGGCGCCAGCCAGCAAGAAACGGATGCCGCCCATCGTCAGGGCTGGGAAACCCTCCAGGGCCACCCGGATTCCCAGGAAGGTAGAACCCCAGATGACATACACGGCGACCAGGGCCGTGATGACCCCTAGCCGGCTTCCCGCGGCCATGTGGCCAGCCGGTGGGGGACCAGCCGCGGCCGGCATGTCGCGCGGTGTCTTCAGTGCTGCGCTCATGTTCACTCTTTCGTGGCTAACATACCGGGAACGGCCAATCACGCGCACGAAGCGCGGGTTACTTCGGCCATCGGACGGATCAGTCGGATCGGACCGATCCGACTGATCCGGGAACGCTCTCAACCACCACTGTGAGGTGTTCCTCCGAACGCGGTACACTGGAGGGAGATTGCTCCGCCATCATGGCGGACGCGCGCCCGAATTCACGGGCGTGCCCTTGCTCGTCACCCGGTCGCACCGTACCGGGCGCGCATGTGAGCCGCGGCGCCTCGATGTGTCACTCGCTCCGGCGTGCCCCCTCGGGAGGAGGAACGCCTTTTGTCGCCGACTGTCCTGGACCGCCCCGCCAGTCGCTGGACCGCCCTCGCCGCGACCTGGAGGATGAGTAAGCGTCTGGCCGGCCTCTTGGGGCCGCATCGGGGGCACGCCACGTTGATGACCGCCTGCGTCCTCCTCTCCACCGGATTCGCGCTCGCCCTCCCCGCCCTGCTGGCCTGGGTGATCGACGTGGGGGTGCGGCATGGAGACGCGGGCCAGTTGGCCCTGGCGGCTGGGGCCATTCTGGCCACCAGCACCTTCCGCGGTCTGTTCGCCTACGGTCAGGGGTATCTCTCGCAAGCGGTCTCCCAGCGGGTCGCCTACGACTTGCGGGCAAGCGTCTACGATCACCTGCAAAAACTCAGCTTCGCCTTCCACGACGAGTCCGAGACCGGCCAGCTGATGTCCCGCATGACCGTCGATATCGAGGCGGTGCGGAACTTTATCGTGTTGGGACTGACCCGTGCCATTCTGGCGGCGGTCACCTTTCTCACGGTCACCGTGATTCTGTTCTGGCTCGATTGGCCGCTGGCCCTGGTGACCCTGGCGGCGATCCCCATTCTGGCCTTCCTCTCGGTGACCGTGGCCCAACGGCTGCGCCCTTTGTGGACGGCCGCCCAGCAGGAGACGGGCGCCCTCGGCACGGTTATGCAGGAAAGCCTGTCCGGAGTCCGGGTGGTCAAGGCGTTCGCGCGCGAACCATTCGAGAACGAAAAGTTCGACGCCAAGAACCGCGAGGTACGGGCGATCAGCCTGGATGCCATGCGGATGTCGGCCTGGAACCAGCCGTTGATGGTGTTCGTGATGAACGTCGTCACGGTCGCGGTGCTCTGGATCGGAGGGGCTGGGGTGATTGGCCACCGGCTCAGCCTGGGCACGCTCTTCGCCGTGGTGCAATACGTGCTGCTGCTCGGCACTCCCGTCCGTACCTTCGGCTTCATGGTGACCTGGCTCACCCGCGGCCTCTCCAGCGGGGCCCGTATTTTCGAGGTACTTGATACGGTCCCGACCATCGCCGACGCGGACGCCGCCCGCGCCCTTCCTCCCGTCCGCGGTCACGTCCGCTTCGAGGATGTGTCCTTCGCCTATGGCGACGGGCCCAGGGTGCTGGAGGAGGTGAATATCGACGCCCGCCCCGGCCAGGTGATCGCCCTGCTCGGGGCCACCGGCAGCGGGAAAAGCACGATCCTGCATCTCCTGCCCCGCTTCTACGATGTGACGTCCGGGCGGATCACGATTGATGGGATCGACGTACGGGACTTGACCCTTGAATCGCTCCGCGGCAACGTGGGGTTGGTCCTGCAAGACGTGTTCTTGTTCAACGCCACCCTGCGCGAGAATATCGCCTATGGGGTGGCCCACGCGACCGAGGAGCAGATCCTGGCCGCCGCCCGTGCCGCCCGCGTGCATGAGTTCGCCCGCGGCCTGGCCGATGGCTACGACACCATGGTCGGGGAGCGGGGCGTCACCCTCTCGGGCGGCCAGAAACAGCGGGTGGCGATCGCCCGCACCTTGCTCCGCGATCCCCGGATCCTGGTCCTGGACGACGCGACCTCCAGCGTGGACATGGAGACCGAGTACCTGATCCAGCAGGCGCTGACCGAGGTGATGCGTGGCCGCACCACCTTCGTGGTCGCCTCGCGCCTGCGCACGATCAAGAGCGCCGACCAGATCCTGGTGCTGGAGGACGGCCGCATCGTGGAGCGCGGCACGCACGAGACACTGCTGGCGCAGGGCGGCGCCTACAAACGGCTCTACGACCTGCAGCTCCG
>DATBTL010000346.1:0-4622 GCA_036559345.1 Chloroflexota bacterium | reverse complement strand
TTCCCGCTCCCCGCCTGGAACCGTTCCTGACCATCGAGCGCGATGGGGCCCGCGTCTACCGGCTTGAGGTGGCCAATCACTCCAGCACCCATGTGGACGCGCCGGCCCATGTGATCGCGGATGGCCTCCGGATCGAGGAGTTCCGTCCCGAGGAATTGTGGTTCCGCCGGCCCGCGTTGGTGGATGTCCAGATTCCGGATGACGGCCTGCTGGAGCCGGCGGATCTCCATCCGCACGCCGCGGCGATGGGCGGCGCCGACCTGCTGCTGCTCCGCTTCGGCTATGGCGCCGTCAGGGCCGGCGATCCGGCCCGCTACAGTAGACACTGTCCCGGCCTCTCGGTGGCGGCGGCGGACTACCTGCGAGAGACCTGTCCCGATCTCCGGGCGCTTGGCATGGATGTGCCGTCGATCGCCTGTATCGCCCAACTGGAGCGGACCATGCCGGCCCATCATGCCCTCCTTGGCGGGACGGGACGCCGCTTCCTGATCATAGAGGACATGCGGCTGGACGCGGACCTGCCCCCGCTCCGGGCCGTATTCCTGGCCCCCTGGCTGGTGGCGGGAATGGATAGCGCGCCCTGCGCGGTCTACGGCTACTAATCACTTGCGGTGAGCTTGGCGGCCATGGCGGGTTTGCCTGGCCCTACGACGAACTCGGAATATTGCGTTGCTGCCGTCGATACGCGATACAATCCCGCTGTAAAGAGGGCCACGTAGGGGACGCCGCGCTCCAAGGCGGTACCAGTGGCCCGAGGAGTAGTTGGCCTTATGGCTACCTGGATCGGACCCGGCTCGCCCTACACCGTGCTCTTTGACGAGGATTCCCGGCTGGGACGTGGGTTGCCACCCACGGTACAGGCGCTGTATGGCGATTGGCGGCTGCCGGAGTTCGTCGATCGCCCGTATGTCTACGTGAATTTTGTGATCAGTCACGATGGACGCGTGTCGTTTAATCTGCCGGACGCGCTCGGCGCCGGCTCGGTGAGCCTGGGTAACCGGCACGATCAATGGCTGATGGGCTTGCTGCGGGCACGCGCCGACGCGGTGCTGGTGGGCGACAATACCCTGCGCCTTGAGCCGGAGCACGTCTGGACGTCGGCCTGGATCTTTCCCGAGGACTCCGCGGCCTTCGCCGGCTTACGCCAAGCCGAGGGGCGCGAAAAGTTGCCGCTCCAGGTCTTTGCTTCCCTCGATGGCACTGTCCCCGCCGAGGCCGCTATCTTTCAGCACCCCGGCATTCGGATTGTGATCGCCACCACGACGCCCGGCATCGCACGGGCGCGCGCGCTCCTGGCCCGCTACACATGCGTGGAATATCTGGACCTGGGCCCCGAACGCACCGACCTCACGCTCCTGACGCGCGCCCTTTACCGCGACTATGGGGTACGGTCACTCCTATGTGAAGGCGGCCCGCGTCTCTATGGATCGCTGCTGGCGGCCGGAGAGATAGATGATGAATTCCTGACCGTGAGTCCGATTACGCTCGGCAACCCGGCCACCGGTACGCCGCGACCCAGCCTGGTGGAGGGGGTGGCCTTCGATCCGGCCACGGCGCCGCGTGCCGGCCTGATCAGCGTGCGCCGGGCCGGTGATTTTCTGTTCTTGCGCTCACGCTATCGTTGATCGGTGATCGAGGCGGGTAGTCGGCGCTGACGATCCCAAGTCAGGAGGAGGAGAGATGGACCTGGAAGGGGCGCGCGCGCTCGTCGAGCGACAGGCGCGGGCGTGGGAGCGGGAGGATGTCTCGGCTATCGTTGCCGAATTCGCCCCCGATGGAGTGCTCAGCTCGCCGGGAGGGCGGTTCGAGGGGCATGAGGCCCTGCGCCGCGCCGCGACAGCCTTCTTTGCCGTGGCGACCTCTGTAAGGATCACGATAACCTCCGTGCTGCTCACCGGCGACGAGGGCGCGTTGGAATGGACCTGGAGCGAGGCTCGCCGTTCCGATGGCCAACGCCGTACGGTCGACGATGGCATCTTCTTCACCCTGCGCGACGATCGTCTCGTCAGTTGGAGAGAATACTTTGATCCCTCGGGCTCAGTTTTCTCGCCGAGCACTGGATTCATGCCAGTTGCGCAGCCAGAAGTAGCTGATGCCGTTCACGGCGGCGAAGATCACGATGCCCATGATTGAGGAGAGCAGAATAGCGGCGAACAGTTCGGCCGTCTCGAGATTCCGGTTCGCGATCTGAATCAGATCCCCCAGGCCGCCTTCCGGGCCGCCCGTACCGGCAAAGAATTCGCCGACAATCGCCCCGATCACCGCGAGGCCGCTGGAGATACGTACCCCCGCCAGAATGTAGGGGACGGCGTTGGGAAGCCGGAGCTTGACCATTTGCTGCCAACCGGTGGCGTTGTACATGGTGGCCATATTCAACAAATTGTGGTCCGTGGAGATGAGACCCAGGCTGGCGCTGGAGATGATCGGGAAGATGCCGATGATCAGCGCGATAACCACAATCGCCACGTCCCCGGTGCCGATCCAGAGAATGATCAGGGGCGCGATGCCGATAATCGGGATGGTCTGTAGCACCACCGCGTAGGGGAGCAGGCCGCGCTCCAGGGTCTTGAAACGCGCGATCAGGATGGCGATCAGCAAGCCAAACGCAATGCTGAAAGCCAGCCCCAGCAGTGAATCCACGAAGGTGACTCGGACCGCCGTCCCCAGGTCGCTCCGGACTGCCCAACCGCCCTGCACCGTATCCCAGGGACCGGGCAGGATGTAGGGCTGCAGGTTGAAGACGGCGATCGCGCCCTGCCAGATCAGCAGGAGAATCACCAACACCGCGACGGGCGGCCAGACCCGTGCGGCCACCGCCTGCCGGCGCGAACGGCGTCCCGGCGTGGCGGGCCCTCTGGGCATGGCGCCACTGGCTTTCGCTGGCAGACCGGATAGGGACTTATTCACCAGCACCCTCCGCCTGCGCCAGGAGCCGCATCACCTGGGCCGCGTAGCCGCTGAACGCTGGACTGGTACGAAGATCAGGCTGGCGAGGGACCGGTAACTCAATCGCCAGGTCGCCGATCACGCGGCCGGGCTGGCGGCTCATGACCAGGATGCGGCTCGACAGAAACACGGCCTCAAACACATTGTGGGTGACAAAGAGCACGGTCCAACCGGCGAGCGCCACGATCCGCAGCAGCTCGCCGTTCAGTCGTTGCCGGGTAATCTCGTCGAGGGCGCCGAACGGCTCATCCATCAGTAGTAACCGTGGTTTCGTGGTCAACGCGCGGGCAATCGATACACGCATCCTCATGCCGCCGGAGAGCTGGCGCGGATACTGGTTCGCCACGTCCATCAGGCCAACCATGCTCAGCGCTTCCCGCGCCGCGGCGCGACGTTGGATACGGGAGATGGCTCGTAGCTCCAAAGGAAATTCCGCGTTGCCCTGCACGGTACGCCAGGGCAGCAACGTGGGATCCTGAAAAACAAAAGCCATGTCGCCGCGCTCCCGCCGCGCCGTCGACGGGGCCATACCGCCAACCAACACCCGTCCGCTAGTGACGTCGCCCAGGCCGGCGACCAAGCGCAGCAATGTGCTCTTGCCGCAGCCGGAGGGGCCAACGAGGGAGATGAACTCCCCCGCCCGCGCCTCGAAGCTAATATCGGCCAAAGCCAGCGACCCAGTTGAATAGCGTTTGTCCACGGCATCCACCCGCACGAGCGGAGTTCCTGGGGCGGCTCCAGGGTCACCTACGCGCGGCTCGGGCGAAGACTGATCGGTCACATGCAATGCGGGATCAGGGCAGGAATTGCGTGGTGAATGCCTTGGTGACATCCACCTTATCCAACTTGATGCCGACCGATTGCAGTTGCTGCTTGAGGGTGGTCCAGCGGGTCAGGGTCATGGCACCGATGCCGTGGTGAGCGGCATCCCCGCCCTGGATCAGTGGTCGAGATTGTACGACATCGAATTGCATCGCATCGAGGGTCAGCGGATAGTTCTTACTGCCGGCGGCAGTCTGCATAACGCGGTTGATTGGCGTGGGATTCTTGAAATAGGCTTGCCACCCTTCAAGGGTGGCCTTCACGAAGGCGCGCACGACATCGGGATGCCGCTGGATCTCCCGCTCGGTGGTGAACACGACATTGCCATAGGGATTAAAACCGGTCGTGGCCAGACTGGCCGCCTTCACCTTGGCGCCGGCTTTCATCGCCAGGTACGGCTCGGAGGTGACCGATACCTGATTCACGGAATCCTTCTTGGCGAGGAAGAGCCGGAGCGAGAAGTCATAATTAAACTGATGCACATTCCGATAGTGGTACTTTTGCTGCAGATACTTCCAGAACGGCGAGCCGAGGACGTAGATCACGGAGTGGTTGCTCAGGTCGGCCAACGATCGAATAGTCTTGTCCTCGGCATGCCACATCAAGCCAAACTCTGTCGTCTGGTAGATGGCGAAGAGCGTGACAATAGGAATACCCTGTTGCCGCGCTTGAAGCACTTCGTCGGCACCCGCCATGCCAAAGTCCACCTTACCGGTAGCCACGTAGGGGATGGCGTTGATGGCGGAGGATGGGAAAGCGACGATCGGCGCCGACAGCCCATGCTTCTTGTAGATGCCCAAAGCCACCGCCGCGTACTCGCCACCCTCCTCGGGCTCAGGGAAGAAGTTCATCAT
>DATBTL010000345.1:0-5795 GCA_036559345.1 Chloroflexota bacterium | reverse complement strand
CATCTGAATAATGTGCTTGCCGTCATGGTTAGGCACGAGTGGGTCTCAGCCGGTTGGCATCCGCCCGTAAAGGATTGATCGGACCGCGAACCGAAGCAGGTAGCTGATGGTACAACGTTCAGCGCGTGTCGGTACGCAAATGGAACGACTTGGGTCGGGTCAGGCGCTCGTAGCCTAGCACGGACAGGGTGCAGCCGCGCCCGGAGTCCTTCACGCCGGTCCAGGCCAGGGCGGGATCGAGATAATCGCAGCGGTTCATGAACCAAGTGCCGGTCTCGATCTGGTCTCCGATCCGTACGGCGGCGTCCACGTCGCCGGTCCAGATCGCGGCGGTGAGGCCGTATGCACTATCGTTCATCAGGCGAATCGCCTCTTCGTCGCCCGCTACCGGCATAATCCCCACCACCGGCCCAAACGTCTCCTCGGACATCACGCGCATCGAGTGATCCACGTCCACCAAGACCTGTGGCGCCAGATAAGGGGTGCCGCTCCGGTCGGCGGGGAAGTCCCTGGGATCGATCAGCGCCCGCGCTCCCTGGCGGACGGCCTCGGCGATCTGGGCCCGCACGAACTCAGCCGCGCTCGTCCGGACCATTGGCCCGAGCGTGGTATCGGGGTCGAGCGGGTTCCCCAGCTTATAGTGCCTGACCAGATCCACGAAGCCCTGGACGAAGGCATCGTAGAGATCCGCATGGACGTAGATGCGTTCGATGCCGCAGCAGGACTGGCCGGAGTTGAACATCGCGCCGTCCACCAGGTTCTCGATCGCGTGGGCCAGGTCGGCATCCTGCCGCACGTAGGCCGGATCCTTCCCTCCCAGTTCCAGCCCCAGGTCCAGGAAGCGTCCGCTCGCGGCCCTTGTGACCGCGTGCCCGCCCTCCACCGAGCCCGTGAATGCCACGAAATTGACCCGCGCGTCGCCGATCGCTCGCGTCACATCGTCGTGGCTCATATGTAGGTACTGGAAGAGCCCCTCGGGCGCCCCGGCCGCCTTGAATGCCTCGGCGTACCGTTCGGCGCACAGCGGCGTCTGATTGGAGTGCTTGAGCACCACGGTGTTCCCGGCCATGATGGCGGGAATGATCGAGTTGACCGAGGTGAGGTACGGGTAATTCCAGGGGGCCAGGGTCAGCACCACGCCCAGCGGCTCGTGGCGGATGAAGCGGATGAACCCCTGCTTCGGTTCCACCTTGAGGTCCGCGAGGGCTTCGGCGGCGGCGGCAATCATAAAGCGAGCCCGCTCATTGAACCCGCCTTTGATTTCGTTCGGCGTGTAGCGGATCGGGCGGCCCATCTGCCAGGTTAGTTCCGTGCCCAACTCGCCGGCCTTGCCGACGAACGCCTCGACCATCGCCAGGCATAGCGCGGCTCGGTCCACGATCGGGACGTTCTTCCACTCGCGCGCCGCCCGCGTGGCTGTGTCCAGGGCATGGTCGATCCGCTGAGGGGTTGCCAGATCGCGCTCGACATAGACCGACTGATCAACCGGGGAGATCGTCCGTTGCGTGTTGGTCATTGCCCTTGCCTCCATTTCACTCCCACAGCCTGGTGGTGCGAGATCGTTCGCTTTTCCGGCCAGTGTACAGCCTGGTCGTACCAGTCGCCCATCCCAGCGCGAAGGAGCCTACACATACAAGCGCCACCTCGCGCACCGGAGTCGCACTCTGTGTTCTCTGTTCCTTCTGTGTTTCCGTGCTTCATGGTGCCCAGGCGGGCATGCGGCGACCCCGGCATGAAGGTCTTGACGCAAGCACGAAATGGGCCATGGCGCCCCGTTCGGCCCTCCCCTATGATGGGGCGGCTGGCGCCAACCAGGCGCTCGGCACGCCGGCCTGGGCCGCGCTGACCCGCCGGAGAAGGTGTCCCGTCAGCGAGTAGCTACGCCGCCGGCTCCCGTGAGAGGGCGAGCAACGCGTGAATGAACGGCTCGACCAGGATAGGATCGAACTGGGTACCCGCGCCGCGCCGCAATTGCGCGATCATGTGCTCGGTCGAGAGGCCACGCCGGTAGGGGCGGTCCAGGGTCATGGCCGAGACCGCGTCCGCGACCTGCAGGATCCGGCCTACCAACGGCGTCTCCGCCCCGCATACTCCCTGGGGGTAGCCTTTTCCATCGAAGCGTTCATGGTGATGGGCGATCGCCGCCAGCACCTGCGCGTCATCCAGCAGGCCGCGGACGATTGCCACCCCATAGGCCACATGGCCCTTGATCAACTCATACTCATCGTCCGTCAGGGCCCCAGGCTTCCGCAGCACCCGATCCGGAACCGCGATCTTCCCAATGTCGTGCAGCGGACCGGCCAGGGCCAGGGTACGCCGGTCGGCGGCATCCAGCCCCAGGGCGTCAGCTAGGAGCAGCGCGTACCGCGTCACGTCGAGCGAGTGCTCGCGCGTATAGCGATCCTTCGCGTCAACCGCCGAGACCAGCCCTTCAAGAATGCCGAAGCTGCTCTCGCCCAGCAAATCCGCCGCGCTGCGTACCAGGGTTGAGTCAGCTTGCGACCCTCGCTTGGCCGCGTACATCCGGGCGTCGGCCACGGCCAGCAGGGCCTGGCGGGTGTCTCCGTCGACCGGCGCGGCCGCCACGCCGACGGAGACGGAGAGGGGGATGACGGCGCCCGCCTCCGTGACATACGGCGAGTTAGCCACCAGGCGGGCCAGGCGCTGGGCAACCGCCTCGCCGATCGCCGCATCCGCTCCCGGCAACACCACCGCGAACTCATCGCCGCCATAGCGGGCCGCCACGTCCCCCTCGCGCGCGCAGCTTCGCAGGAGATCGGCGACTGTTCGCAGCACCGCGTCGCCGACCGGATGGCCGTAGGTGTCGTTGAAGAGTTTGAAATTATCGACATCCACCAGAAGCATGGCCACGCCCGCGGTCTCCTCGCCACTCCCGAGAGCCGTATCGAGGATCTGATGCAGGGCGCGATGATTTGCCAGGCCGGTAACGGGGTCGCGCATGGCCTGCGCATGAGTCCGCTCATACAGCGCCGCCTTCTCCAGAGCCACGGCCAGGGCGTCGGCAACCTCCAGCACGAAGCGTTGTTCCTCGGCGGACACCGCCGTAACCATGGCCCGATAATTGATGAAGATCAGTCCGCGCGGTTTCCCCCCCGTGAGAACCGGAATGGCGAGGGCGGACTGGCACCCCAACCACGCCATGGCCGCCGTTTCCGATGCGGTCACGGGGTGGGTAATCACCACGGGCCTGCAACTGGCGAGAGCCTGGGCGGCATGCGGCTCATCGGTAAGGCTGACTGTCATCCCGGCCGGGATGTCATCGCGCGCTTGCCCATCACCTGCCCGCGTGATCAAGACCTGGCGGGCCGCGTCGTAGTCGAAGAGGGTGGCGCTCTGGGCGCCCATGAGCCGCACCAGGCCAGCCAAACCGGTGCGCAAGACCGCGTTAATCTCTATCTGCTGGCCCAGGGCATGCAGCAAGGCGCCCACCGCCTCGCTCCGGTGCGTGCGGCGCCGAGACTCCGCGAACTGATTGGCGTTGTCGATGGTGAGCGCCGCCTGATCGGCGAAGATCTCCAGGATCTCGGCCATCTCCACGTCGGGCCGGTGGCCGTCCGCCGGATCATCCACCGAGAGAAAGCCGAGAAAGCTATTGCCGCGGGGGGCGATGAGCGGCACCAAAAACTCATCACCCGCGCGCCATCCAGCGGCACCCGCCTGGGACTGAGCCGAGGTCCAGCGGGGAATCGATGTTTGCTGGAGCAAGCGCGCCGCATGCTCCGCCGGAAGGAAGAATGAGCGCGAGAGGCGGAATTCCTCGCGCAGCAGCAGCAAAGTATCACCGGCTGGGGCGGCTTGCTCCATGAAGTCCCGCGCGACTTCCGGATCCAACCCGACGGCGGCAACCGCCTGCGTCCGCTGCTCGGCTACCGGCGCGCTCGGATCGGTGATCAGATTCAGGATGGCCAGGCGGTAGCCGAGCGCCTCGCTGACCGCCTCGACGATCAACTGTCCGATCCGCACCGGATCCAGGTCCAGGCGCATGGCCTGCCCCAGGGCCTGAACCTGCCGCAAGCGATCGGCCCGGCTCTGCGCCAGGCTCCGCTGCCGCGTCTCGGCCCGATACAGGCGCGTGTTGTCCAGCACCGCCGCTATTTGACGGACGGCGATCAGGGCAATCAACACTCGAGCCCCTATTTCAATGGGCCCATGGGCGGGGCCGCCGGCAAGGGCGGGAGCGATCAGGGCTACCCCGGTCCCGAGCACGGTGGGGATCAGCCCAAAGATCACGCGGGTCAGGGGAGGGGTGTCGCCAACCACCTGCTGGGCAGGGAGCGGCCGCCACTCCAGCCCGGCGAGCCCGATCGCCAGAAGACCCGCCATCCAGACAAGATCCAGTGCCGTTCCATCGTTATAGCTGTTCCGCAGCAGGAGCGGCACCCAACCCACGAAACCGGCGCCCTCGCAGAGCAAGCCGAGCAGGAGCAGAGCCATGCCGGGCTTGGACGCCAGGCCGGGTACCCGGATCATGAGCAGAAAGGTTCCGAAACCGACGGTGAGATAGGCGACGGGGTAGGCCAGGGCAACCGTCTTGCCTGCCGCGCTGACGGCGGTCGCGTTCAGGAGCAGGCCCTGGGCGGCCACCGCGCCGGTCAGGGCCAGGGCAATCGCCACGATGACGAGGTCAAGGGCCAGGACGGCCATGGCGCTCTGCCGTTGCCGGCGCCGTGGGAGGGCGAAAAGACCGGCGGCGAACCAGGGCACGAAACCCAGCCAACCGACATCGCCGGCGGAAGGGAACGGCGGCGCGACCCGCGCGATAAGCTGATAATAGTCCCAGCCTAGCTGGCCGCACAGCCAGGTGGCGGAGGCTCCAGCGAAATACAGCCATGCCTTCCGACCGGCGCCCCCCTTGCCGGCGGCGGCCAGGCAGCCGCCGACCGCGAATAGAGCACAGAGCGTCCAGCCGCTATCCGCCCACCAGGGGACGGCCGCGGCGCCGCCGAGCGGCGTAAGCTCACCCACCGCCAGCACCGCCAGCACCGCCAGCACCAGGATAGCCAGTCCGGCGCGATACGGGCGGGAGAGATGGACGCCGTGAAGCGGGAGACGACGCGAATGGATCATGCCGGTCCTTCGAGAGCGTATGTCGGGTACCAGTGCAGCCTAGCATGGAAGAAGGCCAGCGACAGTAGCCTAATGGTCCCGAATCCACCGCTCCTCTGGGCATCTCTCACTCTTTTCCAGGAGGAGTCAAACGTGTTTTCCCCTCCCTCCGAGCCTCTCTTCACGGTCCTCCATATCCGGATGCCCGCCGCCTACACCCCTCTGGAGAAAAAATGTGGGTATAGTAGCGGTAGTGTTGGTGTGGGCCGCTATCATCTCACCCACCCTGATCGAACCCAGAGCCAGGAGAGCGTGCCATGGCCATCGCCGCGTCACCAGCCGGACCCATCCCCATAGCGGATATCCGCGCCGCCGCGGGACGGATCGCTGGCTCGGTCCTCCATTCGCCACTCATCCGGTTGAACCTGGACGACGCACCAACGGAGATCTATCTCAAGCTCGAGAACTTACAGCCAATCGGTTCGTTCAAGCTGAGGGGGGCCGGCAATGCCATCGCGACCGCGCCGACTGATCAGTTGGCCAAGGGCGTCTACACGGCCAGCGCCGGCAACATGGCGCAAGGGGTCGCCTGGCACGCCCGCCGATTGGGCATTCCCTGCTCGGTGATCGTGCCCGACCACGCTCCGCGGGCCAAGCTGGCCGCCATCGAACGCCTGGGAGCACGAATCATCGCGGTACCCTTCGATGACTGGTGGCAGGTTCTTCTG
>DATBTL010000344.1:0-3177 GCA_036559345.1 Chloroflexota bacterium | reverse complement strand
TTCCTGGATCTGTGTTGGCCATGTCGGGAACATCGTCGACCCCGGCGCCTATTTTCTGGCCTCCCTTGCCGGCGAAAGTATTCTGGTGACGCGGGACCGGGAAGGGATAATCCACGCATTCTATAACGTCTGCCGGCATCGCGCCTCCCGTCTCTGCACGGAGGAACGCGGCCAGGTACACGCCAGCATTCAGTGCCGCTACCATGCCTGGACCTATGGCCTGGACGGGCGCCTGATCGGCGCCCCCTTCATGCGCGAGGATCCCAGCTTCGACCCCAGCCAGCTTGGCCTGGTTCCGGTGAACCTGCACATTTGGGAGGGCCTGATTTTTGTTAACCTTTCGGACCATCCGGGATCGTTGGCCGAGCAGGCGCCGGAAACCATGCACCCACGCGTGGCCCGCTTCAATATCGCCGGCTTGCGGTCCGCCAAAACCCTGGTAGACGAGGTGAAGAGCAACTGGAAGCTGGTGATCGCCAACTATCAGGAGTGCGCGCACTGCGCGGTGGTCCATCCTGAGTTGAGCGCCAAGGTGCCGGACTTCAAGGCCGGCCTCAGCACCGGCGGGATCGAGGATGGAGCGGTATTCGCCGATGGGGTGAAGACCCTTACCGCCAGCGGGGCCAGCAACCGCCCTCTCTTGCCAGGGTTGTTGCCGGAGGATCATCATCACTATTACGGGATGATGCTGTTTCCCAATGTCTTCCTGGATATGCATCCCGACTACGTGGTGCTGGCCACCCTCCAGGCGGTGGCGCCGGACCATACGCGCGTCGTCACCGAGGTGCTCTTCCATCCCGACACCATGGCTCAACCGGATTTCGATCCCTCGGACGCCATCGACTTCACCAATCTGGTCAATCAGCAGGATTGGGCGGTGTGCGAGTTGAGCCAGAGCGGCGTCGCCTCGCGCGCTTTCCGGGCGGGCGGCATCTACGGTCCGCACGAGCGCCACATTCGCCACCTCGATGATCTGGTGCTGGAAAAGCTGGGAGACCTACCGCCTGGGAAATAGCGTGTAGACCGAGGAGGGCTCGCGATGTCACGACCGATGCTTGCTCGTGATCCTGGCGCCGGTTCGCGGCTCGGCCGCGCCGTCGGCGCCCTGGTACTGGTCTTCATTCTCGCGGGCTTCGGATCACGGACGACCTTCGCTCGGCCCGGTCCCGCTACCCCCGTCGATACGGGCACGGTGACGGTGGCGACCGTGGGCTCCGCCACCGACCTCGACCCCGCCTCGAACCAGGACGATGCCTCCAACATGGTGCAGCGGAATATCCAGGAAGCGTTGGTCCGGGTTGGAGGGGCCGGCCTGGAGAGCTACGTACCGGATCTTGCCACCTCCTGGGAAAGCAACGCCGATAAATCAGTCTGGACCTTTCATCTCCGCCATGGGGTGCGGTTTCACACCGGCCGCTGCTGCCTGACCGCGTCCGATGTCCAATATTCGATTGGCCGCACCGTGACCGCCAACCAGGCGGCCTCGAACGTCTTTGGCCGCTTCCTCCCCAACCCCTTCAAACAGATTCAGATCGTTGATTCCTATACGATTCGCTTTAATCTGGGCCAGCCACAGCCCGAATTCATGGGCGCGATCTCCGACGACTACACCGGTATGATCCTTGACGCGAAAGCCCTGAAGGCCCATGTGTTGAAAAATGATTGGGGGCATGCCTGGGCCAGCGCGCACGATCTTGGCACCGGCCCGTACATGCTGAAGCAATGGGCTCGTGATCAGCAGGTTCTCTTGGTTAAGTTTCCCCAGTATTGGGGCGGTTGGAACGGTCCCCATTTCAGCAAGGTACTGATCGTCACCACCCCCGATACCACGACGCGCCGCGAAATGGTCGAGCGGGGACAGGCTGATATCACCTTCGACCTGACGCCGCAGGACTATGACGCGCTCAAGCAAAGCCCCAAGGTCACGGTCTTCTCCGGCCGGGGCACCATGGTCTCCTATTTCATCATGACCGAGGCCGGCCCGCTGGCCAGCCCCTATGCCCGACAGGCGCTATCCTATGCCTTCGACTACAACGCCCTGGTCAATGGGGTAGATCACGGCTATGCCCAGCGTGCTTACGGTCCGCTTGCCAGCACTCTGCTGGGCTTCGACGCCCATGGGTTCAAATACCATACCGACCTCAACAAGGCGCGGGCCCTGCTGCGCAAGGCCGGCGTCGCCCAGGGAACCACCTTGACCCTGGATTACTATGATCCCTATGGGGCGGGCGCGGAGATTCTCCAGGCGCAATTAGCCCAGATCGGCCTCAACCTGCAAATCAAGCAACTGACGCAGGATTCCTTCGACGCCATCTTTTACGGGAACGCGCCCGCGAGCCAGCGGCCCAATTTGATGGGCAATGCCTGGTGGCCGGACTATAATGACCCCTACGACGAGATCTTTCCCATTCTCGACTCCGCGTCGGGAGGCGCGAACGGCTCCAACGGCGGCTACTACCACAATGCACAGGTCGACACGCTGTTGGCCCAGATGAAAAACGCTCCCCGTGACGTCCTGATCAGGGACGCGAGGACGATTCAGAACATCACCAGCCGCGTGGACCCGCCCGCGATCTGGACCGCCGAGCCGGCCCAGGTGACTATCCTGGCCAAGAACCTTCATGGCTTCACCTTCAATGCCAGCGATCTGCGGACCTACTATTTCTACACCATGTACCGTTCCTAGAGGATCATGGAAGAATATGAAACGAGGGCCGAGGCGTCCCGAGCGGGCGAACGATCGGGACGCTACGACGTGATCGTGGTCGGCGGCGGTTTCGCGGGCGTCACCGCCGCCCGCGACCTGGGCGTGGCCGGGCGATCCGTGCTCCTGCTCGAAGCACGCGATCGCCTGGGCGGACGCACCTGGCGGCGCCGCTTCGCCGACACCGACCACCTGCTGGAGTTTGGCGGCCAGTGGATCGCCCCCAGGTGGCAGCGGCACGTCGCCCAGGAGATTGCCCGCTACGGGCTGCCTCTGGCCGATGGCCCGGAACCGCGATCCTTTGCCTCGCTCGCCGGCGGGGTCAGACGCACCGGGGCTCTTCCTGTCCCGCCGGACGAGATATTCCACCTGGAGCGGGTGCTCTACGAGCTTATCCATGCCTCGCACCGGCTGGATTCACGGGCGCCGCTGGCCAACCCGCCGGCGGATCTGGACATTCCCTTCACCGAGTG
>DATBTL010000343.1:0-2448 GCA_036559345.1 Chloroflexota bacterium | reverse complement strand
TCCCGGTAGCCGGTGATATCGTAGTCCAGCGAGGCATAACCCTGGGACCGGGATTTCAACTGGTCGTAAAAGTCGATGATCAGTTCGGAGAGCGGCACGTCGTAGTCGATCTGCACCCGTTGCTCATCCAGGTAGGACATGTGCACGAATAGACCCCGATGCGACTGGCATAATTCCATGATCGCCCCGATGTAGCCGGTGGGCGTGAAAATGCTGGCCTTCACCCAGGGCTCGGCGATGGAGGCGATGGCATCGGGGGGCGGGAGCTGGGCTGGGTTGTCTACCGCGGCCACGGTGCCGTCGGTCCGGGTCACCTGATATTCCACGCTGGGGGCGGTGGTGAGCAACTCCAGGTCGTATTCGCGCTCCAGCCGCTCCTGGATGATCTCCATGTGGAGGAGGCCGAGGAATCCACAGCGGTAGCCGAAGCCCAGGGCCACCGAGCTTTCCGGCTCGTAGGTTAGGCTGGCATCATTCAATTGCAGACGATCCAGGGCATCCCGGAGGAGCGGATAGTCCTCCCCGTTGATCGGATACAGACCAGCGAATACCATGGGCTGGGCCGGCTTATAGCCGGGTAGAGCAGCGGCGGCGGGCCGCTGCGCGTTGGTGATCGTGTCGCCAACCTGGCAGTCTTTCACGTTCTTCAGCCCAGTGGCGATATAGCCGACCTCGCCCGCGCTTAACTCCGGCAGCGGGGTAAGGGTGGGACGGAAACTGCCCAGATCCATCAACTCACTCTGAGCCCCGGAGCCCAGGAGGGCGATCCGGTCGCCGGTAAACAGGGTACCGTCCATCACCCGCACGTAGGCGATCACCCCGCGGTAGGAGTCGTATTTGGAGTCGAAGATCAGGGCCCGCACCGGCGCCGCTGGGTCGCCGCTGGGCGGAGGCACCTGGCGCACCACCGCCTCAAGCACCTCGTGAATCCCCAGCCCGCTCTTGGCGCTGATCAGCACGACTTCGTCGGGGTTCAGTCCGATCACCCGCTGCAATTCATCCCGCACCCGTTCCGGTTCGGCGCTGGGGAGATCGATCTTGTTGATCACCGGCACAATGGTCAGATCCTGACCAAAGGCCAGATAGACATTGGCGAGGGTCTGGGCTTCGATTCCCTGGGTGGCATCGACCACCAGGATCGCTCCCTCGCAGGCGGCCAGGCTTCGGGAGACCTCATAGTTGAAGTCAACGTGGCCGGGGGTATCGATCAGGTTGAGTTCGTACGTCACTCCATCATCGGCGGTGTAGGCCATGCGGACCGCCTGCGCCTTGATCGTGATCCCTTTTTCGCGCTCCAGGTCCATCTGATCCAGGAGTTGCTCCTCCATGTCCCGTTTGGCCACCGTCCGCGTCGTTTCCAGCAAACGGTCGGCCAGGGTGGACTTTCCATGATCGATATGGGCAATGATGCAGAAGTTACGGATAAACTGTTGGTCCATGTGCTCCCGTCGGCGGCCTGCTCGTGGCCGAGGCTCTGCTTTGACCCCTACAGGGTACCTGGAAACAGGGGATTCCGTTTCGCGGCTACAACCTAGGGGCGCGGCCACAAACGCGAGCGCGGATCGGTCAGGCGGTGGCCTCGATTGCCCGGCGCAGAATGGCCACTCCATCCTCGATCTGCTCCCGGCTGACGATCAACGGGGGGATCAGCCGCAGGGTTTGATCGTAGGGGCCACAGGTCAGGACGAGGAGCCCATCGTCCACGCACCGGTGCAGAATGTCCTTGGCGCGGGCCCCGTCTGGGGAACCATCGGGACGCGCGAACTCCACGGCCACCATCAAGCCCAGGCCCCGGACATCGAGGATACCCGGCTGCTCACCCTGCAAGGCCCGGAGGCCCTCCATAAGGAAGCCGCCCTGGGTGGCGGCGTTCTCCACCAGCCCCTCCTCGCGGATCGTCCTCACCGTGGCGGCGGCGGCGGCGCAGGCCACGGCGTTGGCCCCGTAGGTGCCGCCGTGCGAGCCGGGGGTCCAGTGCGCCATCACGGCCCGTGGAGCGGCGATGGCGCTGATCGGCAGCCCCGAGCCCAGGCCCTTGGCCATGATCAGGATGTCGGGAATGGTGCGGGTGTGTTCGACCGCGAACATGCGTCCCGTGCGCCCAAACCCGGTCTGCACCTCGTCGGCGATCAGCAAGATCCCATGCTGGTCGCACAGAGAGCGCAAGGCGGGGAGGAACCAGGCCGGCGGCACCACATAGCCGCCCTCGCCAAGGACTGGCTCGACCAGCACGGCGGCGATCGTCTCGGGGGCGGCGCGGGTGGCCAGCAATTCGTTGAGGTCGGCCAGTTGCTGTTGGCAGCATCCTTCATGGGCGCCCCGGCGCGGACAGCGAACACAATAGGGGTAGCTGGTGACATGGGCAGCCCCGGGCAGGGCTCCGGCATGCACGCGGTAGCGGGCCTTGGAGTTGGTCAGGGCCAGGGCGCCGGTGGTGCGGCCATGGAA
>DATBTL010000342.1:0-4177 GCA_036559345.1 Chloroflexota bacterium | reverse complement strand
GGTCATGTATTTTTCCTTTCAGGTCAACAAGCTGCGCGCCTTCATGGCCGCGGGCTGGGGCGCCCCCAGGAGCGCCAGAATGGTTGGACTGATGTCGCCCAGCACACCGCCCTCTCGGAGAATGACCTGTCGCAAGGCGGGATGGGTGTCTGGGGCCACCAGCACACAGGGGACAGGGTTGGTGGTATGAGCGGTGTGCGGTGAGCCGGTTTCGGGGTCCACCATCATCTCGGCGTTCCCATGGTCGGCGGTAACGATCGCCACCCCGCCCGCTGCATCCACGGCCGCGAGCACCCGACCCAGGCACTGGTCCACCGTCTCCACGGCCCGGATCGTCGGTGCCATCATCCCGCTATGGCCTACCATGTCGCAGTTGGCGAAGTTCATGATCACCAGGGCCGGTGGGTCGTCGCCCAGCCGATCGATCACCGCCTGGGCCACTCCGGCGGCGCTCATCTCGGGCGCCAGATCGTAGGTGGCCACCTTCTGGGAAGGGACCAGTACGCGCTCCTCGCCGGGATACGGTTCCTCGCGCCCGCCGTTGATGAAGTAGGTCACATGGGCATACTTCTCGGTCTCCGCCACATGCAACTGGCGCATCCCCAGGTTGCTGACCACCTCGGCCAGCGAGATTTCGATCGGGTCCGCCAGCGCCTCCGGGGGGAAAGCCACCACCACGGGGACCCCTTTCTCGTACTCGGCCAGAGTGACGAAGTAGAGATCTTGCAATTGTTCGCCGCGGTCGAAGCCGGAGAAGTCCGGCTGCACGAAGGCGCGGGTAAGTTGTCGCGGACGGTCGCCCCGGAAGTTGAAGAAGATCACCGCGTCGCCGTTGCCAATCGTGGCCACCGGCTGGCCGTCGCGCGTGATCACGGTGGGCACGATGAATTCGTCGGTCGTGCCGGCGACGTAGGCGGCGCTGATCGCGCTCTCGGGCGAATCGGCGCGCGGCCCCTCCCCGGACACCATCGCCTGATAGGCGACCGCCGTGCGGTCCCAGCGCTTATCGCGATCCATGGCGTAATAGCGGCCGCTCACCGTGGCGATGCTGCCGACCTGCATGTCGGCCATCTCGTGGTTCAGCTTCTCGATGTAGCCCTCGGCGCTCTGGGGCGGCGTGTCGCGTCCGTCCAGGATGGCCTGCACGAACACTTCGCTCAGGCCCCGTGACCGCGCCAACTGGAGAATGGCCAGCAGGTGCTCGTCGAAGGCATGCACGCCGCCGGGGCCAATCAGCCCTAGCAGATGCAAGCGGGTGCCGCGTTCCCGCACATGGGCGATGGCGCCCGCCAGGGCCGGGTTATCGAAGAAGGTGCCGTCCTCGATCCGGCGCGAGATTTGGGTGAGTTTTTGCAGCACGATCCGTCCGGCGCCCATGTTCATATGCCCAGTCTCGGAGTTCCCCATCATCCCAACGGGCAGGCCGACCGCCTTGCCGGACGCCTGCAACAGGGAGTGGGGATAGGTACGCCAGATGCGGTCGAACGTGGGGGTGGAGGCAGCGGTAATGGCATTGCCCACCGTCTCCTCGCGATAGCCAAAACCATCCAGAATGATCAGACAAACGACGGGGGGTCGATCCACGACTGCTCCTCACGCTGCGTGTATGCGTCCATGCGCCGGCGTCATCGGCGGCAGCCTCGCTTCTTATTATGCCCGGTAGACTACCCTTTGCGTGTGGAAGTATCCCATCCTGACTATAATTGTCCGTATGAAGACGCGCGACCTCGAAACGCTGGTAAGCCGGCTAGCGGCAGCCGAATCCGACGAGGAGCGGCAGGCCCTGCTGCGCGATCTTCTGGAGGTTGGACCGGTCGAGGAGACGGCGGAACGCCTCAAAGCGGAAGCCGACCGTCTCCGCTATCAAGATCTGGCCGCGTCCTTACGCTGGTCGGACGACATTCGTACCCTGGGACAACTGGCCCAGGCTCCCACCGTGACCGCCCTGGGGATGATGGTGGAAGCCTTGACTCGCCACCTGCTCGATGATGCGGCGAGCGCTCTGGTGCTCTTCGATCAGGCATCGGCGTTGTTCCTGACCCATGGGCATCGGACGGGATGGGCTCGGACTCAGATCGGCCGTACTTTCGCCTTGATGGTGGCCGGTCGGGTGGATGAGGCGCTGGAGCGCGCGGAACAGGCGCGGGTCATCCTGGAGGAAGTGGGTGACTTCGAGCGGGTAGCGTCGATTGACAATAATCTGGCCCTTTTGATGGAGCGCCTGAATCGGCCCGTCGACGCCCTACGCTACTGTGACCGGGCCCTGGCCGCCTATCGCGCCGCCGGCTCCGGGTTCCATGCCGTCATGGCTCTTGGTAACCGGGCCCTGGTCCTGGCTCGACTCGGCCGCGGGCGGGAAGCCCTGGTTGCCCATTGGGAGGCCCGGAAGGGCTTCATGGAATTGGGCGCAGTCAACGACGTGGCGCAAGAGGATCTGAATATCGGCCTGGCGCATCTAGCCCTGGGTAATTTCGCCGAGGCAGCTTCCTGCTTAAATTCGGCCAGGCACGATTTGGGAGCAGCGGGTCAACCGCGCCTGGCGGCAACTGCTGGCCTGCACCTGGCCGAGTGCCTGATCCACCTGGGACGGTCCCGACAAGCAATTGCCCTGAGCAAAGTGGTGCGGGGAGAATTCGAGGATTTGCCGGATCAGGGGCTGGGTGATTGCGTCCAGGCCCTGCTCTGGCAGGCCCACGGCCAACTGGCTTTGCGCGATTACGACGCCGCATTGCAGGCACTGGATTCGGCAGCAGCGATACCGGTAGCTTTTCTTCAGGAACCCGCCTATCGGGCAAGTCTGGATGTCTTGCGTGCGCGCCTTCTGCTGGGGACTGGGCGGATCGAGGACGCGGCAGAGGTACTGGAGACTGCGTTGACGCCCTTGGACCAGGCTGGGCTGGCTCTGGACGCAGCGACAGCGCGCATGCTCCTCGCCGAGACACGGTTGGCTCAGGACTCTCCGGAAGAGGCGGCGCTACTGGCTCACAAGGCATTCTTGGTGGCGGCTGGTGAAGATGTAGCCTGGCTGGAGGCGCGCGCTCTCCATCTGCGTGGGCTGGCGGCGCGCAAGCTGGGTGACCTGAATGCCGCCTGGGCGCACACGGCAGCAGCGGCTCGGCGCGCGGGCCAGGCCCATCGTCGGGTGACCTGGGACGATCGGGCGGCCTTCGCGGGCGCCACCGCGCCCATATTCGCCGCCGCGGTGGAACTGGCGCTCGAACGGGGCCAGCCTGCCCTGGCCCTCGTCTATGTCGAGCGGGCGAAGTCCGCCGCTCTGGCAGAACACCTGCGGGCCGGGATCGACGTGCGCCCCCGGCCTCGGGATGAACGTTCGCGTCGCCTGATCGAGGAACTGACGGAATTGAAGGAGCGCGGCGCCCTCCTGCACGCGGCACGCCGCGGGACGGGCGAGCAGCAGATGGAAGCCTTTCCCTTGGCGATGACCCGGTCTGGCCGTCCGGATAACCGGACCGAAGCAGCTCGGATCGAGGAAAGGATAGTCGAGGTCTGGCGCGATCTGCAAGCCTCCAACCCGGCCTATAGAGATGATGCCGCCGCGCTGGACCTCACGGCGGCCATAGTCGGCGACGATGGGCCGGAGGAGGAAGGCGCGGAGCGGTGGCTGGCCGGAGTGTGCGCCACCTTGGGATCCGGTGACGATGGGGCGCTGCTGGAGTACAGCGCCCTCGGCAACGACCTGGTGCTGTTCGTGGTTCGGGATGGCGCGGTCCGGGACATCCGCTTGCCCAACGTCGTGCGGGAGGTCCAGCGTTTAGTCGCGCTGTGGCGGCTGAGTGTTGAAAGCGCCGCCGCCGCCGTGGAACGGGGTTCGTCGATACGGGCTCTGGCCGCGAATGCCATTGCCTTGCTTCGGCGCCTATATACCATTCTGTTGGCGCCCGCCTCCGGGCTTCTGGACGGGGCCACGCGGCTGACCGTGGTCCCGCACGGCCCCACCCATCACGTGCCCTTTCACGCCCTCCACGATGGACTGGGTTTCCTGTTGGAGCGCGCGGAGGTCCGATATACTCCCTGCGCGGGGCTGCTTGAACACTTCGCGGCCAGACGGCGCGATGCGTCTGGCGCCGGCGCTCTGGCTTTTGCCTTTTCTCCAGATGGCGCGCTCCCCCATGCCGAGCATGAAGGTGATGCCGTGGTGGGGGCGCTTGGCGGCAGG
>DATBTL010000341.1:0-6020 GCA_036559345.1 Chloroflexota bacterium | reverse complement strand
CAAGACGCGCTGCCTCATACATTCTACGGCTTTCCCACTCGGTGGCGGCGATCCCACGAGGAACCCAACGCGCCGGAGGTACATCGGATCGAGATCAATACCGTCCGCGGCTTTTTTACCGCGTATCTCGGATTCGACCCGACCGGTGGCCCGCGGGTGGTGGATTGGCTGATCACGCCCGAGCAGACGCTGCTGGAACTGACGGCCGGCGCCGTGTATCACGACGGAACGGGCGAATTGACCGCGACGCGGGCCCGACTCGCCTACTTTCCTCACGATCTCTGGCTGTATCTGATGGCAGCGCAATGGGGGCGCATGGCCCAACAGGAGGCATTCATGGGCCGGGCCGGTGAAGTGGGTGACGAACTCGGCTCCATGCTGATCGCCGCGAGTATCGTACGTGACCTGATGCGCCTGTGTTTCTTGATCGAGCGCCGTTACGCTCCCTACGGCAAGTGGTTCGGCACTGCTTTCGCGCGACTATCATGCGGTCCGGCGCTTGGTCCGCTCTTCGATCGGACCCTCCAGGCAGATCGGTGGCGCGAACGCGAGGCCCGGCTCGCGGAATCATACGCCGCCGTGACGACTCTGCATAACCAATTTGGCCTTACGCCGCCCGTGCAAACGACGGTGTCCCCATACTATAACCGGCCCTACCTGGTCATCCACGCCGACCGCATCGTCGACACGCTCCGCGCAGCGATCCAGGACCCGGCGGTACGGGCCCTCCCGTGGTGTGGGGCGGTCGATCAGTTGTCGGACAGCACGGACTTTCTCGGATCCGCGGGAGTTCGTGCCCACCTGCGCCCACTTTACGAGGGAAGAGAGCAGGCGATTATGCCTGACAGAGGGAAAGAGCCGGGATAATCCGGTTCAGCGTGGGCCTATCCCATGCTGGCCTTATCAATAGCGCCTCACCGGTCGTGCATGCACGGTTATCGTGCTCTACGCAAGGAGCAACGCCCTGCCCGTTCCCCTGCCACAAAGGCACTTTTCGCTTCTACCCCACGGCCATCATGCTCATGTCCAGCAGAGAACTGAAGAACGCGGCGGGCTCGGATGGATAGTGTCGGACGACCCATTCGCGGATGGCCAGCGGGAAGCCGATGTCGTGCCCGCGTTCCCGGCTGACCTCGTACTTCAGGTCGCTGACCCGCAGGTAGAGATCTCCCGCCTCGACCATGGCCTCGGGGCGCACCAGATGTTCGCTGGCCAATTGCCGGACTACCGGCCCGAAAATGTGCTGCCGCCAGTCCTCGGATGCCTCTCGCAGAGAGATAGGCTTCCCGCGTTCGTTTAAGTACCAGCGATGTTCGTGGATCTGCTGGAGAGCCTCGGCGTAGCGGGCCGGAGTACTGAAAGCAATGGCGCGGAGGCCGGTTCGCAGGCCAAAGTCGATCCGCGCCGCCTCCAGGGGGTTCCTCTCATCCGCCGGCGGACGACATTCGATGACCATCGCGTCAAGATACAACTGGCCCACCTCCAGCGCCGCCGCCACTCGATGATGCCCATCAATGACGTAGCAGGCGCCTTCGAGACGGTAGACCTCGATGGGGGGAAACTGGACCCCGTTCCGCATCGCTCCGATGATGCCCCTGAGGCGTTGGGTCATCCGCCGTCCGGGCCGAAAGCGGCCATCCAACTGGCGGTAGCGATCGACGCTGCCGATCACGCTGTCCACGGGAATTGGCTCAAGATGGGGCGGCAACATGGTCAACATGGAATCCCCTTCCTGCCCGAAGGGGAACCGGGCAACGGGCCCTCGGCCCAATCGCCGCCGCCAGGGAAAGAGTAAGAATCGTGCATCCATGGGTGTCCCGCGCTTCCTATTTTCCGGTGAGTTCGGGCGAGAGGGCTTGGTCCTCTCACTTCCCAGCCTACCAGAAGGGGAAGCACGGATCAGCACCCAATTGGGGTAAAAGCCCGATCCGTCGCATGTTTTACCGAAGCTTTACACTGGGGCTCGTACGGCGATACCTCGGGTAAGGGGCGCGGGTCTCCAGGCCCGCTCGTGCAAACAACCACCGCGCTGCCCGGATGACATTTCATCGCTGAACCAGGCGGGCCTGGAGACCCGTGCCCCTATTTTGTGCCCGCGATGTCGCGCACCACGGAGACCAGTCGATCGATCTCAGCGACGGTATTGTAGTGGACGGGCCCTACCCGCACCATCCCGCCGTGCTCCTCCAGACCCAGCCGCTCGGTAAGGGAGACCGCGTAATTGTTCCCGCTCCACACATAGATTTCCTCGTCGCCCAGCCGCGCCGCGATGGCGTCGGGGTGATGCCCGGCCAGGGTAAAGGAGACGGTCGGCACCCGCTGATGCAACCGCGCGGGATCGGTGATCCCCCAGATGCGGATACCGGGGATCCCGGCCAATCCCGCAATCAGATGCTCGCCCAACTCGCGCTCCCAGGCATGCATGGCCTCCAGGGCATGGAGGAGGCGGCCCCGCCGTCCAGTAGGGGCCGCGGGCACGCTCACCCCGGCGGCGATCGCTGCCTCACCCACGCTCTCCAGATAGGAGATCGTGCCGAGCAGCCCGGCGCAGCCCTCGAAGTTGAGGGTGCCGGTCTCGAACTTCCCAGGCGGGACGCTGCTGGACGGGCGTACCTTGTATGCCTCCAGCCGCTCAAGATGTTCCAGCTTCCCATACAGGATCCCCATGTGGGGACCGAAAAACTTATAGGAGGAGCACACGAGGAAGTCGCAGCCAATGTCCCGCACGTCAATCGGCCCGTGGGCGGCGTACTGCACGGCGTCAATATACGACAGCGCCCCCGCCTCACGGGCCAGCTTGCACACGGCCCGCACATCCACGGTCGTGCCCACCAGATTGGAGCAGTGAGTCACCGCCAGCAGTTTGGTCCGTGGGGTGATCTGGGCCGCCAGCGAATCCATGTCCAGGGTGCAATCCTCGGGATGGATATCCGCCGTCTTGATCACGATGCCTCGTTCCTCCAGGGCCCGCCAGGGGGCCACGTTCCCGTCGTGATCGAGAGTGGTCACTACGATTTCGTCGCCCGCGCTCAGGGTGCGGCCAATCGCCCGGCTCATCGCGAAGGTGAGGGTAGTCATGTTCTGGCCGAGGACGATTTCATGGGCCGAGGCGGCTCCCAGCAGATCGGCCATGGCCATGTGCGTCTCGGCGAACAGGCTGGTGGAGGCGCGGCTGGTTCGGAAGGCGCCGTCCAGATTAGCGTTGGCGCCCAGGAAATACTCTCCCATGGCGTCGATCAATTCTTGAGGCACCTGAGTACCGGCGGGATTATCAAGAAAGGCGGGAATCCTCCCGCTGACCTCACGGGCCATGGCGGGGAAACGACAGCGGAAGGGGGCGAAGTCGACACGGGATTGCGTAGGCGCGGTAAGCACGCGGGACCTCCAGATACAACAGTTCAATCATTTCGAGGGTCGGGTACCGTTCAGTGTAGCAGCCCGTTCAGGAGCCCGGCCCATGTCCCCCTGGAGGGAAGAGCGAACCTGGAAGAGTGATCAACGTTGTACGGGCTTTCCTGGGAGCGCGAGTGGGTGGGAATATTACGGAATCAAAGCGCGCCTTCCAGCCGTTGAAGTCCCGTACCATCTCCAGAAGTTCGCGGTCGCTGGCTGCGATCCACATGAATCGCTTGTTTAGCGGAGCCATCTGTGTTTCAGGGAGCAACCACCAAACCGGGTATCATCTTTAACGCCCCCACCAGACGGTCGGCAAACATCGCCAGGGTGGAACCATCCTCGGCTCCGTGGTCCGGATTCAGTTCGGTGATCGTCAGGGCACGGATTCGTTCATCCTTCAGCAGACCGGTAAGGGTACGGAACGCCGTGTCGAGGGGGAGGCCGTAGTTGCGGCCCGTATTCTCGGAGAGCGGGGCATCGGTGAAGTCGATCGTATCCACGTCGAAGTGCACCAGAATCCGGTCGTAACCATCTCGCAAGTGAGCGAGCGCCCGTTCCGCGGCCTCCTCCGGAGCGGCGGCAACCTCGGCCACGGGGATCGTCGTCAACGCGCTCCGGGCGATTGTCTCCCGCTCCCAAGGCGTTGCGCGGGCGTTGTCGTGCGCGAAGAGGACGACCTGAGATGGGGAGAGCAAGGGGTAGCGTGGGCCCAGGCGACTCAACTCGACCACCGCGTCGTCCTCGCCCAGCAGATGCGCCATCCCCATCCAGTCGAGCGCGCCGTCCTGGACACTTTTGGGCGTATTGAGGTCGGCATGGATGTCGAAATACACCAGGCCAATCCGCGGATTGGCCTGGAGGTGCCCCGATACGACGCCCAGCTCGATCGTGCAGTCACCACCCAGGACCAGGGTGAATTCGTCGCTCGCCGCCGCCTGGCGCACCCGTTCGGCCAGCGCCTGGGCATTCTCGACCACTGCCCCGAGGTTCTGGGCGAATCGGTTGGCCGCATCGGGCTGCCAGCGCCAGACCGGGAGATCGCCATAATCGTGTATCGCGATCCCGGCCTCGCGCAAACGATCAAGCAGGCCGGCCTCGCGGAGGGCGCGCGGCGCCTTCTCCTGGCCCGGCGCGTAGGCGCCCGCACTGGTTGGGGCACCGATTACGGCAAGCGTCCTGGGCATCACGGCCTCCCCGTCCAGTCTACCGGACGAGCGATCACGAGTGCCACCAGTCATCGGATCACGGGGCACCGAGGAATGGTGGAAGGGCATTTGACCGGCTCGGTGGCCACCGGCTAGGAGCGCGGGTCTCCAGGCCCGCTGGGCGCGGCTACCCGCCAGTTGGCGGCAGCAGTCCTCCCCAGATGCCGATCCGTCGCCGAACGAAGCGGGTGCCTGGAGACCCGCGCTCCTACAGACGTCCTCGACCACAAAAGCGAGATGCACCCTCCGACCACGGGCCACACCCGGCCACAGCCGGTCCCGTCCCTGCCATCCGACCACAGTCGGAGGCCCCGTAAACCCCGCCCACTCCTATGGGCCGCGGTGATTCCCACTTCATGCGGCCCGATCCGCTAGGTGAGCTTCTGCAAGTACCGGGCGCGCGCCTTGAGCCGCTCCCAGTAGCTGACGCCGCCTGCCTGATGATCGCCCGCTTTGACATCCATCTTGTAGGCAAGTTTGGCTGCTTTCTTGGCCGCCCGCCCTTCCTTGCCCGTCTTGTTGGTGGCATAAAGCTTGATGATTCGGGCGCAGCCCTGATCGAGCCCCAGTTTTAACTGCGCCTTGATGGTCTGTTCTCTGGTTCCGCCTGTCCCCGGCTCCTTGAGCCATGCTTTGAGTCCAGCATCCGCGCCCTTGATCCCGTTCCTCACTTCGTTACCGAGCCAGCCCACGAGACTCTTGACAAGGGCATCCCGGTTGGAGGGTGCCAGTTCGTCGAGATAGTGGTGCTTACCAACAACATCATCATTCGCCCACAGGCCCTGGGATGCGGAATCCATGTTATCGATCAAGGTGATGCCGTTATTCGCGTTGGTCATCCAGTTGCCATAATTCGCCAGCACACGGTCGGCATTCTCGACAAAGAGATCCGCCGCCGTCAACTGGCCCAGTCTGGTCACGTAGGCCCCATCGTCGAAGAGTTGGCGGAGCCGGCTTGGGTTGTCAGCGGTCGCCGCCGCGTCTCGGTGGGCAATTTTACGCCCGGATTCACCCTTAGCAACGGCCATGACCTGTATTTTGGGCTTGCCCGCAAACTGTTTAGCCATGAAAAACCGGGCCTTTTCGGCGGGGGTGTTCCCTTCCGTCTCCACCTCGGTCTTCCCGTCAGGACCATACTCAGTTCTGGGGACTAAATAGGTGGTTGGTGTGTCCTTTGCGTTGCCCAGATCGTCCCAGCTTGCATCGGATTTGCTGGCATCCTTCATTAAGTTGATAATCGTGTTTTTGTCCGAGGAGGCATCCCGCGTGGCTATGGTAGCGGTGCCATGGACCTGCTTATGCATGATGGCATTCATCTGGGTGAGGCCGTATGGCGCGTCCTCGGCCTTCACCACCACCGGTGGATCCGTTTGGTCCTTGAAGAAGAGCACCGGTTGGCCGCTCTGGAGCGTGGTAATG
>DATBTL010000340.1:0-1755 GCA_036559345.1 Chloroflexota bacterium | reverse complement strand
ATCCGGGTGGTAAACTGCCGGAGGAGTTTGGCGACGGAAAGGTGAGTCCTGGGGAGGCAAGAAGCTTGACCGAAGCGGAAAAACGCGGCAGTCGCGCGATTACACGGCTTTTATGACTTCAAAACAGTACGACTTCGTGATAATCGGCGGCGGATCGGCGGGGAGCGCGCTGGCCAACCGGCTGAGCGCCGATCCTGGGAACCAGGTACTTGTACTCGAGGCCGGGCGCCCGGACTACATCTGGGATGTGTTCATACACATGCCGGCGGCCCTATCGTTTCCGATTGGCTGGAACCTCTACGATTGGCGCTACAAGTCCGAGCCGGAACCGTTTATGAACGGGCGGCGGATTTACCATGCGCGGGGCAAGGTTCTTGGCGGATCGAGCAGCATCAATGGAATGATTTTCCAGCGGGGGAATCCGCTGGATTACGAGCGGTGGGCCGCCGATCCCGGCATGGAGTCCTGGGACTACGCGCATTGCCTGCCCTATTTCAAGAAGATGGAGAACTGCCTGGCCGATGGGAGCGCCTTCCGCGGCCATGATGGTCCGCTGGTCCTCGAGCGTGGTCCGGCCTCCAGCCCACTGTTTCAGGCATTCTTCGAGGCGGTGAAGGAAGCCGGCTTCACCCTCACGGACGACGTGAACGGCTACCGGCAGGAAGGTTTCGCGCCGTTCGACCGGACTATTCATCGAGGCCGCCGGCTCAGCGCCGCGCGCGCCTATTTGCATCCCGCCATGCGGCGTCCCAATCTGACCGTGGAGACGAGGGCCTTCGTCACCCGGATTCTCTTCGAGGGAAAAAGGGCGGTCGGGGTGGAATATATACGCGGTAAGAGCGCGGTCCAAGAGGCGCGGGCGGGCAACGTGATCCTCTGTGGGGGCGCGATCAATTCGCCACAGGTGTTGCAAGTGTCCGGAATCGGGAATGGTGACGACTTGAAGGCCCATGGCATCGAGGTGATTCACCACCTGCCGGGGGTGGGGGAGAATCTCCAGGACCACCTGGAGGTCTATGTACAGCATTCGTGTCTCCTGCCCGTCTCGGTGGCGCCGGCCCTGGAAACCTGGCGGCGGCCATTCATCGGCGCCCAGTGGCTGTTCCTGCGCTCGGGGGTGGGGGCCACGAACCACTTCGAGGCCGGCGGCTTCGTGCGCGGCAACGACGACGTGGACTACCCCAACCTGATGTTCCACTTTCTGCCGGTCGCCATCCGCTACGACGGCTCCGCCCCGCCCGGCGGGCACGGCTACCAGGTACACATCGGGCCAATGTACTCCGACGCCCGCGGCTCGGTGCGCATCAAGAACGCCAACCCCAGGGTGCGCCCGGCGCTGCGCTTCAACTACCTCTCGACCGAACAGGATCGGCGCGAATGGATCGAGGCCGTCCGCGTGGCCCGCCGCATCCTCAATCAGCCAGCCTTCGCCCCCTATAATGGCGGGGAGCTCTCGCCCGGCCCGGCTGTCGAGACGGACGAGCAGATCCTGGACTGGGTGGCCCGCGACGCCGAGACGGCCCTGCACCCCTCCTGTACCTGCAAGATGGGCGCCGGCGCGATGGCGGTACTGGATCCCGCCAGCATGAGAGTACATGGACTCGACGGACTGCGCGTGGTGGACGCCTCGGCCATGCCCTACGTCACCAACGGCAACATTTACGCTCCGGTGATGATGCTGGCCGAGAAGGCCGCCGACCTGATCCTGGGCAACACGCCGCTCCCACCCCAGGAGATCGACTTCTATCGCCACCA
>DATBTL010000339.1:0-4918 GCA_036559345.1 Chloroflexota bacterium | reverse complement strand
CTATGCCGACTTGGCGGCCGGCGCCGCCAGGGACGCCGTGGATTGCGGCGCGGGCGTCTCGTAGAACTGCAGGAACACCTGCTCCAGCGGCGCTTCCTCGGCGGAGAGATGCACCACATCGTACCTCGCCAGTGTCTTGATCAAGGGATCGACGCTCCCCTGAACGCTGAATGTCACCGCACCCAGCCCAGCTCCGTCCGCGGCGTCCTGACCGTGCGGCGTCACATCGACCACGCCGGGGATCTGCCTCAACACCTCCAGGTTCGCCGGCCGATCGGCGACGCCGAACTCGACGGTCACGGTCTGTCCGGCGCGCTGGCGGAGCGCCTCAATGCGTTCGACAGCCACCAGTTCACCCGCGCGAATGATCGCTACGCGCCGGCAGGTCTTTTCCACGTCGGACATGATGTGCGAGCTCATGAAGATGGTACGGCCGCCGCGTACTTCGTCCAGCAGGAAGGTGTTGAAGGCGCGCTGGCTGATCGGATCGAGGCCGCTGGTCGGTTCGTCCAGGATCACCAACTCAGGATCGCACATGAATGCTTGCACCAGGGCGATCTTCTGGCGCATGCCCTTCGAATAGCCCTGCAAAGGGCGGTCTACCTCCACCTCGAACCGCGCGATCAGCCGGTCGAGCAGGATCGGCCGCAGCCCCTGCATCCGTGAGTAGCGATCCAGCAATTGCCGCCCGGTGATGCCGCGTGGCAGGCGTACATCTCCCGGCACGTAGCCCGTTCGCCGGTGGATGGCCACGGCGTCCCGATGGGCGTCCAGACCCAGCACGCGGATGGTGCCGCCGGTGGGCCGGATGAAGTCGAGCATGGCCCGGATCGTGGTACTCTTCCCGGCGCCGTTTGGCCCCAGGAAGCCGAAGATCTCGCCGCGCGCCACACGGAGCGAGATACCGCGTACCGCCCGCACCGCGCCATACGACTTGGCGAAGCCCGCTATCTCGATGGCCGCCGGCCCATCCGCAGGTGTCGCGACGCCGGGCGCATACGTAGAGCCCGAGTCGGCCTTGCCTATCGCGTCGCTCATGGAGCCTCCTTCTCGCGCTCCCAACGGTCCCAAAGTTCCGGCATTTCGTGGGCCAGCCAATCATAGAGGGCCTGAATATCCCGCAGCCGTTCGCGCCGCGCCGCCGGTTTATCCTCAAGCAAGCGCAATCCCTCATCCATTAAATTCTTAAACGCGGCGTAATATCTGGTATGGTTGCGGGCCAGGTCAACCCATGCGTTTGGCGCCACCCGGTAGTAGTCGCGCCGCACGCCTGGGCGCGAGACCTTTTGCACGATGCCGGCTGGGACCAACAATTGCATGACGTTGCTGATCGAGCCCTTGCTCGCCTGGAGCGCCTCGGCCAACTGATTGAATGTCTGCTCGGGCGGGTCACAGATCAGCAGCCAGCCGAGCACCCGTCCGGCCATGCGGAAGAGGCCTTGCCGCTCGAAGTTGAGCGCCACTTCCTCGACGAACCGCAACTCGGCCTCCGACGGAGATCCCGATGTTTCACTTGTTTCAGACTTAATCATAGTGTTCAGTATGTACTGAACAAACTGACGTGTCAAGCCTTCTGGAGTTCCAACCGCGCCTGGCCAGGGACCGGACGGTACACTGCACGTGAGGAGTGCGAATGCCCATGACCGTCCAACCGTCCACCGTACCCGCGACCCTCAATGCCCACCACCGCTCTCGCGCCGGCCGTCAGCGCCAGGTGGTGGCCGTACTGAGCCGGCATGGCTTCGGGCTACTGGTACACCGGACCCACATGCCGCTGCCGGGGCGAGCCCGCATCGAAGGCGGTCCCGAATCGCTGCGAACCGCTCTTCAGGAGCTTGGTACCACCTTCATCAAATTGGGCCAGATCCTCAGCACCCGCTCCGATTTGCTGCCCGATGACTACATCGTGGCCCTGGGTGCGCTACAGGATCGGCTGCCGCCGGTCCCTATTGAGGACGTACGGGCGATGATCGCCAGCGAGTTCGAGGCGCCGCCCGAGGAACTGTTCGCCAATTTCGACGAGATTCCCCTGGCTACCGCCTCTATCGGACAGGTGCATGCCGCGACCCTCGCGGACGGCACCGAGGTCGTGGTCAAAGTGCAAAAGCCCGGCATCGTGGAAGAGATCGAGATGGATCTTGAGATCCTCCTCGATCTGGCCCGGCTAGCCGCTGGCCGCATTGATTCGCCCCTGGTCCGTAATCTGGAGGAGACGGTTCTGCATTTCTCCGATGGGCTGCGCGACGAACTCGACTATACGACGGAAGGCAGAAACGCCGAGCTGTTCGCCGCCGGTATCGATCGGGAGAGTCGAGTGGTCGTGCCACGGGTGCACTGGGAGTTCACTACCCCCCGCGTCCTTACCATGGCGCGGTTCCAGGGGGTCAAGGTGAACGATCCAGAGGGGCTGTCCCGCCAGGCGGTCAGTCCCCAAGCGGTCGCGCGAGAACTGGCCCGGATGGCCATGCACGCCATCTTCGAGAATGGGCTGTTCCATGCCGATCCGCACCCCGGTAACTATATCGTGTGCTCCGATGGAAGCATCGCCATTATTGACTTTGGCCTGGTTGGCCGGTTAGACGACGAGACTCGGCGCGATCTGCTCCTCATGCTGGCGGCGTGGGTCGGGAAGGATGCCGATGGGATGGCCGAAGGGCTGATCGCGGTAGGGGTGGCGCGGGGCGGCACGGGGATCAGCCAGCTACGGAGCGACATGCGCCGCATGCTGGGCCGCTATCATGGGGCACGCCTGCGGGACATTCACGCGGGCCGCATGTTGAGCGAGGTGTTCCGCCTGGCCCGCCGCCATCATCTGATGCTCCGCGGCGATCTTGCCTTGATGGCCAAAACCCTGGCCATGCACGAAGGAATTGGCCTGAGATTGGACCCCGAGTTCCACCTGGTCTCGGTGGCCCGCCCTTTCGTGGAGAATGCTTTGCGCCGCCTGTACGTACCCCGGCCGGATGCCCGCGCCGCCGCCCTGAATCTGGGCGCCATGCTCGATCTGGCCGGATCATTGCCCCAGCGCGCTCAGCGATTATTGAGCCGGCTGGAGCGGGGAGAGATGGGGGTCGCGGTCCGCCCCGAGGGGATGGACCCGCTGATGCGGGATCTGAACCGGATGGTCAACCGGCTCTCGGTTTCCATTCTCGCCGCCTCGTTTATTGTCGGTCTGGCCCTCCTCCTGCAGACCGTGGTGAGTACCCATGGCTCGAGGATTCTGCTCCTGGTGTTCGCCGGCGGCCTCTTCTCGGCCGGCGTTCTGGGCCTTTGGCTCCTATTGTCCATGTATAGGGCGGGCAAGATTCAGGAGTAGGGAGTAGCACTGAGCGCGCCCGACGGTCGCCAGGGCGTGGCGCCGAACTGTATCCTATGGGATGTAATGATTGGTTCAAGGAGGCATGGATGACGGCGGCACGAGTACGAGTTGGAGTGATTGGTTGCGGGGATATTGCCTTCCGCCGGTATCTGCCGGGCTTCGCCGAGATCCCCGAACAGGCCGAGGTGGTGGCGCTCCACGACCCGGATGGCGTCCGCATGGCCGCCGCGGCCACCCAATATGGCGGACGCCCGCTGGCCAGCCTGGAAGAACTCCTGAGCGCCCAGGGCGTGGACGCGGTGCTCAATCTCACGCCGCCGCGTCTGCACGGGTCGGTCACTTTGAGCGCGCTGCGAGCCGGCAAGCATGTGATGGTCGAGAAACCGATTGCCGGGACGGTCGCCGAAGCGGACGTGGTGATCGCCGAGGCGGCCGCCCGCGGCCTGGTGCTGGTCTGCGCTCCGGCAATCGCGATCAATGCCTTCATGGTGGATGTGCGGCGCTTGGTCCACGACGGCGCGATCGGGGACGTCACGCACGCGCGGGCGCAGCTTGCCACGTTCGGACCCGCTGCCTGGATGGAGTACACGTCGGACCCCACCTGGTTTTATCAGCGGGGCGCCGGACCACTGGTGGATCTGGGCGTCTATATGCTGCACGCGCTCACCGAGGTGCTCGGCCCAGTGCGCCGGCTGAGCGCCTTCGGGGCGATCAGCATCCCCACCCGGACGGTCCTGGCCGGCCCGGCCCGCGGCAAGGAAATCTCGGTGGAGCTCGAGGATAACATTCAAGCTCTGTTGGAGTTTGAGTTGCCGGGACGAGAGGGACCGCGCCCGGCCTTCGCGCATCTGGACGCGAGCTACTGTACCTGGACCACTCCCGGCCCGATGATCGAGATCTATGGCAGCGAGGGTGTGCTGGTGGTCGACAATATCTATGACGAGCGCGGGACCATCCGCCTGTGGCGAGGCGGCAAGGGTGGCGCGCGGGCCTGGGAGATCGTTCCTCCGATCAGCCCGTCCGCCATTCCCAACCGGGGCAAGCACATTTTCGCCGGTGCCTCGCACCTGGTGGCCTGCGTGCGCACCGGCAGAGCGCCGCTGCTGAGCGCCGAACACGCCCGCCACGTCCTGGAGGTCATGCTGCTGGCCACCGAGGCGGCGCATTCGCGGAAGACCCTGGACACCAAGACCACGTTCGCCTTTCCGAAGCAGTGGGGCGCATGGGAGGAATAAAGGGAAAGGAAAAGCCCCTACACAGGGACCAGCGCAGCCCCTACACTAGAAAACATGGCCACCGACACCGTCACCGAACGCGAACAGCGTACCCTTCAGCAGATCCTACCCCCGTGGCGCGTGCTGCTCCACAATGATGACGTGAACGACATGTTGCACGTGATCCGCGCCCTCATGCACACCGTGCCCTCCATTGGACGGAGGCGGGCGGAGGAGATCATGCTGGAGGCGCACTTACATGGGCAGGCGCAGGTCATCATCTGTCCCAAGGAACTGGCCGAGTTCTATCGCGAACGGCTGGAGCAGCATGGATTGACCAGCACCATCGAGGCCGTGTGAACGAACTCCGCCTGGGGATGATCGG
>DATBTL010000338.1:0-8219 GCA_036559345.1 Chloroflexota bacterium | reverse complement strand
TCTCGATGACGATCTGGCGGTATTGCTCGATCGGGTGGAGGAGACTGGTTCAGCGGCAATCGTCGTCCTCCCCGAAGGGGCCCGCGCCGTGCGAGGGGTTGTCGCCTCCCGCCTCCTGAAACGGCGCGCCGAGGCGGCCGGTATCGCGATCACCGCTGTTACGACTGACCGGGTGGCCATCGCCCAATTCGCGGCAATCGGGATTCCCTGTTCGGCTACCGTGGGCGAGGCCAGGTTGAGGCTGCGTCGCCGCGGCCAATCCGCGACCGACCTACCTATGCCTCCACTGCTCCCGGGCTCAACGCACGAGGGAGCGCGTATGGAGGCAGAAGGAACCCATTCAGGCCCTTCCGCCATAGATCCGGCATCGGTGACACCCCTGCCCGCTCGCCAGATAGCAGCGGCGCCCGACGCCTCATTGTACGGAAATGGCCACGTTGATCAGCCGCTCGATCAGGGGACTGATCCGGACGCGGCGTCCGACCCGGACGATGAGCTCGACCTGAACCAGGCGACAGTGCCGGTAAGAGTGACGCCCCCGACCCTCGGCGCGGCCGGAAAGGTAGGGCCCCTGCCACCGACGGGTAGGCGCCGATGGCCACTGGCGGTCTTCACCAGCGCTTTCGTCATCGTGCTGGTCCTGAGCATCTGGGTAGTGCTCTTCCCCGCCGCCACCATCACCATCACCTACGCAACCCATGCATTCGACCGTACCTATACCGCCGATCTCGGCTCGGGGAATCCTGGGGCAATCGCCTTACATCACACCGAACTGAGCGAGACCGCCAACCTGGTGGTGCCTGGTACGGGCACTCGCCTGGTGCCCGATGGGTTCGCCACCGGAACCGTCACGTTCGCCAACCAGGCCGACGGCTACGTAACCGTCCCGGCGGGAACGATCGTGGACGCACGGAACGGCAGCCGGTACGTCACTCTGGCCGACGCCAATGTACCCGCCGCCGTCCATACCTTCTCGGGCAGCACCAACGGCCAACTGAATGTAGGGGTACGGGCTCTGGTGGGCGGCACCAGCGCCAACGTGGGCCAGGGCACGGTCACGGCCATTGAAGGGCGGCTCGCGGGGGTGTTGCTCGTGATTAACTATGCCCCGATCACCGGTGGCACCATGCGAACCGAGTACCGGATCACAGCCTCGGACATAGCGAACGCGGCGGCGACCCTTCGTCGCCAACTGGCCGCGCGTGAGGCGTCCACCTTGAGTGTGCGTTACGCGCTGAGCCCTATAAGGCTGCCGGGCCCGCTCACCGTCACCGTGCCTCGGGTTACCCTGGTCAAACGTAGCGGCCTCCCCTTTGCGCGAGTGGCAATCACCGCCAAGATGGCCATGCAATACGTGCATGCCCAAGATGTGCAAACCCTGGCGGATACGGGACGAGATCACGATCTGGCGGGCCATAATCAGCAAGTGATCCCTGGTACCGAACGGATCACCCTCTCGATCCATGGCCAGGGTAAGGGCCGGATTGTCCGCGCTCGGGTGCAAGCACGTACTACGCCGAGGATTGATGCGACCAGTCTCCGGGCCCTGTTGGTTGGGATGAGCGTGGCCGACGCGCGGCGCCTGCTGGACGAGAGCGCGCGGAATGGGGGCTGGCACTACACGATCAGCACACGCCCTGACCTTGCCGGACGGCTCCCGCAAGCCGCCGGACTGATCGATCTGCGCGTGCGGAATCTCGGGTAGCCGGTAGGTGCGATGAGTTCCCCCAGGTGTGGTACCATGGCCCAGTGCGCTACCTGAGCGTGGATGTGGGCGAAAAGTGGGTAGGATTGGCGCTCAGCGACCCAACTGGGTTTCTGGCCACCCCCCTAAATGTGATCAGCCGCGGAGAGGCGCATGGCGCGCGTATTCGCGCGCTGATTGAAGAATATGAAGTTGAAGCGGTGGTTTTCGGCCTGCCGCTCAATATGGATGGGAGCAGCGGCAGCCAGGTGGAGGCGACCTACGCGTATGTCCAGGGATTGGGCCCCCTTCCGGTGCCGATCAGTTACTGGGATGAGCGCCTATCTTCCTGGGAGGCCGAGCAAATGATGAGCCAGGTGCGCGGCAGGGTGCGGCGTCGTCGTGAGCGTTTGGACGCCATCGCGGCCGCCCTGATGTTGCAGGATTTCCTGGACACCCGGCAGCAGGAGAGCAAACGGGCCGCGCGGGCCGCGAACTGATGACCAACCCGGACACCCGAGTCCGCGATCGCGGTCTGCCGAGATGAAAGGCGTGACCCGTACCATGTCCACTCCGGCAACCCGATGAAGGAAGGCACGCGAAATGGCTGACGACCAACAGATGGACCGGCTCCGGCGCCTCCGGGCAGCTCGCGGCACGGGAGCAACCCGCGTTGAGGTGTATACCCCTGGTAAATCGGGTACGCAGGGCGGCGGGCCGCTGTACGTGGCCCCACGGGGCGGCGGTCATGCGGGCGCCATGGCCGCGCTTCTCCTCATTCTGGTGATCGCCATCGGGGTCATCGGGGCCGGAGGCTATGTGTTACATCAGTTCCATTCCTCCGTGGGCGGCCCGCGCAAGGAGGTGCGATTCGTGGTCCGGCCGGGTGAAACGGTAAGCAGTGTCGCGACCGAACTCAGCCAGGCGGGGCTGGTATCCAGCGGTTTCCTCTTCCAACTCTATTACCGATTCAACGGAGGCGCCGGTAACATCGTGGCCGGCCCTCATCTGCTGAACACGGATATGAGCATGCAGCAAGTAGCCGACGCCCTCCGTCAGGTACCGCCCGCCCCGCCTCCCGTGGATCACTCGCAGGACTACAACATTTTGCCGGGGCATCGGGCCGAGGAAATCGCCACCGATCTAGCCGCCGGCGGCGCGGTCTCGTACAACGCCTTCATGAATCAAGTACGGCACGGCTCTTTCAACTATTGGTTCCTCAAGGGCCGTCCCCCCGGCGCCAGTGTGGAGGGATTCCTCTATCCCGGACTGTATCACCTGCACAAGCACTTCGATGCTCACACGCTGGTCAATATGATGCTGGCTAATTTTGCCGCGCATTTCACCCCAGCCATGCACGCACAGGCGGCCAAACGTCATATGAGCGCCTTTGATATTGTCACCATGGCTTCCATCGTGCAACGAGAAAGCTCGATTCCGATCGTCGAGCAATACATCGCCGGCACCTATTACAACCGCCTGAACAATAGCGCCGTGGTGAGCAACCGGCTGAATGCCGATCCAACCGTACAGTACGCGTTGGGCTACCGGCCTCAAGAAAAGACCTGGTGGGAGCGGAGTCTCTCCCAGACCCAGACGGGCTCGACGATCTCTCCCTACAATACCTACCTCAATTCAGGCTTGCCCCCAGGCCCCATAAGCGAGCCCGGTGCTTCGGCTCTCAACGCCGCGCTTAATCCGGCGCCCTCGCAATTTCTCTTCTTCCAGGCATTCGGCAAGGACAACAAGACGCACTTCTGCGTTACACTGGATTGCCAGAATAATGAAGCGGGCGTCACGGTAAACTAAGCTCACACCGGAAAGGTATAGTGCATGATTTCAACCGGAGACTTAAAGCGCGGCATTTCCCTTGAACTCGATGGCGAGCTCTATCGCCTGCTGGAGTTCAATCACATCAAAATGGGGCGCGGCAGTGCCCAGGTGCGCATGAAGCTGCGGAACCTCCGCTCCGGCTCGACCACCGAACGGACGGTGCAGGCCGGCGAACGTTTCCAACGCGCCCGGCTGGACTCAAGCACGGTCCAGTTTCTCTACGCCGATGGCGAGACCTTCCACTTCATGAATACGGAAACCTACGACCAAATCACTGTTTCCGAATCGCTGATTGCCGACGACGCCAAGTTCCTCAAGGAAAACATGGAGGTCGAGTTGTTGTCCTATGGCGACGAGACGATCGCCATTGACTTGCCGCCGAACGTGGAACTTAAAATTACCTACACCGAGCCCGGCATCAAAGGCGATACCGCCTCGGGCACCACCAAGCCCGCCACGGTAGAAACTGGGGCCGTGGTCCAGGTTCCTCTTTTTATCAATATGGATGAAACGATCCGGGTGGACACCCGAACCGGCCAATACATTGAGCGCGTGGGCAAGGCGTAGACGGCGATGAACAGGCCGCGGCCGCCCTCGGCCGCCGGCATCCGCACCCTTGCCGACCTCTGCCTGAGGTCGGGAGTGGAAGAGTTGGATGCCTCGCACGATACTTGGTCCGTTCGGTTGCGCCTGGATCTCCAGGCGGGCACGGTCGCGGCAACCAAGGGAAGCGCCGAGCCTATGGAGGCTGCCGGCGGCCCCACCACCCAGGTGTCGCAATGGGTAGGAGTCTTTCATCGCGCCCCCGAGCACGACGCGGAGGTGTTGGCCGTTGAGGGGCGCCCGGTACGCGAGGGAGACGTCCTCGCGGTGCTGGTGGCCATGCAGATCCAGCATGAGATTCGGGCCGAACGGGATGGCACCTTGATCCGGTTTCTGGTCGGAGACGGCGCCCCGGTGGAGTATGGGCAGCCACTGCTGGAACTGGCCTGAATGGACGGGGTCTTCACGGTTGGCGAGGTAGTGCGCTACCTGAGCGACATTCTCGGCGAAGACGTGGTTCTGGGTGGCCTGTGGATCCGGGGCGAGATTTCCAATCCCAACCTCTCCGCCGCCGGCCATCGCTACTTTACCCTGAAAGATGCCGAAAGTGAACTCCAGTGCGTCATCTTTCGCACTCGTGGGCGCGCCAAGGTTCCCGATCTCCGGCAGGGCGACCATATGCTGGCACATGGCCGTCTTGGCGTGTACGAGACGAAAGGCAGAGTCCAGCTGTATGTGGACATGGTGCAGCAAGAAGGCATCGGCCCTCTACACCAGCAGTTCGAGGAGTTGTGCGCCCGCCTCCGCGACGAGGGACTGTTCGCCGAAGAGCGGAAACGGGCGCTCCCCGCCCTGCCGCGGCGGGTGGGCGTGGTCACCTCCCCGCATGCAGCCGCCTATCAGGACGTATTGCGGGTGCTCAGCGCCCGCTTCCCCGCCGTTGAGGTCGTCCTCTCGCCCACCTTGGTCCAGGGCGAGGAAGCTCCCACCCAAATCGTGGCCGCTCTTCACCGCCTGGCTGCCGTGCCGGGCATTGATGTCATTCTTCTGGTCCGCGGAGGCGGCTCGCTTGAGGATCTCTGGGCGTTCAACAGTGAGCTGGTGGCGCGGGCAATCGCCGGCTCTTCGATCCCAATCGTCAGCGGAGTGGGCCACGAAACCGACCTGACGATCGCGGACTTCGCCGCCGATCTTCGGGCCCCCACTCCTTCGGCGGCCGCCGGTGCCGTGGTTCCCGACCGGATGGAGTTGCTGTCCCAAATTGCCGCGCTGTCCGAGGATCTTGGCGATGCCGTGCGCGCGTGCCTCACCCAGCGCCAACAAGCCCTGCGGCGGGCCCGACTCGATCTCGACCTGTATAGCCCGGTGCGGGCCATGGATCAACGGCGCCAGCGTATTGACGACCTGGTGGAACTGGGAAGTGATCGCCTTCGTCATCACCTTGACCTGCACCACGAACGATTGCGCGGAGCCGAACGCCAACTACTCCTGCTCAACCCGCTCCGAATCCTTGACCGCGGATTCGCCCTCGTAACCCAGGCCGAAGGGCGGATAGTCCGCGACGCCGGCACGCTCCGACCCCAGGAGCGAGTGACCATTCGCTTCCGGGATGGCGAGGTCTCCGCTACGATCACCACGGGCGCGGTCACCGCCCAGCCCGAGAAAGGATGACTTCCACCAACATGAATGACGTGGGTGATGACTTATCGTTCGAGGAGGCGTTCGCCGAACTGCAGGCCACCATCGAGGAATTGCGGGGAGAGACTCTTACGCTCGACCGCTCGCTTTCCCTCTATGAGCGCGGCACCCTTCTCGCGGCGCATTGCAATAGCCTCCTCACCACCGCCGAGATGCGGGTAAGTCAACTGGATTCCGCCGTTGTCCCAGTCGGGCCGGCGGTGGACTTGGACTGGTAGACCAGGTTCTCATCGGCAACCGGTGCCGGCGGCGCGTGGCACCAAGAACCTATCCGGCAAGGAGGTTTGCTCATGAACGCGGTTGATCCCGATGTATTGAGTCTTGCCGAGGTCCTGGAGACGAATGATCCAAATGGCCGCTACGAGATATATCGGAGACTTCGCCAGAATCACCCGGTTCGCTGGGATCCTCGGTGGTCGGTCTGGGTGATTACCGGCTATCCCGAGGCGGCGGCCGCGTTAAACGATCCACGCATCACGGCTTTGCGATCCGGAATGGACATCACCTGGCTTCCCCCCGAGAATCAAGCCTCCCTGGAACCGGTATTGCGCGCTCTACGAACCCAAATGCTTTTCCTGGATGGACCCGACCATCATCGCCTCCGTTCCCTGGCCAATAAGGCATTTACCCCTCGTGTGGTCGAGTCGATGCGAGAGAGAATTCAGGCCCTGGTGGATGGCATTCTCGATTCCGCCGCGGCCCAAGGCAGGATGGATGTCGTGGCGGATCTGGCCGACCCGGTGCCGGTCAAGGTGATCGGAGATCTCCTGGGGGTGCCACCCGCGGACAACCCAATGCTCAAACGATGGTCGGACCATTTCGCCGCTTTTTTGGATGGGAGTTCCCTTACCCCCGAGACCGCCGCGCAAGCGATCCAGAGCATCGGCGAGTTTATGGTGTATTTCCGCCGCCTCACCTTGAGCCGCCGCGGCGCATCCCACGGTGACCTCCTACAGGCGCTCGTGGACGCCGAGGTAGAGGGGGATCGCCTGAGCGAGGATGAGCTCCTTGCGAACTGCGTCCTGCTCCTTGCCGCCGGCCATGAGACGACCACCAACCTGATCGCCAATGGTCTCTTGACCTTGTTGGAGCACCCTGAGCAACTTGGGATGTTGCGCGAAGAGCCCACACTGATCCAGGGGGCGGTGAACGAACTCCTGCGCTACGAAAGCCCAGTGCAGAATACGGAACGGCGAGTGCTCGAGGATCTTGACCTGGGAGGGGCCAGGATCGCCGCCGACCAATTCGTACTCATCGTGCTGGGGGCCGCGAACCGCGACCCACGGACCTTTGTCAACCCGGACATCCTCGATATTCGTCGCCCGGGACCGGCACACCTGGCATTTGGCTACGGCCATCACTTCTGCCTGGGCGCCGCCCTGGCGCGCTTGGAAGGGCAGATTGCCATCGGCTCAGTCGTTCGCCGCTTCCCCAATATGCGCCTGGAGAGCGCCGAGCCGCGGTGGAAGCGGTCGATGTTGTTCCGCACTCTGGAATGTCTGCCGGTCACGCTGGCCTGAGTCGGTGATGACGATGGGAATGCCGGGCGGCCCAGTTCCCGAGCCTCCACATACTCTACCGGCGGACCTCGCCGGCTTCGTCGGGCGCGAGTTCGACCTCACGGAAATCAAGCGCCTTCTCACCCATACACGACTCGTGACTCTGACCGGTACCGGCGGCTGCCTCGGCCGTCCGGGCAAAGGCACTGTACGGGGCCGGCGAGCGGGGTCTACTGGCGGGCCAGAATGCCACGGCGCGGGTTCGAGCCCAGGAAGGCGTCGCCCTGTTTCGCGCGCTCGGGGACAAACGCGGGCTTGCCTACACCCTACAGTCACTGCCAATGATGATCGATCAGCCAAACGCTGATCAATCCACCGCGGAGAGCCTCAGACTCTTCGAGGAGATCGGTGACGCATGGGGAGCCGCCCTAGCCATGGCCTCGGTGGACCTCTTCACGCTTGGCAGATACGGTGACCCTACGGGGCGGGCAACGGCGCGCCTAGAGGACGCCCTGGCACGATGGCGGAAGCTCGACGGTGACTGGGGCACGGCTCAGGTGTTGAGCATGATGGGTGACGGGGCGGCAGCCCTTGTCACTGCCTCAACGCTGAGCCGCCCGAGCGCCCAGAGCGCGGAATTGCACCAACCAAAAACGCATCACACGGTGCATCCCCGCACGCCGATTGAAACCACTGCCTGGGCCCCCTTGGTTATATATACCTTGACACGCATATGCTCTGTGGAGTACATTAAGAGAGTGGAACGTGTGTTCGAAATAATTGCGGAGCCGAACCGCCGCGCGATATTGAGCCTCCTGGTCTCGTCACAACAGTCGGTTGGCGAGATCGGGCGTCAGCTTCGCATGCCGCAGCCGACCGTGTCAAAGCACCTGCGAGTGCTGCGCGAGGCCGGATTCGTGGAATCCACGGTGGACGCACAGCGCCGTCTCTACCGGCTGAAG
>DATBTL010000337.1:0-8662 GCA_036559345.1 Chloroflexota bacterium | reverse complement strand
CATGGGCGAGGAGTCCACGAACCTGGCGCCGTGAGCCAGCGCCTCATCGACAATCCGCTGGGCGTTCGCCTCGGGAATGTCGCCGCGCACATCAAAAGTACGCCAGGTGCCCATGCCCACCGCCGGCACATGCAGCCCGCTACCGCCCAGGGCCCGTGTATCCATCGCGCGCATCCCCTCGCTGTTGTATACCCCAGTAGGGCATGGTACGCGACCGCGTATAGGCGTGCTACCATCGGATGGAAGGTATTCGCTCACCGCGGGTGGCGGATGACCGAACCCTATCCTCCACGCGCTCACCGCGAGCGGGGGTTGAGTCATGCCAAGCGGAACAGGACATCCGAACAGCCTACAAGGCTCCAGTCACGGTACATGGATACACTGACCCCACAACAACGCAGCGAGCGGATGAGCCGGGTGCGCGGGTGCGGCACCAAGCCGGAGCTGGTGGTCCGGCGGCTCGTGCATGGACTCGGCTACCGGTACCGGCTCTACTCCCGCACCCTGCCCGGCCACCCCGATCTGGTGTTCGCGGGACGCCGCAAGGTGATCTTCGTCCACGGCTGCTTCTGGCATCGGCATGAGAACTGTGGACGGACGCCGAAATCGCGTCTCGACTTCTGGGTGCCCAAACTGGAATCCAATAAGGCGCGGGACGCGGCCAATCAGGAGCAATTGCGGGCGATGGGTTGGTCGGTGCTGGTGATCTGGGAGTGCGAACTCAAGAACCAGACGGCGCTGGCGGAGCGGATACGGGCCTTTTTGGGCTAACCAACGGTCCTTTGTAGGGCGCCGAACTCCAGCCGTGGCCGGGTGGGAGGACAGGCCGGACACAGCCGGTTGTGGGGTTCCTGAACCCAGACCAGTCCAGCTGACAGTGTGCTCAGCCGCCATGAAGCGTCAGGCTAGCCGCCACGGACACCGCCGCCACGCGCGCAAGCTCCATGGGCACGGCGTTACCCAGTTGGCGCATGATCTCACCCCAGGCGCCCTCGAAACGCCAGCGATCGGGGAAGGTTTGCAGACGCGCCGCCTCCCGCACCGTGAGATAACGCACCGTGCCATCCGGCAAGGCCAGCATGTTTTCCCCGCCCGGTACGCCGTGGCCGCCCGCCTCGATCGCTACTCCCATCCGTCTCCCTTGTTCTTGACTGCCGCTTCAGGATGGATACGGAACCTCTATACCGGTTAAAAGTAAGGGAACGGCGGCCAGAAGGGCAGTTAGGTTATGCGGATGGATAGAGAAAGCCCAGAGTTGCTTTATCTCGTAAGCATCCAGGCGGAGCAATCCGATGGCATACCGTGGAGAGTCATTCGCGCACTGGAAGCCGGAGAAAGATCTCAAGCGGATAAGAGGTGATCCCGCCCGCGATGATTTTGGTGATGCTCCCCTCCGCGTCGTGCGTGTAGTGAATGGCTTCCCCCCGAGAGGCGAAGCCAGAAGCCTCGGTCATGCGGAGTGTCTGCTCGTCCTCGACCACCAGGGTGTCCGTGGCCTGGACCGGATTGTCCGCGTCGGGACTCAGCGCGAACAGGGTGTCGCCAAAGGCCGCCACATCGGTAACGCCCCCTTCGTTGGCGAAGCGGCCGGTGAATCGCCGCCGCTGGTCGTCGAACCCTTTCGGGATCCCGTTCCGTTCTTTGTGGGCGAATTCGATAATGCTCATAATTCCTCGCATCAAGAGGTCCGCCGGCCCACCGGAGTCGTTGGTCAGCACCACCGCGACCAGGCGCTCCTTCGGGTCGAACATGGTCTGGGTGATAAAGCCGGGGAAGCCGCCCGAATGGCCGACCAGGCGGCGCTCGTCCGTGTCGGTGACCACGAATCCCAGGCCGTAGTGCCGGTCAGTCTGCTCGGCCTTCCAGTAGGGTTGCTGCATCTCGCGCTTTGAAGCATCGCTCAGGAGCGTAGTATCCCCAGGGAAATGAGCGGCGGCGTAGCGGCACAGATCCTCGGCCGTGGAATAGAAGCCGGTAGCCGAGGCGAGGGCGCCGGTGGCGACGTGGGGAAGCGGGCGGCGGGGCCGTCCGTATTGGCGCACCGTGTAACCGGTGGCCAGCCGCGCCTCCGCGTGCGCGTCGAGTTCCGGGCCGGTATCGGCCAAACCCAAGGGCTGGATAATATGTCGTTTCACGTATTCATGATAGGACAGGCCGCTCGCCGCCTCGATCACCATCCCCAGGAGCCCGTAACCGATATTGGAGTATTTGAACCCCTCGTTGGGGTTGAGCACCCGGCCCCCATCCTCGACCAGGCGACGCAAGGCATCATGATCCGGGAACGGATGATCCAGCAGCCAGTGGTCGGCGTCGATCCCGTCGCGCACGATCCCGGCGGAGTGGTTGAGCAACTGGCGGATAGTGACGGACGCCAGGTCATCCTTCTCACGCAACCAGGGGACGGAATCGGCGATCCGATCGTCCAGGCGGAGAGCGCCCCGTTCGACCAGTTGCATGATCGCGGTAGCGGTAAAGGTTTTGGAATGAGAGGCGACGCGGAAGATATGCCCCGGCGTCATGGGAATCTGCCGTTCCAGATCGGCATGGCCGTATGCCTTCGAGAGGAGAAGTTGGTCCTCGTGGCGAATCGCGACCACCGCCCCAGGGAAATCCTTCCGGTCCTGTTGGTGCGCCACCCAGCGATCGGCGTAGTCCACCGCGTCATGTAGGAGATCCGGGCGCAGTTTGCTCATCATTATCCCTTCCAATAGCGTCCACGAGTTCATACGTAGTGTATAGCCGGCGTCAAGCCTGGCAGCAGGCCCAACCGCGGCCGATGCGTACGGGCGCGGTGTCAATTACGCAACTCATGGGTTGCATTTCATCGCGGGGTAGGGTACTATGCAATCAGGAGGTTGCATATGAGTACAGATCGCATCGAGAAGAACATCGTCCTCCACGCGCCACGGTCACGGGTCTGGCGCGCGCTCGCCAGGGCGGAAGAGTTTGGCGCCTGGTTTGGGGTAACGCTTGAGGGTACATTCGCGCCGGGCGCTCGCCTCGCGGCCAAGTTCACGTACCCCGGCTACGAGCACGTAACCATGGAGCTCATCACCGAGCGGGTGGATCCCGAGGATCTCCTCTCGTACCGCTGGCATCCCTATGCTGTCGAGCCTGGGGTGGATTACGCGAACGAGCCGACTACCCTGGTTGAATTCCGCCTGACCGAGGTCGCCGAGGGCACGCGACTCACCGTGGTCGAGTCGGGCTTCGACCAGATCCCGCCGGCGCGTCGGGCCACCGCCTTCCGCATGAATGACCAGGGCTGGGCCGAGCAGCTCACGAACATCGCACGCTATGTCGAAGCCTAGCACGGGGACGGCCGACTCGTCCCACGCGGCGCCGCTCTTCGCGGCGCTCGGGGACGAGACGCGGTTGGCGCTGGTGGACCGGCTCCGCGAGGGCGGTCCGCAGTCGATCACGCGGCTCACGGCCGGCACCGCCATCACCCGCCAGGCGGTCACCAAGCACCTCCGTATCCTCGCCGATGCCGGCCTCGCGCACGACAGCCGGCGGGGACGGGAACGCATCTGGGGACTGGACACGGAGCGGCTCGACGAGGCACGCCGCTACCTGGACCAGATCTCGCGGCAGTGGGACGAGGCGCTCGAACGGCTGAAGACGTTCGTCGAGGAGTAACAGCGGGAGGAAACCACGACACAGGGTATGCGCGTTGGGTGGGAAGGTCACTCGTACTGGGCAGCATGGTAGTAGTAGTGAAAGGGACATGGCGATCATGACACAGCATCAAGTCGCGTCGCACGAGGAGTGGCTCGTTGCCCGCAAGCAGCTCCTGGCGGAAGAGAAAGAGTTCACCCGTCTCCGCGATCGCCTGAGCCAACGGCGCCGCGATCTCCCGTGGGAAGCGGTGGATAAGGAGTACGTCTTCGATGGACCGAACGGCCGCCAGACGCTGTCCGAGCTTTTCGACGGTCGGAACCAGCTCGTCGTCTACCACGCGATGTTCGACCCGGCCACGGCGTCGCCGTCGACCTCCTGGACCGAGGACGCGGCGTGCCTCGCCTGCTCATTCTGGGCCGACAACTTCAACGGCATCATCGTCCACCTGAACCACCGCGACGTGACGATGATCGCGGTCTCGCGCGCGCCCTACGAGAAGATCGCCGCCTATGAGCAGCGCATGGGCTGGACCTTCCCGTGGGTCTCGTCGGGCAAGAGCGACTTCAACTTCGATTACCACGTCTCGTTCACAGCTCAAGAGGTCGCCGAGAAGGCCGACTACAACTATACGATTCAGGCCGTTGGGCCGGAGCAGCCTGGGGTGAGCGTCTTCATCAAGGACGCCGCGGGGCGGATCTTCCACACCTATTCCACCTATGCGCGCGGCCTCGACATGGTGAACGTCGCCTACCACTACCTCGACCTGGTCCCGAAAGGGCGCGACGAGGGGGATCGTGGCGAGTCCTGGATCCGCCGTCACGACGAATACGACGGCTAATCATGGAGCGCACGACGATCGGCAGGCTGACCAGGACTCGCGACGGTACGCAACTGCCGGCCGGCAGCGTCCTCGTGGCGATCCTCCTGGGAGTGGCCGCCAGTGCCTGGCTGATCAGCGCCCGTCTGGCAACGCCGGACATGCGCGTGGGGGTGCTGACCGGAGCACCGATGATGCCCGCGAGCAGCCAGATGGGAATGCCAGTCTCGATGTCCATGAGCCTGAGCGTGTTCATCGCGAGCTGGGCAGTCATGATGATGGCGATGATGATCCCGTCGGTGATACCCGTCGTCAGGACGTTTGAGATCTGGGCGCGCGAAACGGGGCAGTCGGGCGGAACGACAGTACTCTTTCTCACGGGATATCTTCTGGTGTGGAGCGCGATCGGCGGGGTCGCTTACCTGATTGTGCAAGCGTTCCAGGACTGGCTTCCGGCGGGGAGCATGACGTCGCTCCGGGTAGGCGCCTTGCTGCTGGTCGTCGCGGGCGTGTATCAGTTGACCTTGCCCAAGCAGGCGTGTCTGCGTCACTGCCGGTCGCCCCACACGGGCGTGGCCCGGCGAGGGCGGGGCCACCTGGGCGCGGTGCGTGCCGGACTATGGCAGGGGGTGTACTGCCTGGGATCCAGTTGGCCGCTGATGCTGATGCTCCTCCTGGTCGGGATGATGAATCTCGCCTGGATGGGGGTCATCGCGGGGGTCATCTTCGTCGAGAAGGTTGTGCCCAGCGGTAACGTGGTCAGCAAGGTAGTAGGTGGGGGGCTTGCGGGATGGGGCATCATCCTGCTCGCCGCGTCGCACACGCTGCCGGCGCTAGGCGGAGTCTGAGGCAACCACATACGGTGCGCCGGCGCCAGCCCTGAACTGCGTCGTCCTGATCGCGCGGCAGTGGGAGGAGACGCGTGATCACCTGAGACTATTCGTCGAGAGATGACAAGAGAGGATACGGAGATGGCGGACGGCAAGAACGCGCTCATGATAGACACGATCTCGCCGCCCGCGGAAGGGACGGCCATGCCCGGCAGTGGCGCCGACTACCAGGCCGTGGTGACGTTCGAGGCTTTGCCGGAGGCTGTGTTCGACGCGCTGACCACCGTTCCGGGGCTCGCCGGTTGGTGGGCGCCGGTGAGCGGATCGGGCACCGAAGGCGGTGATCTGCGTTTCATGTTCAGCGGCGCGGCACGGATCGAAGGCATGATCTTGGCGGAGGATCTGCTCGCTATCCACGTCGACGCGGCCCGGCGGCCATCCATCGTGCGGTGGGCAGTACGGAAGTGCGGGTTCCTGCCGGACTGGGTCGACACCACCCCCAGCTTCGAGCTGGCCCTGCGTGGGATAGGGTGCGAGTTGCGGTTCCGCCACCACGGGCTGACCCCGCGACTGGAGTGTTTCTCCGCCTGCGCGCCCGGCTGGGATCATCACCTTTCCAGTCTGCACGACTACGTGGAGTCTGGCCAGGGTCGCCCGTTCGGCTCGGACGCGGTTGTGGACCGGGAACGGCGCTAATGCTTGCGCCAACCGCGCCACGGACACGAATATCTTAGTTGCACAATAGAGCTATCCGAGGATCCGGTGGGATATACTGGAGGCGCCTGCCCAAGCAACCATGGCGGAGGGAGATTCGGCATGCACTCATTCGAGGCGACGCTTATTGTCGATGAGCAGGGCGGGGCGCGCGTCGATCAGCCGCTTGCCCTCACGCCGGGACGGCACCGCGTGATGGTGACGGTCGATAAGGAGGAGAATACATCGCCACTGGCTGAACTCTGGAGCGATTTCATTGTGCGAACCTACGGATCGCTCGCGGGCAGTGACTTTATGCGTCATCCCCAGGGCATGTATGAGCGGCGAGACCTTTGCTAAGCGGTCGCTAGCCATCTCCCAGGGCTTATGGCCACAATTGCGCGGAGTGAAGGATACGCAGCACCTCGACGGTGTCGTCTACGACGTGATAGACGATACGGTAAGGATAGCGGGCCAAGACGCGCTCCCGAGTACCGGGTACCCCACCGGGCCGACCCAGCAAGGGGAACTGGGCCAGACCATTGGCGGCGCGGAGAATTGCGCCGATTACCCGATCGGCGGCGGCTGGAGTACGTTCGGCATAGTAAGCGTAGGCGGCGCGGAGGTCGTCTTGCGCCGAGGGCATGAGGACGACCCTCACTTGCTAGTCAGCCCCTCATCCACCTCAAGCACGAAGCCGGCCGGGAGTATTCCCTCCGCCTGAAACCGCGCGACTATATCTTCAATCGGGATACCTAATCCGGCACGGGACTCGGCAAGCCCCTCCTGAATCAGCGAGATTTCGCGCAGTTGCCGTTCCGCCGCGTCGCGCAGCGCCTCCACCATCAACTCGTTGCGCGTGCGTCCCGTCGCCTGGGCCAGCGTTTCATACTGCTTGTGTACCTCGTCCGGCATGCGAATGCTGGTCGTGACTGCCATGATTTGTCACCTCTCGCTTCGGTGATACTATGAAACATAGTATAGCTGCGCTCAAATGCCGAGTCAAGAGGCGCCAGGGAATGGGAGTCCGGTCTGAAACCGGTGCCGATCATCTGCCGGGGCACTGGCTGGTAGCCCAATATTCGGTGCCGTGTGGACTCAGAAGTACAGGAGCCGGGAATGCCGCAAGTTGGTGACGACGGCCATCAGGTCTCCCGCGGCGCGCCGGTCCACCTCCATGCCGTACGGCGCGGCCAGCCAGGCAGCGCGATCCGTCCATTCGCCCATCGCAGACCGTCCCAGGGCGCCACGTCACTGGGGGCTTCGGGGAAAAGACGGGCCAATACGCGCGCGCATAGGGCGGAATCAGGCGTGAAGACGTGGCCAAGTCCGCGACCGGCGTCGTCCGTGTGAATCAGCAACTCGTCGCAGGCCATCGCCGCGAACCCCGAGGGGTCGGATTGCCCCCACGGATGAAAGCCCCGAGCGTCCGGAGTGGATGCCGTGATCACCTGGGCGACGATACGTGAAGCGGCGACAAGCGTAGCGATCAGGTCTGTTGGGGCGCTTTCGGGCTTGACGCGTAGCGCCATAGTAGTGAGTTCGGCGCCGCCCGCCACCAGATCGAAGGCATACCAGAGCGGTCCTTCGGCTGCATGGGCGACGGCCCGCGCGACGGACCAGGCCAGGTCCGGGATCGGGGCGCTCCAGTCGGCATCGGCGAATGAGGTGAGGAACCGCGCGCACTGTTCGCTGGCGGCAAGCACGTCCTCGGCATCCATTGGTCTGGCTTCAGAGTGCATCGCCCCGCGCATAACTTCCGAGGCGCATACCTCACAATAGAGATGCGCCTCGGGGCGGCCGTTGATCAGCCCTTCCAAGCGCACTTGGGCATCTCGGGTTCGGCAGTGCTCGCATTTCGGTCGACGACCCGCAAGGATGTCTTCAATCTGCATGGGTGCCTCCTCCGAAGGGCCGATGGATGAACGGTGATGGAGAGTATCCCACCCCTCACTCCACTCCGTTATTCCCGCCCGCCGCCGCTTGCTGCCCCCGTGCATGAACTCGTAGCCGAAGCAGCCTTTGACGCAGAGGAAGCCGTGGGTGACGGGGTGCTCGCGGGTGACGAGGGCAGCGGTGGCAAAGCTCTGGAAAACCCGAACCGCGTCGTCCATGCCGATCGCCCGCGCCGTGGATCCGAGCGTCCCGTCCTGGTTGCGCGGGGTGTCACCAAAGCTAGAGGCGCCCAGTTCCATCTACCTCTCCCATGGTGTCTCGCCCCTCCGAGCGGAAAGGCGGTCAGGGCGGGAACACCCGCGAAGGACAAGGCCCTGGGTGAATCGAGCGGTTTGTTTCGGGCTGGATCAACTCTCCGTGCCGCTGGCGGGAAGCTCCATGAGCGGCGCGAAGCTGAGCAAGGTAGTGCTGTCGGTGGCGCGGATCTCAATCGCCTCGCCACTGTCCTCTTCCGCGTCCTTGAACCATACCTCGGTGGGCGAGATTACCATGTGCGTGGTACCGTCGTCCATCGAAGGGCCCACCATGATGGCGATCTGGTTCTCGCCGTCTTTCTCATCGGCGGAGATTCCCCGAAAGGTTTGATTGCTCGCCAGAACTTGATCGCCCAGGTCGGTGCCTAACACCTCAAGGCTGGCCGTTTCGCCCAGATGGTCGCGACTGAAGCTATCGAATCTGCTGGTCCATTCAGCGCGTGGAATCATGTGCGTGGCCATGATCTGTTTCTCCTTACTCTGGACGCTCG
>DATBTL010000336.1:0-12312 GCA_036559345.1 Chloroflexota bacterium | reverse complement strand
AAGCACCCCGTTGACGGTCTGGCCGCTCCCGAAATACCCGGCGATCTCCTGCTGATCATTGATCCCGAGCAGTTGGGTGAAGGTTGGATCCTTGGGACTGGATATCGCCTGAAGGCTGTACTGCCGCGTGGCCGCGTGGGCCTTCGCCGCTGGGTGGGCGGCGCTGAGGCCGGCGTACGGCCCGAGGAGACCGGCGGCGAGAGCAAGGGCTCCCACTACCGTCCCGATAGAGTGTTTCTTCTCCAAGTGCTGATTCTCCCTGTCGCTACTTTCCACCAGATAAAACGGCTGGCGGGTGGGCGGAAGCCCCGCCCGCCATTGGTTTCATTCTGAAGGGAAGTCGTCGCGGCCACCACGGACAGCACCCTGTCAAGACCATGACAAGGGCCAAACAAGCAGCATGTACGGCGGCCCAATCAGCGGCGCTGGGTAGAGTCGCCTGGGAGCGTGTGCATCTTGCTCACACCGTACATGGACGCGACGGGGGCGAGCCGGGTACCCACTTGTGGGTGTCTCGCGCTCCCAGGAAGATCGCCTCGCTGGTCAGTTCAGACTGCTGTGCAACCAGCCGGCGACCGCATAGGATCCGTAGGCGCTGTCCCGAACGGCAATCGTGTTGTCGGCGTAGATGGTCAGGCGCGCCGTGCCGCTGGGCGACCAATTCTCCTCGACCACATCGACAACTCCGCCTCGCCGATCGACCCGGCGGACCAGGGCCACATGGCCAAAATAGCCGCCATAGAAAACCACGGCGTCGCCCTCTCTCGGACCCGGCGATCCGCCGTTGGGGACGAACTCGATCCCCGCTGGATGGTGCGCGCGCATGTCGGCGGCGGCGCCCACCCCTCCCCAAATCGCGGGATACCCCCATCGGAGCGTATAGTAGCGCTGCACCAGCTCCACGCACTGATAGAGCGTGCCCGTCTTCCCGTTGCAGCCATTATCGACATTCCCCGCATTGGAAAAGACCGGAATGCCGTCCAGCTGAGTCAGCACCGTTCCCCAGCCCGGCCCCATGGCGGGGCAATGGCAGCAGGCCGAGATTGAAGGCGGCTGGGCCGGCGGAGGCGGAAAGAGACCGGGATGGGCGCCCGGCGCGGACGGAACCTGAAGGCTGCCCGCGAGGGCCGCGAGCACCTTGCCTTCGTTGGCGCCCAGCGGTTGCGCGGAGAAGAAGCGATAGACCAACCCGTGGCGCTGGAGGTACAGGATTTGATTCGTCACGCCGGCGCCGCTCCGCGCGCCCGACAGACGAATTGCCTTCCCGAAGGGAAGCGTAACCGCGTCTTGGACCCCATTGGGAAGAAAAGCCCGGTCGTGCTCGATCAGGTTGGAAAACGTGGGGCCATGGCGGCGCAGCGGCAGCAGTACCAGGTCAATGGCTCCGCCCCCCGGCGACCGCAGGGCAAGCTGCCCGTACCCGGCGAGGGTATCCGGCCACTGCTGGGCCGTCCACCCTGAGGGAAAGCTGAGCGTGTAGCTGGGGATCCGAACCGGTCTCCCGCCCACGATCGGTCCGGAGCCACCCTCGTACGTGAAGTGCTGTTGGTTCGACGGGGATACGGAATGAGATGAGGCGCCGACCTGCCGCGCCCCAAGCAGCGAACACGCCAGAAAGGCGGCGGTAACGAGTTGAACAAGCAGCGTCCTCATGCGGGCAGACTTTCCTCTATACCTGGCTCACGGCACATGGGCCGCATCGCGCTGATCGTAGGCATAGGATGCCCTGTGAACCCACACGCCGTCAACCGGGGCCCTGCATATGAGCCAGCCGCGGTCGCGTAGGTCAGGAGCGGGGCCTGAAAAGCCGCGCTCTTCACCGTTCAGATCGGGCAGCGCGCCGAAGCGGGCGTGAGGAGCCAGCGTACGATATGGGCGGTGTTTTGGTCGACGATGATCGGGTCGCCGCAACGGTCGAGTGTCAGTCCTTGCGGGTTGGCCAGGCCGGCCACGACTCGCCGGGGGGTCGTCGTGCCGGGATCAATGGTCCACAGACCGCCGTCGCCGAGCGTGGTAATCCAGACCCGGCCCGCGTGATCCACCGCGACATCATCCGGGGTGAGAAGCGAACCCTCCCTGGAAATGACTCCGTGGGGATGGATCACCACCAGAGTCCCCAGGTTTTCGTCGGGTACCAGGACGTTGCCGTCTCGATCAACCGCCGCGTCAACTGGACGGCCAAGCCCGCGCGCGATCACGCGAACGCGCCGCCCGTCCGGACTGAGGTCCAGCACCGTCCCGCGCGGCGAGTCCGGGACCAACAGATCGCCGGTCCTCGGATCGCGGCCTATCCCATCCACCCCCTCCTGACCGGGCACCGGGCGCAGCGAGAAGAGGATGCTTCGCCTTCCATTCCGATCGATGCGCGCCAGCCGGTCCCGGCCCTGTTCGGCGACCACCAGCGACCCGGAAGGGAGAATCACGATCCCCTCGGGCACCGAGAGATTACGTGCCAGAATCGTGACATGCCCGCCGGCTAGCTGAGCAATGGTCCCCGTGGCGAGGTTGCCCCAGAGGAGATTGCCTCGTGGGGTCGTGGTGATGTCATCGGGCTGGCCAGCAGCCGTGGCGAGTATTTGCAGGGCTCCCACTCCCTGGGCGACCGGAAGACGAGGCACCGGTGCAAGAGCCATCCCAGCAAGCAGTAATGCAAGGATCAGGACTAGACTCATCCTTGGTGCCCAACATTGGCGACCCGGCGCCGACCCAAATCCCCCGCGCAACCTACTCCTCGGCGGAGCGTACAGCTATTTTTCCATCCTTGACCCGGACCCTGTAACAGGGTTGTGGAGTGGTAGCGGGCCCGTGAACGACGCTCCCATCGCGGACATCGAAAGTTGATCCATGCCACGGGCAGGTGACCGTGTGCCCGTCCATGGTGCCTTCGTCCAACGGTCCGCCAAGGTGGCTACAGGTGGCGGCAATCGCGCAAACCGTTCCATCCTGACGTGACACCAGAATCGGCATGCCATTTGGCTGAATCTTCACCATGCTTCCCTCGGCCACCGCGGCGTCGTCGAGCACGTCAGTCCAATTGGGAAGGGTTGCCTCGAAAGCGGTGCGGTTCACCCCGATTCCCAGGACGTACGCCAGGTCGCCGCCCAGCCATCCCGAAACGTTCACCAGTGAGAGGCCAGTCATCGCGACCGCGACCCCTGCCTTCCGGGAACCTTTGGCCCGCAACCACCACGATGCCCCATAGACAGCCACGGCGCCCAGGTTGAGCGCGGCGTGCAGGGCACCCAGTCTCCGCGGTTTGACCATATCCCGTGTGTCTTGCCATTGCGCCGCGCCGGTAGCTGCCGCCGCCAGGGCGGTGAGTAAGCCCAACTGGAGGGTAAGGTCCGCCTCGGATTCCCTTCCGCACAGGTCAAAGACAGCGGTTGAAGTCCAGAAGCCGATTGGCATCGACACGATCGCCGGATGCAAGGGGTGGCCGAGCCAGATCCCATACAGGGCGTCCTTCACCCGAGCGTCCCCCGCCGGTCCCAGTATCGGCGCCAGGGCATTTCCCAGAACGGACGCCACGCTGTCGAGCCAGGGGAGACTCTCCACGATACGACCGGTACTGATCCTCGGCATGTCGGGCTCCTCCTCTTTACAATGGCACCGAACTCGTACATCAGACGGTGCGCTATGGCGTCTTCCCTGGATCCTGCTTGGCGCCTGTCGGCCTCCCCGCGAGCCTACCAAGCAGGTTGCCCGCGTCCTCGGTATCTTCTTGATCCTCGTCTGGAACCCGATGCCGGGGGTCGGTGGGGCTCAACGGCACGGGATTGGAAGCGGACTCCTCCAGGTCTGGATCCTTTGGCGCCGTTGGTGGGTTAGCGCTTAAGCGTTCAAGGGGAGATTTTTCTCGATCGCTCATCTTGGTGTCCTCCTTACCTCTACTTTGCCCGCCGACCCGCCGGGCTTCATCCGCCAATCGGGTGGTTGCCAGGGGGAACGGGGCTAGTACGGAGCCACCGCTGAGGAGAAAATACGTCCTCGGCGACACCAGGGTCTCCTGATTTTGCTAATGACGCCGAAAGACTATGGTGAGAAACGGCGTGAGCCAGGAACCAGTGATTGGCGCGGTCGCGCGTTCTCGGATTGGATAGCCGATGCCCCAAAAGCTATCGCTTCGCCTCCTCCTCATCCTTGCGGTAGTCGTGCCTATCACCGCTATCGGCCTCGTCTGGCTGCATCCCGTGGTCACCCAGGCGGCGCCGATTACCATTGAGGTCACGCCGGCGGTGGCCGCCTTTTCCCCGCGGATTGCCCTGGCTAAACCCGGCCAGTCAATTGAGTTCAGCAATTCCCTGCCTCAGACTCTCCAGATCACGTCGGCCCCTCACGATCCGGGGCAATTCTCGCTCTCTGTTCCGAGCGGCGGCAGCGCGGCCCTCACTCTGACCACGCCGGGGCTTTATCATTACTTCGATGGGGCTACCGCCCATGTGATAGACTTTCAAGCCGACAATGACGTGATTAACGCACTGCCCAGCGCGCCGTCTCAGGATCTCCCCCTACAGGGTTGGATCTACGTGCCTGGTAACGCGGGCATCCCCTATGACAGCGCGATCCACGTTCCGGCGCTCCGTGACCTGATGTCTCCGCACGCCGCGGTGGTGCATGTGGGCGGCAGCGTACTTCTCCACAATGGCGACACCGACGCCCACAATATGGTAACCGACCCACACGATCCCACTGGCGCTGCCTTCGAGGTGCTGGGCACGGCCGGGGAACCTGGGATCGGCGGCGCCACGAGGCAGGTGACTTTCACCGCGCCTGGGCTCTATCACATTTACTGCTCCATCCATACCAGGGTAGTAGGACAGGTGGGAGGCTGGAACGTCGTGGTTCCAAGGGACGACAGCGCCTCCGGCTACCCTGACCGCGATCCCATGGAAGCCTGGATTTTGGTGGTATCATGAAATTACGAACCAAGCTCCTGGCCGGTAATGCCGGCATCTTCCTCCCCGTGGTCGTGCTGTGCCTGGTGGCGATCGCCGCCCTCCGCGCGAACAACACGAATTCCACTGTCCTCTACCGAGAGCGTCTGGCCCCGACCATTGCCCTGGCCCAGGTAAGCGAGAACCTGGATCAAATGCGGCAGTTAGTGACCCAGTTCGTCCTCACTCCGAGGCCCCAGGACGCCACGGTCCGCTCCGGCCAGGGTCTGGGCGACGGATTGAAGATTCTCCATCTGGCGGTCCAGGCAGAGATCTCAACTCTCGACGACGCCATGACACGGGGAATCGCGGCCTACCAACTGCACGCGAGCGATGCCGACCAGCAACAACTGCTGGCCAAGTGGCCAACCGCCTGGCAGAACTTCCTGAGTGTACGCGACGGCATGCTCACCGAAAGTCTGGCCTCCCGCCAGGGCCACCAGCAGGCCATCGACGGCCTCACCACGCTCTTCAATGATCGCCTGAACACCATGCTCGACATCACCTACCGGTTGATGGGCGCGCAGCAATATCACGGAAACGATTTGTATCAATCCTCGCAGGACACCTACAATCGTACCTTCACTGCTTTGATCGCCGGCCTGAGCGTGCTGGCCCTGCTCAGCCTGATCCTGGGGCTCGGCCTGGCAAACAGTATTGTCCGCCCGTTACAACGCATTACCAACGCGGCCAAGCGTTTGGCTCATGGGGACACGGCGGTGGATGGACTGCTCCCCAAGCGGGTTACTGGCGATGAGGTAGGCGAGGTAGCATCATCTTTCCGCGCCATCATCGGTCACCAACAGGCCCTGGTGGGGGTAGCGGACGCCATCGCGGAAGGCGACCTTACCCACGAAATTGTGCCGCAGGGCGAGCAGGACAACCTGGGCAAGGCATTCGCCACCATGCTTGCCAATCTCCGTCAACTGGTTGGTCAGGTCGCGCGGTCCGCCACTCAGGTCGCGGAGAAAGCTGCCGCGTTGTCCGATACCACCGAGCGGATGAACCACACGAGCGCCCGTATCACTCAGGCCATTGACTCGGTGGCCGCCGACGCGGACAGCCAGCGCGACCGGGCGGCGGACACCGCCGGGCGCATGGGCGATCTGGCGGCGATCGTCACCAAGGTGGCGACCGGCACCGAGGAGCAGCGGAAAGCCCTTGGCCATGTGGACGAGGTGGTGGCGGAATTGCGGGACGCGCTCGCGCGGACGACCGGCGACGTGCAAGCGGTGGTTGAGGCCGCGAGCACGGCCGCGATCACCGCCCGCCAGGGCGGGGTCGCGGTCGACGAGACGATTCACAGCATAGACGGCGTACGAACCGCCGTACTGCACGGGGTGGAGCAGGTAGAGGCGCTCGGGAGGAGCAGCAAGGAAATCGGGGTCATCGTAGCGGCCATCGACGACATCGCGGCCCAGACCAACCTTCTCGCCCTGAATGCCGCCATCGAGGCGGCGCGGGCCGGGGAACATGGGAAGGGCTTTACCGTGGTCGCCAGTGAGGTGCGGAAGCTCGCCGAGCGGGCAAGCAATGAGACACGAGGGATTACCCAGCGGATCGCGGCCATCCAGGACCAGGTCGGTTTGGTAATTACCGCCATGCAAATGGGCAGCCAGGAAGTCGAGAAGAGCACGATCCTGGGTCAGCAGGCGCGATCGGCCCTCCAGAGTATCCTGGGCGTGGTCGAGCAAACCAGCACCCAGGCAGGCGGCATTGGCCGCGCCATCGACCACATGACGCAACGAGTCGACGCGGTCAATGGCGCCGCCGGCGCCGTGACGAGCGTGGCGGCCTCCACGGCCGAGGCCGCTCTGGCAATGCGCGAGGGTACCAGCCAGGCAACATCCGCCATTGGCGGAATCGCCCAACTCAGCGCCAGTACGGTGGCTGGAGCCGCCGACGCCACGTCCGCGCTCGCGGAGCAGACGGCGGGGGTCCGGGAAATCGCCGGTGGGGCGCAGGAATTGTCCCAACTTGCGGCCGGCCTGGACGCGGCCATTCACCAGTTTGTCCTCCAAAGTCAACCGGTGGCCGCCGTGCCGCTAACGCCGAGGTCGATCCGGCGGAAGGCGAGCTAAAACCGAGGCGGCGCCTCGGTGCGAAAAGAACGATTCAGATCAGAGGGCTGCCTCCTCCGGGCGCGGCGCCGCCAGTCACCATATCCGCGCGCGGATAAAGCACGTACTCGCTCTCGGCGCCGGGAAGGCGGATCACGAGCAGCAGTCCTCGCCGTCCTGGTCCACGAAGGTCCAGGAACTCCATGCGGCCGGCCCCCATATGCATCTCCGGTGAGGGCCCAGCCGGAAGCGCGCGGACGCCAAGCATCATCAAAGAATCAAGAACTGAAAATCCTCCCTGATCAGCCCGTTACCGCCGGAAGCGTGAGCGAGAACACTGTCCCCACTCCTACTTGGCTCTCTACCGCGATCTGTCCATGGTGGGCGCGGGCGATCCATGCAGCGAGGGCCAGACCAAGGCCGGTGTGCGCGGATTCGCCGCCCCGCGCGGAATCCACCCGATAAAACGGCTCAAAGAGGCGCGACAAGTGTTCCGGCGCGATGCCGCGCCCGGTATCGCGAACCGCCAGCATGACGTGGTGACGGTCGCGGTGTCCACTCAGGCGGATGGTGCCCATCGCCGGCGTGTAGGCCACGGCGTTATCGAGCAAAATGCTGACGACCTGGCGCAACTTGAGGGCATCACCCTGGACCAGCAGGGCCTTTTCCAGCTCCAGCTCCAGATTTTGGTGCTTGTGTTCCGCCAGGGGCCGGATTCCCTCCGCGGCCTCCCGCGCGATGTCTCTCAGATCAAGGAGATCGCGTGAGAGCATTTCTCCATCGTGCCGTGTGCGCGCCAGGGCCAGCAGATCGGCCACCAGATCGCCCATGCGGGTTGCCTCGGCGGCCGCTCGCCGAAGGATGTCCTCATACTCTTCCGGGGTGCGCCGATTGAGCAGCGCGACCTCCATACTGCCCCGTAGGACTGTAAGCGGAGTGCGTAGTTCGTGGGAGGCAGCAGCCGCGAAGCGCTGCTGGCGGTCCATGGCCTGCTCGATTGGGGCCAGGGTTCGACCTGCCAGCACATAGGCGCCAAAAGCGGCCAAAATCAGCACCCCAGCGTCAAGAGCGAGAATCTGCACCGCCAGGACTCCCTCATCGCGAGCGAATAGACTGGCGATGCCCCGGCGTGGCGCCACGCCAAGCGCGAGGAGTTCATTATTCTGGAGGCTGATGAGGATGCGGTAAATAACCAAGCTGAGCACGGCCACGATCGTGGCGAGGATGGCCAGATACCAGAGCGTGAGGCGGAGGCGGGCGTCGCCGAACATTGGCCGTTCAGGGAGCGCGCAGGGTGTAGCCGACCCCGCGCACGGTATGGATGAGCGGGGTACCGAAGGGCGCGTCCACCTTGGCCCGCAGATAGCGCACGTAGACATCGATCACGTTGCTTTCCACGTCGGCGTCGGTCCAGACATGCTCGGCCAACAGTTCGCGGGTGAGTATTTGCCCGGCGTGATGGACCAGATATTCCAGGAGCGCGTATTCACGAGCGGAAAGGGCAAGCTCCTGGCCGCCACGGCGGGCGCGCCGCGCCGCCGTATCCAATTCCAGGTCGCCAACTTGCATAACGCTGGCCCGAGTCATCGTCTCCCGGCGCAGCAGGGAACGGACGCGGGCCAGGAACTCACCGAACGCGAAGGGCTTGGTCAGATAATCGTCGGCGCCGGTATCAAGGCCGAGAATCTTGTCCCGCTCGCTATCGCGGGCCGTGAGCATGAGGATGGGAGTGGTCTTCCGGGCGGCCCGCAGCTTACGCGCGATGCTGATGCCATCCATGGTGGGCAGCATGATGTCCAACACGAGCAGATCATAGGGGTTGAGGAGCGCGTCGAGATAGCCCTCCTCGCCATCGTGGTCCACGGCCACCGTGTAGCCGGATTCCCGCAGGCCTTTCGCGACGAACTCCGCGATACGCTGATCATCCTCTACCAGAAGGATATGCATAGTCTTCCTCCCCCGCGGTGCCCTTCAGCCATGGTAACGTATCAGGCGACCTCGCCATCGAAGGTAGGCAGTGACGCCGCCACGGCCCAGAATACTATAGCAAAGGTAATCATACTCCTCCACGTTTCCATCTTCGCCAACTGAAAGACAACTATTCTCATCGTCGTCTCATCCAGGCTCCCTAGTGTGTGGGGTGTAGCCCGGACGGGCACGAATCTAAAGTCGGGAGGACAATCGTGAACGCAATGGATACCGTACTCGTAAAGCGTACATTCGGAAGCGATTACCGGGACTTTGCCGCGCGGTATGAAAGAGGGGCGGCGTGGGATGGGTATACCGACCAGGAAGTGGTAGGCCGCTATCAAGCCATGGCCCCTCAGTTGAGCGCCGAGGAATTCGAGCGGGCGGCAGCCTGGTCACTGGCCCGCTTTTCGCCACTGAACCGTATCCTGTTTGGGCAGTACGTCCATCAGCAGGCGGAGGACCACGGGATGCGCATTCCGGAGTTAGAGGGCGAAGGCGCGGCAGCAGTCTTCCGCGACCCCGAAATGCTGGCCCATGTCCTGGCGGGCATCCAGCAACGCCAGCCTGGCGTCCTGGACCAGTTGCTGAGTCGGGAGGCCGGTATCCTGGATAGCTTGCTTGTGAAGGCTGTCCTGGCGGGTATCGTGGCGGCGGGAGCGAGGAATATCCTCGACGTCCACCCGTAGGCATCCTGGTACAGCTTGGCGCAAGCGGGCCGCCTGGTGTCAGGGCACCCTCGTGGGGTGCCCTTTCCGAGTGCCGCCAAGCCCTACTAGCTGATTGTCATACGGGCAGCCCCAATACAGTCATCGGCCATCCCGTAATAGACATCCAAGTAGTTATCATGTTGGTCGACCGCCGTGGGAAACACCACGTTTCCCACCACGCCGAAGACTTCCTCGGGCAGGGCCGGCTCAAGAACCGGACTGGGCGACCGATACAGCACCGTCCGCGGATCTTGCGCATCCAGCAAAACCGCCGCCGCCGTGTACCGGTTGGTCGGCATGAGACCATGACTGGGAATGGCCTCGATCCCGTGGTAAAACATCAGCCAACCGGCGGCCAGGCGAATCGGCGGCGTACCGGCGCCAATCCTCACTGATTCCCATTGTTCCAATGGCGCGATCAGCACCTGATGATGGCTGAACACTGGCGACTTTGGCACCACCCCAGGCTGGGGATTCGCCCAATCGGCCTCCTCCAGGGGACAGTAGGAGATCCAGATCGACCACCGCGGATCAGTGACGTTCGGCGGCGGCAGCAAGGGCCGATTATGGGTTGCCAGATCACCGGCCCAGTACTCATAGGCCGGCCGGTGGATGAGGGCGATCGAGAGACGTCCGTCCGGTCCCACGACCGCCTCGGGGAAGAGCATATGGTCCTTGTTGGTATAGCGATTCATGTCAGTGCCCAGGATGGGGGCAAACTCGATCAAGCCGAGCCGGGTCCAGGACATCAAGTCCTTGGAAATCGCCATCGCGCTATGCGGCCCATCGGGACCGAACGCGGCGTAGGTCATTACGTAGGTACCCAGTGATTCGACGTAGTTAACGCGGGCATCCTCGCAGCCGCCGCCAGTCCAGTCGTTGCGCTCGTACGGCTCCTCGGGTTCGAGGGCGATTCCCAGCCGCTCAACTTCCTGGGGAACCCCGGCGCTGTCATGGATCACCCGAGCCAGTCCGACTCGCGAGTAATTCCCCAAGGCCACCAGCCGCGGGAAGAGCAGATAGTCGCCACTGGGAGTCCGGACGCCTCCAGGATTCAAGACCCCACCCGCTTCATTGGGATTGTCTGGATCAGGGCGCATGACGATGCTCTGCCGCTCAAGTTGAAACGGCGCCGGCCCGAGCGTGTCCTCGGCCCTTCGCGCGTGCTCTGGGAGAGGTTCCTGTACAGCCATCAAGTTATCCTTTCGCTCCATTCAGGGTAACACCGTGAAGGACTTTCCTGACGGCTGACAAGTATCGATCCCCGACCGGCGAAAGGTCACTCAGTGCGTTGGAAGTCAATCGCCTTCGCGTTAATGGTGATCAGTTTTGGCCCGATCCCCGCGATGGCCTCCGGCTGCACCCGGAAGCGCGGGGCGGCATGAAAGAGACCGCCGCCCTCGGGGGCGCTGACCACGTAGTGGGTAATCTGTCCCGTGTCCTGGTCGATCTCCACGCCCGCCACCGTACCCGCCAGTTCTCCGTTATCCCCCACCACCTGGGTGTCGCGCAGATTGGCAAGGCGCATCACCTGATCCTGCTCGGCGGTCGGGATGGCCGCGCTGCTGTCATCAACCATTACGGCGTCGCGACCGATGGAGCGGATGTCCGACCATCGCACCATGGGGCCGCCGCGGAACAGGCCGCCTTGCAGCAGCAGCGCCGCGACCCGGTGCTTCGTCAGATCAAGTAAAAGATCTTCGACCGTCCCCAGATTCTGTGCCTGCTGCACGCTCACCACGGCCAGGCCGCGGAACTCGTCGCCTTGCATGATTCTCGTCTCCTTAGTGATTATTCCGCCCACGCCGACTCTAGCGTGCCGCGACACCGGGGATCGTACCTTGGCGATGCGAACTTCCCGCGAAATGCTTTCTCGGTAAGTATGATGGCACGCGACTGGCGAGGCATCCACCAAAGGGAGGAAGCCAAGCATCAAAGTGCCCTAGTGCGGGTGACGCTTGCCCGGCCAAGCAGGCCGGGCCTTGGCGCCGTTGGCCCATCAGGCGCCATTCACGGGCAGGCTGAGGCTACTTTTTGCCCCATCACCGTCCATTTGGCCGACGAGGTAGGCCCAGGATCGGCGCACACTGATGGGAGTGAGGACTGCTGGATGGCACCTTCGTTTCCGGCACGAGATAATCCATACGGAGCCCTGGAATGACCTATGGTGAGGAACGCGTTGCCGCCATCCGGCTTGCGTTGCGGGAGGCCGAGCTCGACGCTCTCGTGTGTACCTTGCCGGAGAACGTCTTGCTGCTCAGCGGATACTGGCCGGTGGTTGGCACCTCGGTTGCGCTCGCGACGGCGGAAGGAAGGGTGTCGATCCTTGCCCCGGCGGATGAACGTGACCTGGCCATGGACGGCTGGGCCACCACGGTGCGGGACTACACCCCCGGATCGTTGACGCAATTGATTGAACCCGCCAAGGCGGCTCAGGGCCCTCTCGCCGCCCTGCTCGATCTGGCGGGAATACGCACGGCCAAAATTGGCCACGAATCGGGCAGCGCCTATGAGCCGTCCACTTACGCGGCGATGCATCTGTTCGGAGACGCGATTGCCGGCCTCTTACGGGCGGCCGGGCCCGACGCGACCCTCACCCCGGCCCCGCATATCCTGGCGCGCTTACGATCCATTCTCATG
>DATBTL010000335.1:0-8729 GCA_036559345.1 Chloroflexota bacterium | reverse complement strand
TCCCGCAGGCCCTCGAAACCGCCTTTCCGAATGTTTTCGAGATTCACCCGCTTGGGGTCTCTGGCCGCTTCCTCATACAGGTAGACTGGAATCGCCAACTCAGCCGCGATCCGCGCTCCCAGTTCCTCGGCCAGGGCCACGCACCGGGCCATGGGCAGGTCACCCAGGGGCACGAAAGGGAACACGTCCAGAGCCCCCATTCTGGGGTGCGCTCCCTCATGCTCCCTCAAATCAATGAGCTTCAGAGCGGCGCGAGCCCCAGCCATCGCTGCCTCCACCGCGTGGCTCTCGGGCACCACGTAGGTCAGCACGAATCGATTATGGTCGGCGTCACTCTGGACATTGAGAATCCGGACACCCTCGGTCGCCGCCACCGCATCGCGAATAGCGGCGATCACCTCCGGCCGCCGTCCCTCGGAAAAATTTGGCACGCACTCCACAAACCGATCAGCCACTCTGTCGCATCCTTCCCACTTCCTCACGTGTATGGCTCTATTGTCCAGCAGGCGGGCCGGGAAGGAAAGTGACGGCGTTTCCGGATGTTTAAGGCATCGCCGATCGGCGGTCGGTCGAGCCGAAACCCGGGCAATCGGCGGCGCAGGGGCGAGCCCCGCAGCGAGGGCAGACCGCGTAGGCGCCACGGTAGAATTTTCCCGGGTCGAACGAGGGCGGGGCGCCGGAGTCGGCGCGGGCATTGGGCGGCGGCGCGAAATCATCCTCAATCGCGCGGATAAGGGTCGCGGCCCGGTTCCGGAAGCGCCGGCGATCGATCCAGCCCAGTTGCCGCTCGATCCGTTCGGGGGGGAAGTTCCGCGCCAGCGATCTGGCCCTGGCGGCGCCGATTCCCTCGGCCAGCAAGCGGCCTACCAGCCCGCCCAGCAGACCCGATTCCTGGTCGGTGAGCGAATCCTGGCTTTCCGGAACGAAGGATAGGGGCGGCGGAGCGGCTGGGGCGGCCGTGGGGCTGATAACTGGCGAAGAAGAGGATTGAGCAGCAGGCAGCGTCAGCATGTTGTGTTTCTTGGTGTATTGCTCAGGTTTCTTTCCATTCCGTGTTTGCCCTGTACGAGGATCGATGCTTGGCGGGCTGGGGGTCAAAGCTTGCGGCCCATCGGTCAGGGATTGAGGCTGGAGGGTCAATCCCCGCGGGTGGGGGGTCAATGCTTGACCCTCGGGGATCGGCGACTGACCCTGGGGGGCCAGCGCGTGCAGCCCTTCATCCTCCGGGAGCCGCCGCATGCGGGGAGCATAGAATTTGCGGATCCGGCCTCGGTCGCGGTCATCTACCTCGACGGTCAAAAAGCCATGAGCCACCGCGTCGGCGATCCCCTTCTTGATGCTGTTTTCCGCCATACCGCAACCCGCGTCCATGCGTGAGCCGTCCCGGCGTTTCCGCCCGTGCATGAACTCATCCATCGTGATCAGTTTGCTTACCCCATACTCGTGATATCCCCAGGTATGACGCAGGATGTATTCCACCACTTTATGCTCGGCCCAGGACGTGAAGCCGGCCACCAGATCAAACCAGTTGTTAGGAAGGCGCCAGAAGTTGCTCTCGGGGGGATCGAAGCCTTCGAACGGCATGTGCGCGCCACCATCACCGGGGCCGAGCCCGGCGGTCGGGGCCATGACGCGCTCCAAAGGCATGTGCATGAAAGGCAGTCCCTCGTGGTCACTCTACCAGCGAAGCTCCACTACCGCCGTGGCCCCTCGCTGGATCTGGCGATGGGCGGTCAGTACGCCCTCCGTCTCCAGTTTGTCGAGGGCGTGACGCAGGGTAGTGGATGCTTGCGACGTATTCTTATTGGTGATTCCGGCTTCCTGCAGCAAGGAGCCGAGAGCTATTTCGGCATGGCGAGACTGGCTGGATACCTGGCAACGCTGGACGAACACCCGCAGGTTGTCGACGCTGCGCCCGGTCCGGATCGATCCCCGCCCGCGGTGACCGCCCCGGCGCCGGCTCGGTAACTCCAGGCTGGTGCGGGGGAGAAGCTGATAGTTCGTGCCGGGGCGCCCCTCGGGATCGCGTACCCCGCGGTACCAAATGGAGTTGATACTGACCTGGATCACGTCGGGCAGGCCACGCGCGAAGACCTCGCGGAGCGGCATCTGGCGTACCTCGTCGTTATTGGAGGTAAAGCCCAAGGCCGCCAGGAGTGGGGCGCTGAATGCTTTCGTGGTCTTACCACGCCGCTGATAGAGCTCCACGTCCGTGAGGTGAAGGGCCTGGAGGGTGAGGGTGAGCCGCTTCCGATTCACGCTGTAGTGGATACCCCGGCTATCTCGCGTGTAGCCAAGACGATCCAGAACATCGTTGATCGAAATGGTAATATCCGGTCTCCGGTAGAATGGCGGATCATTGGCGATTTCAAACAAGAGGTGCATGACCTTGGCGGGAAACTCGCCCACGAAATGGCGAAGCAACTGGACCACGCTTTCCTGCGAACTCAGTTCCCGCTCGAACTGAGGCAGCGGGAGTTGCAAGGCGGTCACCGGACGCTGGACGGTCCAGCCCTGGGCGTCGGGGTGCGGCATCTCATCAATCGCGAGCGGTTGGTGAATGGCGGCCCGGTACGCCGCGTACTCGGCGTCCAGGGCGATGAACTCGATTTCTTGCTGAATCTGCTGCCGGAACTCAACCTCGATGGCGCTAAGGGGTTGTCCGGTCAGCACGTCGATGTCGCCCACGGTCGGGGTGGGCACCAAACTGGTAACGGGAGCGCGGCGCGACAACTGGTCGGGCATCAGGAGAACCTCCTCTGTCATTTTTGCACGATAGGTCATACCGCGGGGGGAGCGCAAGAGGCCCCGGAACCCGATCGGCGTGATCGATATGGGAGGATCGTAGCCCCCAGGAAGCCGCCACCAGAGGAGGTTATCCACGCCATTTCACACGTACTCTCCACCGGAGATGACACAAACCATCCACCATGCCCACACATTTGGTCCGCGCCCAATCCCACCTCTGCTCCACGTGGATTCACACATAGGCTCCACGCCGCCTCACACGGAGGCTCCAGGGCCCGCGGCGGGGTCCGTGCTCCACGCTCATTCACACAAAGGCTCCATACGCGGCGCCCAATTCGGCTCTCCACCGCCGGGTATAATCCTGGTAATTCACGGGTGGAACATCTGGCGGGTCCTGGTGATTCCAGGCGGGTATAAGCGAGTGAGGAGATCGGCATGGAGGCGGTAACATTGGGCCGAGACACGAGCAAGCCGGTAGCCGCCGGCAGCGAGATACGGGAACACATAGTGAGCGAGGCCCCGGAGCAGTACCAGGCGGATCTCGCGGCTTTGCGGCGGGAAGTAGCCGCGCTCCGATCTCGCCTGGAGCGAAGCGAAAGCTCCCGGTCGAAGCCCAAGGGGATTGGCGTTCGCGTGGTCCAGGCCGGAATGGTTGGGACGGCGGTATTGCTGCTGGTCGGCACGAACGCCTTCGCGGCTGGGCCGCCCGCGCCAAGCCAGATTCGGGCCTGTTATGCCAAGAATACGGGCGCGCTTACTATCGTGACCGGCCGGGCTGGCTGTGGGGCGGGCAAGGTGGCGGTGGTCTGGAACACGCGGGGCGTCGAGGGGCCTCGTGGCCAACGGGGCGCGACAGGGCCGCGGGGGCCTCAGGGATTGAACGGCGTGCAGGGTGGGGCAGGAGCGCCGGGGACCCAAGGTCCGGTAGGGCCGCAAGGGCTGGCTGGGCCGCAGGGTGTTCCTGGTACGCAAGGTCCGGCGGGACCGATGGGCGCGGTGGGGCCGGCCGGACCAGCCGGCGTGGCTGGCGCGACGGGCCCAGCGGGCCCGGCCGGCCCCGGCGGTTTCGTCTCCAACCTGATCTCGGCTGATTTGAGCAATACCGATCTCCCCTACCGGGACTTCACGGGCGCCAACCTCACGGGCGCCAATTTCTCGAACGATCTCTTGAAAGGCGCGGGATTTGCTGGCGCGATTCTCGCCTCCGCTACCCTGAATGGCGTCACGCTTACCCACGCCAACCTGAGCGGCGCCAACTTGAACGGGGCACAGATGCAAGGGGCGGAGTTGAATGGCGCGAACCTGTCGTCCGCTACTTTGATCGGGGCCAACCTGTCCGGGGCCGATCTCACCAATGCCAATCTCACGGGTGCTCATCTTGCGGGAGTTGATCTCAGTACGGCGATCTTTAGCAACACCGTGTGCCCCGACGGGACCAATACGGGAACCACGGGAACCTGCGCCGGCCACACCCCGTAATTATTTTCTCGGATTGCTCCGAGCCCGCGATTTTAAGCGCGGGCTCGGTGGGGCCGAAACCGGTTTCAGTGGTCGGCTGGCGTGTCCATCGATCCTGGGGCATCGAGTCGTACACGTTCGAGGAACTCGATGTAGCCATTCAAACTGTCCCGCAATCTCCGCATCCGCAGGACATATTCGGGAAGATCGTCGACCGACGGAAGCAGCTCCTCCACCCGCAGATTGCGTAGTTGCTGTTCCATGGCGTCCACCCGGTTTCCCACCCGCCGTACCTGGCGCCGCCGATTCCGGTCCGCCGTCAGGTCCATCACGGCGGCCACCGCTTCGACGGTTGGTCCCGCGTTCCCCACGTCGGCCGGCTCGCCCTCTGCCTGATCCTGGACGGGTTCGGATGCGGGGGGCTCGACGCCAGGAGCTAAGTGGCGGCACAATTCCTCTGTGGCGCGGGCCGAGAGGGCTCCGGCGATCACCTGGGCCAGGATTTCCATCTGGAGCGGCTGGGGGAGGCGGGCGATCGCGCGGGCATGGCGGCCGCTAATCCGCCCGCTTTGCACGGCGGCCTGAATCGGTTCGGGGGCGTGAAGCAGGCTCAGCATTTGATGGAGGCGCCGGTCGGTCAGCCCGTGACGGCGGGCCAGCTCCACCCAGGTCTGGGGCTGGATGTCGCGCAGCCGCGACAGGGCCTGAGCCTTCTCAAGCTCGGTGAGATCGGCGCGCAACAGGTTCTCCGCCAACTGCTTGCCCAGGGTGTCGGCGGGATGAGCGGGGCGGTGGACCACCAGGACCGGCAGCCGCTCCAGCCCCGCGATTCCCGAGGCTCGCCAGCGCCGTTCGCCGGTGATGATCGTGAATGCCTCATCGTCGTCGTCGTAGTAGGCGGTGAGGGGAGACTGCATGCCATCGGCCAGCAGCGACGACGCCAGAGCTTGCAACTCGACCGGATCGAAAAACCGGCGCGGTTGCTCTGGATCGGGGCGGAGCCGTTCGCGGGCGATCAGCTTGGCCCCTTCCAGGGCCGAGACCCCGTCATCCTGGGTCTTCCGGAGGATCTCGTCCCGGACGAGCGAGGGAAGTACGCCGGCGGACTCCATGGCGAAGTCGAAGCTTTTACGACGCGACATCGGTGGCCAGCACTGGGATCGTGGCGATCTCGCGGGCTATCACGGCCTGGCAGAGGGCCCGGTAGGCCAGGGCCGGCGCCGACCGCCTGCTGTAGAGGGTCACGGGCTGGCGGCTATTCAGGGCTTCCTGGACCACGATGCTGTCGGGGATCATCGGCTCGAAGACCAGATCCCCCCAGGTATGGCGCATGTAGGCGCAGGCATCGCGGCCCAGGGTCGTGTTGATCTTCACCTGGCCGAGGAGAATCCCTTCGATCGTCAGATTGTAGTTGCTCTCATCGGCGACCCGCTTGACGCTGGCCACGCTTTCCTCCAGCGCGTCGCGCGAGGCACGGTCCTGCGGATTGAGGGGGAGCACGCAGCTATGAGCCGCGATCAGGCAGTTGGTGGTGAGGAAGCCGAGGAGTGGCGGGGCGTCCAGGAGCACGTAATCGTACCCGTCGAGCAGGGCCCGTTCCGCCCGGAGTCGATCCCGGAGCAATCGCTCGCGCCCAGCCAGGGGGCCCAGGTTCAATTCAATCTGAGCCAGATTGGGGTCGGCGGGGATGAGGTTGACATTGGCCAGCCCACTGGGCCGCACCAGGTCGGCCAGTGACGTGCCATGGATCAGGGCCGCCGACAGCAGATGCTCACCGGGGCGCACGCCAAGCACGGAGGCGGACAAACTGCACTGGGGGTCCATGTCGATCAGCAGCACACGACGCCCCATCTCGGCGAGCGCGCCGGCCAGGTTGAGGCAGGTAGTGGTTTTCCCGCTGCCGCCCTTCCGCTGGGCAAAGGCGATGATCCGTGTCACGGTGCGTCCTCAAAGCGATAGTCGCCACATGAAAAGCGGCGCCAGACCGGTCCGAAGGGGCGACCCCTTGCCGGGATAGGGGCAGTGTACCATTGGCGCGCGCGGGCCCACAACGCGGATGGTGGTTTAGAGGGCAAGGATCAGCACCCCGCCCAGAATGGCCAGGCTCCCGCCGATCCTCGGTCGGAGCCCCGCGCGCTCATTCAGACGCCACGCCCCCACCACCGTAACCAACACGATCCCCGACTCACGGAGCGGCGCCACCACCACCAACGGGGCCAGACGCAAGGCGAACAGGACCATGAGGTAGGAGACGAGCATCATGCCGCCGATCGCGGCCGCGACGCGACCGCTGGGTACCTCCGGCGGACGAGAAACTGGTTCCGGGGCTCTCCGCGTATTCCGTACATGTTTCATCCCGGCCCAGCCGACCAGGAGAAGGGCGCCGCCGCACCATAAGAACCAGCCATAGAGCCAGGGAGGAGCCTGCTGCGTCCCTACCTTGTCGATCGCTGTGTAGGTGGCGATCGCCGCGCCGGTCAGGAGGGCCGGCACCATCACGTTCCAGGCGGCTCGGCTCGGCGTTCTCACGATCAGGATGCCGGCGACCAGCAGGACGACCCCGGCCAGGGTGTGGGCCGTAAGGCGTTCGCCCAGCACCACGACCCCAGCGAGCACCGCCAGCAGCGGCGCGCTCCCTCGGGCGAGCGGATAAACAACCGACAACTCCCCACGCTGGTAGGCGGTGGTTAAACCGAGGAAATAGATGAACTCCGCTACGGACGACGCACCCGCCAGGGCGAAGGTTCTGGGCGAAACCGCCGGCTCTCCCGCCACGAGCCAGGCAATCGCCACCAGCGGGGTGACGGCCAGGGCCGAGACGCCCATCGCTCGGGTGGCGACCGCCATGGGATCCCCGCTAGTCTTGAGAAGCGCGTTCCAGGCGGCGTTGAGGGCCGCGGCCGCCAGGCAGAGGAGAATCGCGGCGATCATGGGGCCTTTCAGGCATTCTTCAGGACCACGTTTTGCAAAACGTTGGAGACATCCTCGCAGCGGTCGATCGCCTGCTCCATCAGGTCATAGAGCCGATTCCATTTCAGGACTTCAATCGGCGGATACATATCAGGCAGGAATAATTCGGCAATCGCGTTGTGGTAGAGCCCGTCACCCTCCTCTTCCAGGCGATGGACGTCGTCGATGAACGGGGTCATGCCGTCCAATGATTCGAGTCGATCGACCGCGCTCGCCAGAGCCTGTACGGCCCTTACCAGAAGGGTGCTGGCTTCCAACAAATAGACGGTGGGCTGGGTGATCCCATAGAGCGCGAGCATGGTCGCTACTTCATCGACCGCGTCCAGCACGTCGTCGATAATGCTGCCCAGGGCGATGATGTCCTCGCGCTCGAACGGCGTGATAAAGCTTCGATTGAGGAGGGCGAAAATCTCGCCCGTGATCCGATCGCCGTCGTTCTCCAACTCATGGATCCGGCGGGCCTTCTCTTTTGGCTGGGTAAAGTCGTGGAGCATGGCGGCCAGGGCGTCCACCCCTGCCTTGCATGCCGCCATGTCCGCGCGGAAGAGCCCAAAGAATGCCCGTTCCTCGGGGATCAGGCGGAGCTTCATCTCGGGCCCCGCTGCCGCGCGGCGCCAATGGGCGCCCCGAGCCACCCTGGCTGGGAACCTGGGTGGGACTCGGGACGCCCTAACATCGCTTCACCAGTCCGTGTAGAGGTTGTTTGGAACCCGCTTCTCAGAGGAAGCGCGAATAGTAGACTCTATCCGGCATGGTATCAGATGGCAGCCCGCGGGATTGCGGTTCAGGGGAGAGTAAGCAGGGTCGGATGTGGGCACCGATTCACGATCCAAGTGGAATGGATAATCCCCGCGTCTCGGTTACTCCCTCCCGTGTGCGCACGGTTATTCGCAGGTTCGCGCTCACGCGGCCATGGTGGGGCGGGACCGGGATCAGGAGCACCACCGTGCCGGCTCGCGTTGCTTGCCCTCGGGCATTGATCGGTCGCTGTCCCTTTCCCGTGAGCAGCAAACGAACATTGATCGTGGCGGCGCGGGCAAGGCTGACCGAGACCGCGACCTGCCGCGAGCCGCCCCGCTTCTCCAGCTTCGCGGCCACCGCGAAACCCAGCGCCGGATACACGGTGATAGAGCTCGATGCGGTAGCTCTGTGAGTTCGGTCGCTTACGGTCACCGTGATCACCGCCGCCAGGCTGGTTCTCCCTTTCTGGGGCTTTTCGGTAAGTAAGAGTGTAAGCTGGCCCACCCCTTTTTGCCCCGCCTTGCCGGTCACGACCACTTGCCGGTTCAGAGACGGATACCGCACGACGGCCTTGACCGCCAGACCTGGAAGCGTTCGCACCTGCAGGATCAGGGTGTCGCCCGCGGCGGCCACGGGAGAGGACAGGTGAATGGAGAGGGCCACCGGGCGCGGCGTCGCGGTTGGGGTAGCGGTCGCGGTACGGGTCGCGGTCGCGGTGTGGGTTGAAGTTGGCGTCGAGGAGGGTATAGCGGTGCTTGGCACCCTGGTGGCCGAGGAGGTTGGGGGAATCGCCGTCGCGGTGGGCGGCGCCG
>DATBTL010000334.1:0-2662 GCA_036559345.1 Chloroflexota bacterium | reverse complement strand
AGAAGCATAGCAGACAATTGTCGCCGGTGACGATCGCGTTGTCCGGCAGCGCCCGCCCCAGCGCGGTCAGCACCTCGTGGACCACCGGCGCTCGCTCGGCCACGCTGCTATTGATCCGGGCCCGGATGGTTTCGCGGTAGCTGGCGAGGAGCGCGTCCTCACGCTTGTGCTCCCGTTTGCCTGCCGCCACGAGGGCGATCAGTTGCTCCAGCAAGCTCTTCGCGTCGCCCACCAGGCCAAGATCGAGCGGCACCGTACAGCCGAGCGCCGTTTCATCCACATCGATCTGGATCAGGGTGGGGGCGATCGGTACCCGTCCCCAGGCCGCCGTGCGGAGGGTGAAGCGGGTGCCGATCGCCACCATTACGTCCGCCTCGGTGAGCGCGGGCGACTCGCGCACCTCCGCCGCCCAGGCGCAGCCCAGGCACAGGGGATGGCGGTCGGGAATGGCGCCCTTCCCCTTGATGCTGGTCGCCACGGGGGCGCCCAACCCTTCGGCCAGCCGAATCAGCGCCTCGGAGGCGCCGGCGCTGACCACTCCCCAGCCCGCGTAGATCACCGGACGCTCGGCCGCCAGGAGCAGCGCCGCCGCCCGCTCCAGGTTCCGTCGGTCCACGGTGGTGCGTGGCCGATCCACCGGGCGCGCTCCGATCAGTGGCGCATCCGCCTCCTCGTCCAGTACGTCGAGCGGAATCTCGATGTACGCAGGGGTTGGCCGTCCCTGAGTGAAGTGAGCCATCGCGGCGTCAATGGTGGGCCCGATCGCCGCCACGGACTCCACGCGGGCCGTCCAGTCGGTCACCGCGGCGAAGGCGCCCCGCTGGTCCCGCATCTCATGGAGGAACCCCTGCCTCTTTCCCAAATGTGCGCGGGGGATCTGGCTGCTGATCACCAGTAAGGGACTGGAGTCGCTGTAGGCGCCGCCCACGGCGGTCAGCACGTTGGTGGCGCCCGGCCCGGTGACCGTGAGGACCACTCCCGGCTTCCCGCTGGCGCGCGCATAGCCGTCCGCCATGTACCCAGCCCCGCCTTCCTGACGGGCTACCACGTTGCGAATGCCGGGCTCATCGCGAAGCGCGTCATACAGGGCCAGAGTATGGGCGCCTGGGATCCCGAACACCGTGTCCACCCCATGCGCCTTCAGGGCAGCCACCACTGCCTGCCCGCCTGTCCTCCTATCCGCCATGGTCTCTATCCGCTCTTTCATGGGGAGCGCGGCGCCGCTGCCGCGCTCCGGGGTAGCCCATCCGACCTCATCCACCGCTGGGGGTCACCGGATTGGCGTGAACGACCGAGGGCGGGTGCTGATCGGAACTGAGCGAAATGTTGATCTGTGGCGCGGCAATGTGATGATCGGGCGAGATGCTCTTGATCGCCGTCCCCAGGGCCAGGAACTCGATCACATGACTGCTCCAGCTATGGGTGCTTTCATAGATGTTGGCTCCTACCACCCCCTCGGCTCCGACGTGGTCCGCCTCATGCTGCATCCGCTCCATGGCCAACTCGCGCGCGTCATAGAGTGCCTGGGTAAAGTTCGGCATCTCCACGTTCCGCCCGACCTGCTGAAACCACTGGCCGAACGATTGGTGGGCCACATGATAGACGCAGGTGCCATACACCAAAGAGATCGGCATATAGCCGGCCCGGAGTAGGGTCCAGAAATCCTGGCCCGAGAGATCGGAGGTGAAGGGCTTCCCATTCGGCTGCCGCCGGCTCTGCCCGTCGCGCGATTTTACGGCGGTACCGATCGCCTTGAACTCGGCCAGGTTGGCGCCCCAGCTATAGCGGCCGACCACCAGGCGGACCCCCACGACTCCGTCCGCTCCCAGGGTATGGGCTTCCTCTTCCATCCGATTCATGGCCAGTTCGCGGGCGTGATACATGGCCTGGGTCAGGACATCCATCTCCATATTCTGACGCAGCCTCGCCACCTGGAGGCCAATATGGTAGATGCTGGTGCCGACCACCAGACCCAGCGGATCGAATCCCGCTTCCTTGACCAGCAGGAACTCGCTCACCGTGAGGTCGCTGGTAAAGAGTGCTTTCCGGCCCTCGCCGCCCCGCATTTCGCGCAGCCGTTCAAGGGCATGCTCGGGCAGACCTGCCTCCGGTTCCCTGGCCATGGTGTCTCCTCCCTATCGGCCGATGGCCCGACTGGCCATCGATTCGCCACGGTTCAAGGTACCGCGAATCCCGGCTCGGCATAGCAACTCTGATCCGTCGTAAGGGGCGGGTCTCCAGGCCCGCTCGTTTCAGCCACGGATCGTCACCAGGGTAGCGCCATAGCCGCTGTCGAATGGGCGTCCGCGCCCAGCGGGCCTCGAGACCCGCGCTCCTACGATAACATACGCTCGACCGCGCATCGCGCCTGGTACCATGGCGGTGCGCGCATCCATGCCGTGCAGCAGGGACGCATGGAGCCGTCCAGAGGGAGATCAGTGATGGCCACTATGGTTCGCGATCGGCCCCGATCCGGCTTTGCCCAACCGGGCGCGCGGGCCGATCCGTCGCCCAGCCCCTATCGTACCGATCCTCCGCCGACCGCCGAATTGGTGATTATCGGCGGAGGGATTGTCGGCGCGGCTACCGCCTTTCACGCCGCCAGGGCCGGTGTACGCCCGGTGATTATCGAGCGACGCACCGCCCTCTGCTCGCTGACCAC
>DATBTL010000333.1:0-2314 GCA_036559345.1 Chloroflexota bacterium | reverse complement strand
TACCGGCCGGCCGTAGCACCCCGCTGACCGAGGACACAAAGAGGAACGCAGTGGCCACAAGGTTCCAGTCCGCCGTGGCACGGGTCATGACTGGCAGCCTCTCCCTGAACGTGGAAATAGCGGTTCTCGCATCCATAAGATCCCTGCATCTATCCTGAATGAGAGAAGGACTCAGTTTGAGGCGGGAGGGGCGTCATGGCGGTGGATGGCTTTGACTTAGTAGTCATCGGAGGGGGGTCCGCCGGACTGATCGCCGCCGGCGTGGCCACGGAGCTCGGGGCGCGCGTGGCGCTGCTGGACAAGGAACGCCTTGGGGGCGAGTGCCTCTGGACCGGCTGTGTGCCTAGCAAGGCCCTGATCGCCAGCGCCAGGGCAGCGCACCAAACGCGGGATCTGGGAGCCTTGGGTCTCTCTGGCTACCTGGATCCGGTGGATCTGGGCGCCGTGATGGATAGGGTGCAAGGCGTCATCCAGGCCGTCTACCGGGGCGAGGATGCCGAAACCATGCGGAAACTTGGCATCGACGTGCGGTTTGGGGAGGTGGTGTTCCGCTCCGCGCACGAGTTGACCGTCGATGGGCTGCGGTTGCGTGGGCGCGCTTTCCTTCTCTGTACCGGCTCCTCGCCGGCCCTGCCGGACATCGAGGGGCTCCTGGACAGCGGCTACCTCACCAATGAGACGATCTTCAATTTGCGGGAACTGCCGAACCATCTGATCGTGGCGGGCGGCGGCCCGGTGGGCGTGGAACTGGCCCAGGCATTTCGCCGCCTTGGCTCCGCGGTGACCGTGCTGGCTGGCGAGCGTGGGCTGCTGCCCCGCGAGGATGACGAGGTCCGGCGCGCGGTGCATGATCTCTTCCATCGTGAGGGGATCGCCGTGTCGCGGAGCAGGTTGGTGGGGATCGTCCGCACTGCTGAGGGGCTGCAGGTTCGCACTGCCGGTCAGGACGGCGAGGGCAGCCTGCTGGGCGACCGGCTTTTGCTGGCCCTGGGACGCCGTCCCAACGTGGAGGGCCTGGGATTGGAGCGGGCAGGCGTGACATACAACTTGAAACAGGGCATCACCATCGACAACTACCTGCGGACCAGCGCCCCGCGCATCTTCGCCTGCGGCGATGTGACCGGGCCGTACCGGTTCACCCACGCGGCCGGCTTCCAGGCAGCGGCGGCGGTACGCAACGCACTCTTCCCCGCGCTGAAGAGCAAGGCTCATCTGGAGCCCATGCCCTGGACTACCTTTACCGATCCGGAAGTGGCGCGGGTGGGACAGACCGAGGCCGAGGCCAGGCGCGCCCACGGCAAGGTGCTGGTGCTCCGGGCCGAGTTCGCCCATACCGACCGGGCCCTGGCGGAAGGACGGACGGACGGGTTCGTCAAGCTGATCGTTACCCCCTGGCGCGGGCGGATCCTGGGCTGCCATATCGTAGGCCCACAGGCGGGCGAGCTGATTCAGGAGGTCACCCTGGCCATGCGGCGTGGCTTGAGCGTACGCGCGCTCGCCGATACGATCCATGTGTACCCCACGCTGGCTATGACGGTCCAGCAAGCGGCGCTAGACTTTTATGGCCAATGGCCACTCTATAAACTGGCGCGCCGACCGCTGCGCGTGGTGGTGCGCCGCGCAGGCTAGAGCCAAATGACGAAACTGCCTGGGTGCGCGAGCATCTTGTTCGCCCCGTACTGGTGACCGGCGGGGCGAGCAAGATGCTCGCGTCCCAGAGGATGGCATAGCTGGTGGTTGATCCAATTCGCTAACAGAGTCGTACACGAGGGGAGAGGGGCAGCATGCTGGATACCACATCGGCGCTAGCGCCCAACGGACGGACCAAAGTAGACCGCGACGCGATCTTCTTCGAGCTGACCCGCTCCATCTGCCCGGAGTGCCGGCGCGTGATCGATGCCCAGATTCTCCTGCGGGACAACAAGGTGATCATGCGGAAGCGTTGCCCCGACCACGGAGTGGTGGAGGCGCTGGTCTACGGCGATGCCCAGGCATACCTTGCCGCCGCTCGGTTCAACAAGCCCGGCACCATCCCCCTGGCCTTCAACAGCGCCGTCGAACACGGCTGCCCTCACGATTGCGGCCTCTGTCCGGACCACCAGCAACATGCCTGCCTGGGGATCATCGAGGTAAACAGTGCCTGCAACATGGACTGCCCGCTCTGTTTCGCCAGCGCGGGGGCCGGCTTTTCCTTGACCCTGGCGGAGGTCGAGGGGATCCTGGACGACTTCGTACGGACCGAGGGCCATCCCGAGGTGGTGCAATTCTCTGGTGGTGAGCCGACCATCCATCCCCAGATCATCCCCATGATCCG
>DATBTL010000332.1:0-1635 GCA_036559345.1 Chloroflexota bacterium | reverse complement strand
GAGTGGCGCAAGTCGGTCATGGTGGAGCGCACCAGGGCGGCCGTCTCCTCCAGTTCCGTGTTGGCCCGTGACGTGTCCACCGCGTTGAGGAGCCGGGCCGCCTCCAGTTTGATCGCGATCGAGACCAGGGCATGGCCGAGGCTGTCGTGCATCTCGCGGGCGAGCCGGTTCCGTTCGCGCAGGGTAGCCATGTCTGCCTCCAGCGCCGCCGTTGCCCGCAACTGCTGGTGTGTCCGGCTCAATTGGCGGAACAGCATCTCACGCTGGAGCCGCTCCCTGAACAGGGCGCTGAAGGCAAACACAATGCCCAGGCTCAGAGCAATGTTCCCGACTGATCCCAGCGTGTCGCCCCAGGAATGCCCCGCGCCGGACGGCAGGCTGATCCCCTGGCCCCACCCGGACATCGCGATGGCAACGCTGACTGGGAGCCACGACTCTCGGAGCGGCACGACCAGGCTGCATCCTATCAGTGCGTAGGTGAGGCCGACAAAGCCCTGGTCGAGCGCCAGCAATCCCCCCGTAATCGCGAACCCGGACCCTAACCAGATTCGCCAGACGCGCCTCGGCAACGGCCATGGGCAGCCCCTTTGCAAACTGCCGGTGACGAGCGCCAGATACCAGCCAACCATGGTCAAGGAAAGGACGATCATCACCGTGCCCCGCCAGGAGGACCACAGGTCACGGTAGTGACCGCTCGCGGCTACGTTTCCTCCCACCAGGATGGCCACGATCACCGCCAGCCAGAAGTAGTTCAGCTTCCACACCAGGGATCCGCGATAGGCGTAGTTGCGAGGCTCTGGCGCGGCTTCTGGATACGCGGTGGCCGCGTCCGGTTGCTCGGACGGAGGCGCTGAGATGGCTGATGCCTTCAGCGCGCTGGAGGTTTTGTCGTGTGCCGCCATGCTGCCCTTCACCAGTGCCCTGCCGGGCCACCGCTTCACCGGCGGTCGGCCCATCTCTATGATCCCGCTAATTCGATCTCGGCGCCAGGGCTATTCGATGGATCTGGCTGGGTGGAAAGTACTGGTTTACGGGCGTATCCCATATAGGAGCAGGCCAGCAAGCGGGTGCGGCGGAAGGCGAGTCGGCGCCCCAGTTGCCCGAAGTTCAGTTTCCCGTTCCGAAACCCGAGCGCCGCCCGCAGCACGGTGAGGGGGCCGGCGGCGGGCATCAGTCCGGTGGTCTCGATGTTGGTCAAGCCATGCCTTTTCAGCGCGACTTGCATCTCCGCCGGTTTGATAAACAGGCGCCAGTCGTGCAGATCGGGGGGGACGAAGCGGGTGGCCCGCCATTCCTGCGTCACCTTGATCACAATCAGCTTGCTAATCAAGGTGCGGTTGATCGTATCGTAGAGAAACACTCCACCTGGCGCGAGCACGCGGGCAATCTCCGCGATCACCACGTCGAGATCTTGCACATGCTCCAATACATCACAGCACAGAACCACGGGGAAGGAAGAGTCGGGAAAGGGAATCCGCTCGCCAACCCCCGTCCGATAGTCGATATTGAACCCGGAACGGGCGGCGTGGGCGCGGGCGATGGCCAGGGAAGGCTCGGACGGATCGATGCCGGTGACGGAGAAACCGAGGCCGGCGATCTCCTCGGCCAGGAGTCCGCCGCCGCAGCCGACCTCGA
>DATBTL010000331.1:0-7810 GCA_036559345.1 Chloroflexota bacterium | reverse complement strand
CGAAGTTGGCGTTGCCCACCGGGGGTACGCCGTACCGCCAACGCATATCGAGCGGCAGCCGATTGCCGCCCCAGTCACTTATGTTGAACGGCGGATTGGCGAGGATGTAGTCGGCCTTCAGGTCCTTGTGCAGATCGTCATGGAAGCTGTCCGCGTTGTGGCTGCCCAGATTGCCCTCTATGCCCCGGATCGCCAGGTTCATCTTGCAGAGACGCCAGGTGGTGGCGTTCGATTCCTGGCCGTAGACCGAGAGGTCGCCGATCCGCCCGCCGTGCGCCTCGGTGAACTTCTCACTCTGCACGAACATGCCGCCCGAGCCGCAGCAGGGATCGTAGACCCGCCCTTTGTAGGGCTCGATCATCTCCACCAGCAGCCGAACCACCGATTGCGGGGTGTAGAATTCGCCGCCTTTCCCCTCGGCCCCGGCGAAGCGGCCGAGGAAGTACTCATACACCCGGCCCAAAATGTCCTTTGAGCGGCTGGCCTGGTCGCCCAACCCAATCGTCCCTACCAGGTCGATCAGCTCGCCCAACCGGTGCTTGTCCAGGGTGGGCAGGGCGTAGTTCTTGGGCAACACCCCCTTGAGGGCAGGGTTCTCGCGTTCGATCGCCGTCATGGCGTCGTCGATCAGCTTGCCGATCGTCGGTTGCCTCGCTTGCGCCTGCAAGGCGGACCAGCGCGCCTCTTGCGGCACCCAGAAGACGTTTTCGGCCAGGTATTCGTCGCGATCCTCCAGCACCTCGTAGCGGGCGCGCTCCTCGCGGACGTAATACTCGCTGGCCGGATTCTCGGCCAGGCGCTTCAAGTGATCATGCCGCTCAGTGAAGGCATCGGAGATGTATTTGAGGAAGATCAGGCCGAGCAGGACATGTTTGTATTCCGAGGGGTCCATGTGGCCGCGCATCTTGTCGGCCGCCGCCCACAACTTCTCCTCGAAGCCCAGGCCGTCGCCATTTCCTGCCTGCTTCCCGTTCGCCATGCTCCCACTCCCTCGCGACCGCAACCGATGCTAGCTCGCGGTTGCGTGTAGGCGATCCCTCGCGCCACCAACAACGGGGCGAGCGAGACGCGCGCTCCCAGGATCCGCCGTGTTGCCTGCCCGGTCACTTCGCCGGCGCCATGAAGATTGTAGTGTACCGCACCATCCTGGGAGCGCGAGACACCCACAAGGAGCGCACCGGAGTTTTGTGATCCAGGTTGTACCACTCGCGCTCCCAGGCGGGGTGGTCACTGGGACGAGTTCGCCAACCAAGGCATAGAGCGTTAGTCGTTGCCCTTGCCGCCGCCCTTGTCGTGGCCATGTCCGTTGTCGTGGCCGTTGCCATTGCCGTTGCCGTGGCCTTGCCCGTCGCCACCCTGGTTCCCCACGGGTGACGGTGACGCCTGATCCGCCACGGTGAAGTCCTGAGAGCCGACCGCCTGTCCATTGACCAGCGCGGCGACCTGATAGAGACCCGGCCCGGCCAGGAGCTGGTATGTCCAATACGTGGGATTGGTGCTGTAGGCGTACCCGGCCTGCCAGACCGTGGAGGTTCCGTCCGGAAGAGTCCACCGCGCGGCGACCGCGGCTCCGGTCGGCACATGCTGGAGGGTCATGGCGACGTTCAATGCCCCGGCTCCCGCGGTGACGCGCAGACTGGCCGTCGCCGGCAGCGGTGGCGCTCCGCCCGCTTGGGAAGCCGAAACGCCTTCCACCGTGGCGGTCGGAGACGCCATGGCCGTGGCGGAGGGGGGTGCCGCTATGGTCGCTGTCGCGACGGGATGGGGAGTTAAGGTGGGACTGGCCGTGGGCACGGGGACCGCGCTGCTAGCCGGCCGCCGCGTCGCGACGGCGACCGGGTGCTCGAGGACGCGCCTGGCGGTCGGCGCCGCGGCGGGAGGCGGGCTCTTCGATTCCGCCGCGCCCTGTCCCCATCCATGGACCGCGGCGAAGACACCACTCCCGCCCAGTAAGAGGAGCAGGACCAGGAGGGGCCAGAGTCTCAGGCGCCGGATCGCCGCGGCGCCGCCATTCTTCGTGGCGTGGAGCGGCGTCCCAGCGGCCCATCCGAGCGGCTTCACCAGACTTGCAATCCACCGTGCCTGGAACGGCGGCGTGGCCCGCGCCATGCGCAGGGTGGGGGCGCCGTGGATTGATGGGGGAGCGGCGGCGAGTGCGAGGGCCCTGGCCATCGCCGCTCCCGAGGGGAACCGTCCGGACGGATCCTTGCTCAGGGCCCGCAGCACCACCTCGTCCACGGCGGCCGGGACGGCCGGGACATGCACGCTCGGCGGCGCGGGCGGTTGCGTGACGTGCTGCATCGCTACGCCGAGCGGAGTGTCGGCCGCGAACGGTGGCTGTCCGGTGAGCAATTCGTAGAGCACGACGCCGCTGCTGTACAGGTCAGAGGCCGCGGAGGTGTCCTGTCCTTGCGCCTGTTCGGGCGAGGCATAGGAGACGGAGCCGAGCATCATGCCGGTCGCGGTCTGTCGCGGCCCCGTGAGGGCGCGGGCGATCCCAAAATCGGTCACTTTAATCTGGCCCGACGACGTAAGCAGAATGTTTTCGGGCTTGATATCGCGGTGGATCACCCCATGAGCGTGGGCCGCGTCGAGCGCGCCGCCGAGTTGATCCATGAGGGGCAGCACACGCGGCATGGGCAGCGGGCCCGAACGCGCGATGAGCGCCTTGAGGGATCCGCCCTCCACGTATTCCATCACGAGAAAGGGCGTCGTCCCATCGCTGCCCACGTCGTACACGGCAACAATGTTGGGGTGCGACAGGCCGGCGGCCAATCGCGCTTCTTGCTCGAACCGTTGCACGAACGCGGGCTGGTCCAGATACCGCGGGAGCATGGTCTTGAGCGCGACAATGCGCCGCAAGCGTGTATCCTCGGCCCGGAACACGCGAGCCATCCCGCCGTCCCCAAGGATGGCGAGGAGGCGGTAACGCCCGTTCACGACCGTCCCTGGGGTCATTCGTACCCGCTCCCGCCGTCGCGTGATCTACTGATCGTTGCCAATGACCCGCCTGATCATGTGCTTCCACATCACTGCGTGCGCCTTGAAGGCGCTTCTGATCTTAGGGTGGCCGATTGGGCGGACAAAGACAAGGATATCAGAGGAGGTAGGCATGCCCGGTTTCGGCGAGGACTGCCCCATCCTGGGAGATCTCGTCACCGTACGAGGCGCATCCCTATTAGTGAAACCCCAGGATGAGCGACTGCACGACCAGGTGCCAGCCGTCCACCATCACGAACAGTAGCAACTTGAAGGGCAGCGAGATGCTGGTCGGCGGCAACATCATCATACCCATGGCCATCAGGGCGCTGGAGACCACGATATCGATGATCAGAAAGGGAAGGAAAATCATAAAGCCGATCTGGAAGGCCGTATGCAGCTCGCTCAAGATGAAGGCGGGGATCAGTACCAGGGTGGGCACGTCGGCCTGGGTCCGCGGCCGCGCCTCGCGGGCCGCGTAGACCATCAGCGACAAATCACTTTGGCGGACTTGCTTGAACATGAAGGCCCGGATCGGTACCTGGGCTCGATTGAGGGCCTCACTTTGCGAGATCTTGTTGGCCAGCAGTGGCTGCAACGCCGTGGTGTTGATCGTGTTCATGGTGGGGGTCATGATGAAGAAGGTCAGGAAGATCGCCAGGCCGGTCAGCACCTGGTTGGGCGGGGTTTGGGGAATGCCGATCGCCGATCGCACGAAGCCCAGCACCACGATGATTCGGGTAAACGCGGTGAGCATGATCACCAACGAGGGGGCCAGGGTGATCAGGGTGATCAGCAGCAGAACCTGGACCGCGCTGCCCAGTCCGTTTGCCCCGTGGCCGGCCCCAATCGTGATGCTGGGAATGTTCATGAACTCTCAACCTTCTGGCGAAGCGAACGCATGGCTTCCAGGGCATCGAGCAGCACCGGCTCCGTCGCGGCCTGACTGGTCGCCTGGCGGCGTGGGCTTCGTCCAGGACGGGGCGGGCGGGGAGCGGCGGCCTTCGCCGGGCCCGCGTCACGGCTCGCCGCCGCTCGCTGGAGGAACGGGATGGTCAGCACGGCGCGGGGAGCGGGGGGCGCGCCGGTCTGGCGCTGGCCGACGATCCCGGCCCGCTTGAGCGCCTCGGCGAACGAATGGCCAATCGGGGGTTGTTCGGTGCTTTCCCTGTACCCAGGGACTGCCTGGTTGATCGAGGAGTAGCGGGCCCGGAGCGACTCCATCGCGTCCGGTTGGTCAATGGTGGCGAGGGGACTGATAGCGCCGCCGGAAATTCCGACCGCGACCAACTGGCCGTGGAGGTCCAGCAACACGATGCGTTGCTTGTCGCCGATCGACTCGCTGTGCAGCACCAGCGCGCCTTCGACTCCCTTGCCGCCGCCTTGCATTTTGGGCAGGATCGCCTTCAGAACGCGCAAGACAATGAACAGGAGCCCGAGCACGATCGCGAACTTGATCGCGAGGCCGGTGATGGTTCCGGCATCGAATGACTGGCTGCCGCCGGTCGCTATCGGCGTATAGGGAGTCAGGTGCAGGACCGGGCTCGCATGTGATACGGTGGCCGGAACCGGCGCCGGAGGAGCGGTGGCGATGGTAAGGCGGGTGGCGGCGACCACATGAAAAGCGATTCTGGCGGCGCTCTCGTGATGGGTTGGCGCCACGGAGACCGGCGTCGGGACCGAGCCGGTCCCAATTCCCCGCGCGGCGACGGGCGCTCCGGCAGTCACGCCGGCCATCCACAGGATACAGGAGCCGGAGAGCAGCCAGAGCAGGAGACGCGGGCGACGAGCTTTCATCTTCTTCCTCATCAATCGACCTATTTCACCAGGTCCGTGATCCGGACCCCAAAGCTTTCATCCACGATCACCACTTCGCCGCGCGCGATCATCCGATCGTTCACCAGGACATCCACCGGCTCGCCGGCCAGCCGGTCCAGCTCGACCACCGATCCGGCGCCAAGAGCGAGGATCTCGCGCACCGTCAGGGATGCCCGGCCCAATTCGACCGTCACCTTGAGCGGCACGTCGCGGATCAGATCGATGCTGCTGCTTCGGCCGGTGGGCTGTTCGACCGCCAACGGCCTGAAAGCGGCATTTTGCACGTTGCCGGCCGGCCGCGCGGCCGCCGAGGGCGGGGAAGGCGCCTGCACCGGCATTGGGGCCGCCGCGGGCGCCGGGCGCGGGGCCGGGATGGGCGGAGCCGCGTTGAGTCCCAACAATGCTTGCTCACCCTTTTCGCCGATCACCACCAGAAGCGCGCAGGACTCTTCGGCGCTCATGGCGATGGAGACCACGATTTCGTGCAGGATCTCTTCCGAGGCGAGCCCGGCGGGGAGGTCAAAGCGGGTATTGCCGCTCGTGTCGGCGTTAATCGGCTCCAGGTTCGCCAACCAGGCACGGGGGGCGGGCGAGAGCCAGGGCAGCTCGCCGGCGATCGCGTCCAGGAAGGAACTGAACATGTCGCCGAGGCTGAGCAGCGCCTCGGCGGTCAGCACCTCCTCACCGTCATCGTCCTTGCCCAGGCCGAAGAGGCGGGCCAGATCGGCGTCGTCGGCCAGGAGGAGAATACTATGATGGATATCCTTTGGCTGCTCGAACTGCAATTCGACCAGCACGTTCTTCCCGGATTGGGCCAGGTTGTTGGCGGGAACCGGCCGGCGCCCGAGGAAGGTCACGGTCGGATGCCTGCCGATGATCCCGCTCAGCACATCCTGGGCGGCGCGCTGCAGGGTAAGGTATGCCTGGCTCGCGGCGGGGCTTTCAAGGTACGCGGGCGCGGTATCCATCATCGTCATGCATCCTCATCCGGTAATACGCCCAGGACCTGAACCGCCATGCCCTGACGGGCCAGTCCGGGCCGGGCGACAAAGGTTGGCTTCTTGTTCACCGATACGATGATCGGCTCGGTGGCCAGACCATCCAGGCGAATCACATCGTCCACTTGCAGATCGTTGATCACGCCCAGGCTGAGGGTGGTCGATCCCAACATAGCCACCAGCGGGATGGTCACTTGCCGGAGACGGCTGGGCGCGTCCGCGCTTTCTACCTCGGAGCCTTCCTTCTGGGCGGCCATGAACATCGATTGAACATTGAGGTCGGCGGCGATTGGCTCCAATACCGAGTAGGGAATACACATGCTCATGGTGGTTTGCCGCTCCATGACCCGCAGATCGAAAAGGATCAACACGACCGGCTCGTTCATGGGAACGGTTTGCAAATAGCGGGGCGTATATTCCAGGCGGAGCAACTTGGTCTGGATGGGAACGATGCTTTGCCACGCCTCGGAGAAACTCTCGATGAAGGTGCCGGCCATGGTCTGGAGCAGGATCGTCTCGATGTCGGTGACTTCGCGCTCATGAGCCGGCGCCTTGCCAATGCCCCCGAGTAAACGGTCCATCATCAGGAAGGCCGTGCCAAGATCGTATTCAAAGATGATGTTCCCCGGCAGGGGCTCGACCGAGGCGAGATGCAAAAGGGTGGTAGCCGGCAGCCCGCGGGCGTATTCATCGAATATGGCCTGCTGCACCGAGACCAGGGCGATATGCACCTGGGAGCGGAGGACCGACGATAGGGCGGTCCCCACGGTGCGCGAGTAGCTCTCGAACACCATTTGCAGGGTGCGCAGTTGTTCCTTGGACAGCTTGCTCGGATGGCGGAAGTCATAGCTTCGGATCGAGCGGAAACGTTCCTTGCCCGCTGGGTCGCCCTCGGTTCCCCCAATTGCCTGGGCGAGCAGCGCGTCTATTTGGTTTTGTGACAGGGCGTCAGGCATCGCGCGCTCCGTTTCCGCTAGGGGTACAGGATGACGATGTCGGCGCGGCGGTTCTTTGCCCGCCCTTGCGGGGTGGTGTTCGGGGCGACAGGGTGGTACTCGCCCAGGGCCTCCGCCTGTAGCCTTTTGGGCGCTATCCCTCCTTTTGTGCTCAGGTATTCCACGATGGAGACCGAGCGCATGGCGGAGAGAGCCCAGCTTGAGGAAAAAGAGGTCGAGCCGCCCTGGGCATCGGTATTTCCTTCAATGCGGATGGTGTTCGGCAATCTGCCCAGCACGTTGGATACGCGTGAGAGCAGGTACGAGGATTCCGGTTTGAGATGGGTATCGCCGGGATAGAAGAGGAAACTTCCGCCCAGGCTGAGAACCACCCCTTCTCGCGAACGGCTCACCGTCAACACCGAGGTGGGCAGGCCAATCATTTTGGAGATCTGGGATAGGGTGGGCGTCTTGGGCAGAACCTTGATCTTGGCCGCCTTGCCTGGGGCGGTACCGGAGAGGGTGTGCGGGTTGCCGGGGCTGCCGCCCAGGGTGACGTCCTGGTACTGGCCGTTGTTAAAGGCTTGTTGCAGGGCGCCCGTTAGATCCTGAAACTTCCGCGCGTTGGTGGTGGACATCGCGTAGAGCAGAATAAAAAAGATCATCAGCAGAGTGATCAAGTCGGAGTAGGTCAGGAGCCAGCGCTCGCTATTCTCCTTCACGACCTTCGGTTTTTTGGCGCGCATCGGTCTAGGCCCCTGCCTTGGCGGGGCTCGGGGCGCCGGCTGGCGCGGCGGCGTCCTTGGCGGCTTTCTTCCCCTTGGCGGGAAGAATATAGCCGGCCAGCTTCTCTTGCACGATCCGCGGATTATCGCCCGCTTGAATGGCGGCTACCCCGTCCACGATCAGGGCCGCCGTTTCGCCCTCGATCGCCGAGCGGCGCTTGAGCTTCGTGGCCAGGGGCAGCCAGAACAGGTTGGCCGAGCCCACCCCATAGAGGGTCGCGGTGAACGCCACGGCAATGGAGGATGCCATCTCGCCAGCTGAACTCATGTGGGCCAGAATACGGATCAGACCCAT
>DATBTL010000330.1:0-7232 GCA_036559345.1 Chloroflexota bacterium | reverse complement strand
GCGGTGCCATGGACCTGCTTATGCATGATGGCATTCATCTGGGTGAGGCCGTATGGCGCGTCCTCGGCCTTCACCACCACCGGTGGATCCGTTTGGTCCTTGAAGAAGAGCACCGGTTGGCCGCTCTGGAGCGTGGTAATGCTCTGGGTTTGGCTCCAGTCCAGGGTTGGCGTGGTGGTGGGCCAGCGCTGCACGGAAACCGGGGCGCCCGCTCGGCGCTGGAGTGGCGTGACCGCGCGCTGGACCGCCCGTGGTTGCTGTCCCCGTACGCCGCCCGTGGAGCCGGCATCCCTGGATTGAGCGTACTGGCGCAGCATGGCGTTCACCGCCGCGTTGCCCGCCGTCCGCTGCAGCTGAAGGATCATGGCCTGAGTGGGCGTGACGCCCGCCGCGTGGGGAGTTGGACTGGCGACTGCTGATTGGCGGGGCTGGATCGCCTGGACCCGAGTTGCCTTGGCGATTCGGGTATACGCATGCGATTGACTCATATGGTACCTGTCTCCTCTTGATAAGCGCGCGTCATCACGCCCATGCTGCTTCCCATGGGGACGCTTTTGCCCTACACTCTGGCGGTTCGCGCGCGCCTACACCACACGCAAGACACATTTTTACCCACATTTTCGCCGTCCCGCCGGCGTTCTCGCCCTCTCGCGTCGTGCTATGCTGACAGCAGCCATGATGAGTCGCATTGGGAGGAAACAAGGCGTGGTAACGTGATCCCGTCCCGGTTTGCCAGGCTGCTCAAGAATTTCCGTCTCGCCGCCGGTCTTACCCAGGAGGAGTTGGCCGCACGAGCGCGGGTCAGCACGCGCGGTCTCCAGGATCTCGAGCGGGGCATGCGCCGCCGTCCGCGACGGGCTACTCTCGAACTGCTGGCCGAGGCGCTGGGGCTCTCGCCCGACGACACCACGGCATTTTTGGCCGCCGCGCATGCACGCTCCGCTCCGGCGGGCGCCGCGCATCTGGCCGCGCTGCTCCCGCTGTCCCCCGTGAACGCGCCGACGCCATTGGTTGGGCGGGAAGCCGAATTGGGCGTCCTGCGCCGCTTTCTCCGGGATGGAAGCGAGAAAGGTTCGGGCCCACCGGTCCTGTTCCTGGCGGGCGAGCCGGGCATTGGCAAGACCCGTCTCTTGCATGCGCTGGCCGCGGAAGCCATGGCCGGCGGTTGGCGCGTGCTGGCCGGCGGCTGTCAGCGGCGCGGAGGGCAGGAGCCCTACGCACCGCTCGTTGAGGCCCTGGCCCATTACATCCGGACCATGCCGCCGGAACGGCGCCGGATGGATCTGGCGGGCTGCGCCTGGCTGACGCGGCTCCTGCCCGTGCTGGCGGAGCGGTTCAACGAGCCGGACACCCTTCCCTGGCAGCCGGATCAAGAGCGGCGGCTGATCTACGCGGCGGTGGAGCGCCTGCTAGTCAACGTGGCCGGACCAGCCGGCACCCTGCTCATCCTGGATGACGTGCAGTGGGCGGGGCCGGACGCGCTCGATCTGGTGAATACCCTGGCGCGCAAACCAGCCCTGCCGCTCCGCATTGTAGGCGCGTATCGCGATACGGAGATGCGACCGGCGGACCCACTGGGCATGTTGGTGGCTGATCTGGCTCACGCGGGATTGATCCGCCGCCAGCCGCTCGGGCCCCTGGCGAACGATGACGCGGCCCGGCTGCTGGATGACCTACTGGCCGACTGGTCCGAGGAGGAGCGGACCACGGCGGATCGTGCGTTGGAGCGCGCGGGAGGCGTGCCCTTCTTTTTGGTGAGCTACGCGCAGTCCATCTCGGCCGGCGACCTGGAGAGTGTCCCCTGGGATCTGGTGCAGGGCGTACGCCAGCGAGTAGCCCTGCTGCCGGAGGCGGCTCGGCAGGTACTGGACGCGGCGGCGATCGGCGGTCGACGAGTGCCGCGTACCCTTTTAGCGGCTACGGTGGCCCAGGCAGGGGAGAGTGTGCTGGCTGGGCTGGAGGCGGCCTGCCGGTCGCGTCTCTTGATCGAGGATGGGAACGATGGGTATCAGTTCACCCACGATGTCATCCGTGAGGTGGTGGAGGCCGACATGGGCGCCGCGAAGCGCGCGGCGCTGCACCACAGTCTGGCCGAGGCCCTGGAGCGCCTCCCCACCGGCGTCCCGGCGGAGCAGCTCGCCCACCATTTCGCTCGCGGCGACGAGCCGGATAAGGCAGTGCACTATCTCGAGCAGGCGGGCGACCATGCCTGGAGTCAGCGCGCGGCGGGCGCGGCGGAGAGCCGCTACCGCGAGACCCTCGATCAGCTTCAGACCCTGGGGCGCATGGCGGAGGCCGCGCGGCTCCGGGAGAAGTTGGGCGGGATCCTTGGCGCCATGGGACGCTACAACGATGCGATGAGGATGCTCACACCCGCCTTGGGCTGGTATCAGGCCGCGGGGGATATGGAAAGCCTGGGGCGCGTCTCGCTGGCCATCGCCGAAGGACATGCCCAGCGCGGCACTCCGGAAGACGGTATTGCCCATCTGCGGTCGCTACTGGGGCATCTTGAGCGGATCGGATCGTTCTCAGTCATCCCGGCACTCCACTTGACGGTGGGAGCGCTACTGATCACCACCGGACGCTACGCCGAGGCGTTGGTTGCCGTCAATCACGCGGCTGAACTTGCCCGTGCCGGCGGCGACGATCGCACACTGGCGCGGGCCGCCTCGAATCGGGCGAACCTGCTGCAACTACTCGGGCAGCTTGAGGAGGCGCTTCAGGCGGGCCAAGACGTCCTTCCCCTCCTTGAGGCGGTGGGTGACTATCTTGGACTGCTGTCGACCCTTCGCGACCTTGCCTATATCCATGCGTTGCGGGGCGACTTCGCGGCCGGCAGACGCTCTATTGATCACGCCGTGGCGGTTGGCGAACAATTGGCAAACCCAGCCAGTCTGTCATTGACCCTGGCCGTACGCGGCTGGCTTTCGGTCCTGGATGGCGATTGGACGGCAGCCCATGCCGATCTGGATCGGGCGCCGGCGTTGAGCCGTGAGGTGGATCGGTCGTGGTATTCGGCCTATTCTCTGATCTTGCTGGGGCGCTTGTCCCTGGCCGAGGGCAATTTGCCGGCCGCGGCCGCGGTGGTCCAGGAGGCAATCGAGCTGAGCGAACGGAGCGGGGACTTGCAGGCGCTGCGATGGGCCGCCGTCACCATGGCCACGATCGACATCCTGGAGGGCCGTCCGCTCGTCGCCCATGACCGCCTGATTCCGCTGCTCGATCGGCCCAGCCTCGAGGAATGCGACGTGACCATGTTCCTGCCCATTCTGGCCTGGGCCTACCTGGAACTGGGCCGGTTGGCTTTGGCCGCCGATACCGTGGAGCAGGCGCTCGCCCGGGCCCGGCCCGAAAACATGCGGCTGGCAATGGTGGAGGCGCTGCGGGTGCGCGCCATGATTGCGCTGCGCCGGGAACGCTGGGAGGACGCCGCGAGCAGCCTGGAGGAAGGGATCGCCCTGGCGCGGGCCATGCCGTATCCCTACGCCGAGGCGCGGTTGCTGCATTTGGAGGGGCTGCTCCATGTCGGGATGGCGGACTCCGCCAGGGCTCGTAAGCGGTGGGAGGAAGCACAAGCCATCTTCCTCCGCCTGGGCGCGCGTCGGGATCTAGAGCGCCTGGAGGATGCGGTGGCCTCCGTCCCGGCATAGTCTTTGCCTGCCAAGGGCGCTTAACCCGTTACAATCATCTCCGGGAGGGCAGCCATCCGCTCTCCTGACGCACCCAAAAAGGAAGGGCCGACCGGTGAGCGAGATCATTGACCTGCGCAGCGATACGGTGACGCTGCCCCCGCCCGAGATGCGCCGCGCCATGTACGAGGCGGAACTGGGCGATGATGTCTACGGCGAGGATCCCACCATTAACCGCCTGGAGGCGCGGGCGGCGGAACTGCTGGGGAAGCCGGCGGGCCTCTTCGTCACCAGCGGCACCCAGGGTAATCTGGTGGCCGTGCTCACCCATGCGACCCGAGGTGACGAGATCGTGGTGGGTGATCAGGCGCACATCCTCCACTATGAAGTCGGAGGCGCCTCTACCCTGGCCGGCGTACAGGTCCGCACGGTTGCCACGGAGGCTGACGGTACTCTGCCCCTGGCCGGTATCCAGGCGGTGCTCCGTGACCGCACCGACTTCCACAATCCCTACACCCGCTTGATCTGTCTGGAGAATACCCATAACCGCCGGGGCGGGGTGGTACTCCGTCCCGCCTATATGCGCCAGGTGCGTGAGCTGGCGCGCGAGAATGACCTGGTCGTCCATCTGGACGGCGCCCGCTTGTTCAACGCGGCCGTTGCCCTGGGTGTGCCGGCGTCGGCTCTGGTCGAGGATGTGGACAGCGTCACCTTCTGCGCCTCCAAGGGGCTGGCGGCCCCGGTCGGCTCCGTATTGTGCGGCAACGCGGACTGGATCGATCGGGCGCGCCGCTGGCGGAAGATGATGGGCGGCGGGATGCGCCAGGCGGGGCTCATTGCCGCCGGCGCCCTCTATGCCCTCGATCACATGGTGGATCGGTTGGCCGAGGACCACGCGCTGGCCCGCCGCCTGGCCGAGGGCCTGGCCTCCATTCCCGGAATCACTCTCGATCTGGCCAGCGTGGAGACCAACATCGTGGTCTTTAGCGTGAGTCAAAGCGGTCGCTCGCCAATGACGATCCTCGAGGGTCTGGCGGCGCGGGGCGTGCTGGCCTCCGAGTTCGACCGTTCGCTGATGCGAATGGTCACCCACTATGGGATCGAGGCGCCTCATATCGAGGCCACACTCAACGCGACGCGGGCAGTGTTCCGAGAAGGCTAGTCGTCGTTGTTGCCTTGGAGCGCGGCCAACTCCGCCTCCAGGCGCTGGATTCTGGCATCTCGCTCGGTAATGATTTGGCGCTGCCGCTCAATCTCTTGCTCTTGCATTTGGCGCTGTCGCTCAAGCTCGCGCCTGTGGTTGGCCATCGCGGACGTCTTCTCATGGCGGAAGGGAATTGGCCGCATTCGGTTGTCCAGCACGCGCAGGCGCATGCCTTCGACCTGGAAAGTAACTCCCAGGGCGCTGTGGAACCGGCCCTCGGCGTCTGGCCGCCAAGGTTGTGGCGTCCCCTCCTCCAGGCGCCAGCCCTGGCATGGCGGATCCAGAAACTCGCCGCTCGGGTCGAACAGCAACAACTCGGGGATACCGAGCGCAAGATAGCCCCAGGCTTTGCCATGGACCAGATCTTGGTCGTAGCGCCAGGTCGATTTGCTGACTACTTCAATCACTAGCGCGGGCAGGCCATCCGCGCGAAGCGACATCTCCTCGCGTGGTGCGGGACCAGCGGTGAGATGAACCATCACATCGGGTGATGGGCGCCACCGCGTACCATCGGGCTTCCGGGCCGCCAGCGGCAGCTGATTGCCCACATGCCAGGGCAGTCCCTCCGTCTCGGCATGGTCCCGCAAGCCATCGACGCTGCCGACGATCGCTTCCTGATGCCAATCGGCTCCCACCAGATCCTCCTCGGTATCGTCATGCAGCCAGATTGGCGCCAGTTGCGCACCCATGGATATGCCCTCCTGTTCGTCGCCAGTCTCCGCGCGGGAATCGGCCTGTCCCGCGGCGCTTCCAGTGTACCACCCCTTCGCGGCTGCTATTCCCCGGGTCCGAATAAGGCGGCGCACCGAAGAATGGTGATCTCCGGTACTCAGCAGCGCGACCGCCTGGGAACCCGGCCCACGGAACGACCCCAACTGGGAGCGCGAGACACCCGCGAGCGGGCGCCCGGCTCGTCTCCGTCGCCGGGATCTCCGGGGACGAGCGAGACGCTCGCGCTCCCAGCACGGGCCGCCCACCACAATTCTTCGATGCGCCACCGAATAAGGCGGCGCGGTGTACGCCCTTTGTCTGGAGACGGAATGCCGGCTAGCGGAAACTCGCCAGGTCAAGCACGCTAATCCCGGCGCCGCTAAGCTTGCCGGCGAGAACGCTGTCGGCGGTGATGAGCGGCGCCTCCAACGTATCGACCAGCGCCGCATAGGCGGCATCGTAGGCGCTGATCCGCCAATTCAACGCATGGTTGATGGTAGTGGTCAACAACGGCGGCGTGGCATACCAGGCGAGAGGAAGCGCCGCTAACTGTATCGCCCGTGCGCGAGCATCGTCCACGGTCAGCAGACCGCGATGGACTCGCGTGCGTAGGATATTCGCGCACTCCAGATAGATTAGGTCCGGCGCGGCACGAACCACGGTGCCGATCAATGGCATCTCGAAGAGCGCCATCGCCAGATCTGAATCCTGTTCCGGTAAGAAAAGTTTGATCAGGACACTAGCATCGACCACGCAGGCTGCCGGGAACACCGGCGGCGCCGCCGGTGTGCTCACTCGTTCCGTGCCCGGTCGGCGCGGATATCCGCCACGCTGTCGGGAAGGAGGCCGTGCGTGGCTTCCAGGGTCGCGCGCTCTCGCGCAATCCGCTGGAACAGATCGGCATAGGCAACAGGATTATAGGCGCGTGGCTGGACTATTGCCTGCTGGAGCAGTACGACTACTTCGGCGCTCAGTGAACGGCGTTCCGCCTCGGCGCGTTGCTGTAAGAGGCTGTACAGATCGTCAGGCACGTTGCGTACATGCAGAATGGCCATGGCCTTCTCCTTTCCGCTCCCAACATACTCTCTATGGGTGCAATCCGCAACCACTTCCGCCGGCGGATGTCCGCTGTATTATGCAACGGAAGGCCGCAATGTATCCCAAGCGGTGGAGCGTTTCTCCCCGCGACGGACTGTTCGGCTGCGAATGCCGAGGCTGGAATCGCCCTGATGAGCGTACGTACCTCCCGGACTCCTTCTGGGACGAACTGGCGGATAAGGCGCTTCTAGTCAGGCCCGAAGGGGGCCGGCTATCGCAACCCAGAACTCTACTTGGGGTAACCCCTCGCCGCGTAGCTACAGTGTTGGTGAGCGGTGGAGCGTCCAGGACTCCGCCCGATCTCGGCGTACCGGCGGGGAGTGGATTTCTTGAGTCAGGCGGACGTCTTCAGCATTCTTCAGAACGCGATGATGGTTGCCCTGGAGCTTAGCGTGCCGATCCTCGCGGTGGGAGTGATTGTTGGGGTGGTGATCAGCATTTTCCAGGCAGTCACCCAGATCAACGACCAAACCCTGTCGCTGGTCCCCAAGATTCTCGCCGTGTTCGCCACCCTCGGCCTGCTCGGGCCCTGGATGTTTCACCAATTGATGCAGTTCGCCATTCAGATGCTTACCCGCCTCCCGGTCACC
>DATBTL010000329.1:0-3834 GCA_036559345.1 Chloroflexota bacterium | reverse complement strand
GGTACCCGCCGCCGACGAGTAACCCATTCGACGTGTAGGGCAAGCAAAGGGAGAAGCGCGCCATGGCTAACATGAAAAAGGTCATGATCATTGGTAATGTCGGCCGTGAGCCGGAGTCTCGCTTTGCCAGTGACGGTAGTGAATTCGTTTCGTTCACCGTTGCCGTGAATGAACGCCCGCGCCGTCAGCAAGGCGCCGAGCAAGCAGGCGGCAATCCAGAAGAGATTACCACCTGGTTCCGGGTCACGGTTTTCCGGCAAAGAGCCGAGTTCGCGAAGCAATATGTCCAAAAAGGGACCGCCGTTTTTGTGATGGGTAATCTTACGGCGCGAGAGTACGTAGGTAACGATGGCCAGAAGCGAACCTCCCTTGAGGTTGTCGCCGATGAGATTCAGTTGATGTCCAGCCGCGGAGCACAAGATGCCGGTGCGGGCGGCTTTGATGAGGGCGCCTCGTTCGGCGGCGCCGCGCCGTCGCGGCCCAGCGCGTCGTACGGCAATCGTCCCCCAGCCGCCGCGGGCGGTGGGCGCCCGGCCCCAGCCCCGGCCCCATTCGAGGAAGATGAAGGGGATATGCCCTTTTAGGGCCCCCATGTGTACTGATACCCTACAAGCAGGAGTAAGAGTGTATTTATGAGCAGTCCAGGTTATTCGCCAAGCCCCGAGGGGGGTGCCCGCTCCGAGGGGTATCGGGGCGGCGAGGGTGGGCCCCGCCGCGATTCAGGCCGGGGACCGCGCCGTGATTCGGGTGGCGGTGGTCGTGAGCGCTATTCCGGTCGGCGTCGGGCCTGCCAATTCTGCGCCGATCATATGCCCCTGATTGACTATAAGGACGTAGGCCGGCTGCGCAAGTATCTCAGCGAGCGGGGAAAGATCGAGCCGCGGCGGAAAACCGGCACCTGCGCCAAGCACCAGCGGATCCTGACTACCTCGCTCAAGCGCGCTCGCCAGTTGGCCTTGTTGCCGTACACCGCCGAGCACCAACGCTTTATCGAGAGATGAGTAGCCCCGTGCAACCGGCCCAGCCGGGACCAAAGGCGCAGCGCCGGCCACAGCGCCGCCACCATCAGCCGTACCGTCGGGCCAGTGCCGTGATCGACGACCGGCCCAATGGCAAGGCGGTCATTTTCGGTTTCGGCCGGCATTTGACCAATCGCGAGAAGGAGCGGATTCAGCGCCTGCTGGCCTACGGGGTTCTGGCCGTCGTGGTGGCGGTGTCGGTGATTATCATCGCCACCGCCGTCATTTGGCAGAACTGGGTCTACCCCAATCAAAGCGTGGCCACGGTCAACGGCACGGGCATTACCCGACATGACCAGAGCCTGATGACCGGATATTTCAAGGGCGAGTCCACGCTTCAGGGCACGACACTTTCGCAAGACCCCGCGACCCTGGCCCTGCAGCAGTTGGAAAAAAGCCTTCTGGCTCGCCAAGCGGCCCAGACCGTTGGCGTTCAAGTGAGCGATGCCCAGGCGGATGCCCAACTGACCAAGGACATCGGCAGCAAAAACAGCGCCACCTTCCAACAAGTACTCTCCGCGACCGGACTCAGTCGATCCGACTATGTACGTCTAGTCGAGAAGGCGAATGTGTTGCGGACCAAGATCATGGCATTCCTGACCAGGGGGAATGCCAAGACCGCCGAGCAATGGAACTATTCGCGTATCGAGGTGACCACCAGAAAAGCCGCCGTTGGCGTCTTGAACGATGTGGTACTGAAACACCAAAGCTTCGCCAGCGTGGCCAAGAAGGTGTCCACGGACACCGCGACCAAGTCGCTGGGGGGCGCGGTAGGCTGGATTCGCCCAACCGACACGACCGTTGACACCAACATAACCACCTTCCTGCCCACTCTCAAAACCATGGCCGCCTCGCACACCCAGTATAAGATCGTCCCGAACGGTAAGCAGTGGTGGGTGCTTGAGTTCCTGGGTCACGACCTGAAGCATCCGCTCAGCCAGAATCAAACCCAAAGCGATCAGGTCGCCGCCTACACGGTGTTCTACAACAAGTTCCAGGCGAAATCGACTATCAATCCGCCGCTCCCAGCCGGCGCCGCCGGCGTTGGATAGGGTGCGTGGAGGCATCCGGGCCGCTGGCCCGGATGCCCTGGCGCGGGCCAGGGCCCATTTGAGCCGCGCCGAGTCAGGATGGCCCGTCGATGACTGATATTCCGACTCGCCGGGTGCGGCTGGCGCTCCTGTTTGGCGGCCGTTCGCCCGAGCATGACGTATCCCTGACCTCGGCCCGTTCCGTTCTTGGGGCCCTGGACCCAGCGCGTTTCGATGTCGTGCCAATGGCGATTGGCCGCGATGGACGTTGGCTGTCCGGTCCCGCCTCGCAACGGTTATTGTCGGGGCCGTCACCTTCGGGTGGCGCCGCCCTTGTGCCGCTGGAGGCCGGCGGCTTGGTTCCCGATGCCGATCTGGGAGCCACGGTGGATGTGGTATTCCCGCTTCTGCACGGCCCCTTCGGGGAGGACGGCACGGTACAGGGTCTCCTGGAGTTGTTGAATCTGCCCTACGTGGGGGCCGGAGTGGCTGCGTCGGCCACCGGAATGGATAAGGCCCTGATGAAGGCACTGTTCGTCCAGCAGGCGCTCCCGGTGTTGCCCTATAGGGTGATCACGCGGCATGTTTGGGCGCGGCAGCGGGAGAGAATACTGCGTGGACTATCCGACACTCCTGGTTTCCCCTGCTTCGTCAAGCCGTCCAACATGGGATCGAGCATCGGGGTCAGCCGCGTCGATACGTCCGATGCCCTCGGCCCGGCCCTGGATCTAGCTTTTCAGTATGACCTGAAGGTGCTGGTCGAACGAGGGGTGCCAGGGTATCGCGAGATCGAGTGCGGCGTCCTGGGCAACGACGAGCCCCAGGTCTCGGTTCCCGGCGAAATCACTATCCGCGGCACCTTCTACGACTACCACACCAAGTACACCGAGGGTGAGGCCGGCCTGGAGGTTCCCGCCCACGTGCGCCCTGACACCGAGACGACGCTGCGAAACATGGCCCTGGAAGCGTTCGCCGCCATCGACTCCGCCGGGATGGCGCGAGTGGACTTCCTGGTCTCGCCGGACGAATCGGAAATCTGGGTGAGCGAGATCAATACGATACCGGGCTTTACCCCCTATAGCATGTACCCGCGGCTATGGGAAGCTTCGGGCGTGACGTATCCTGAGTTGATCGCGCGCCTGGTCGATCTGGCGCTGGATCGGCATGCGGAGCGTGCCTCGTTGCTCCGCGACCGAAACCCCTGGCCGGAGGAATAATGCCCTGCCCGGTTAAAGCATCGGACGGGTCGGACGGATCGGACGGATCCGTCCGATGCTGAACAAAGGGGCGCGTTCCATGGTCTCCGATGCTGGTCAGCCACCCTTCACGGTCCTGCTCTCTTCCCACTTCCCCGTGGAAAGTGAAGCGATCATCCAGGGAGTCTCCCCACGCATCCGTCTCCTGCGCCTCCCCGCGGCTCATGCGCTGCTCCCTCCCGGAGCGGAGGATGCCGAGGTGCTGGCCTGGTGGGAGGGACGGAATGGCGGCATGGCCGAACTGCGGCCGCGCTTGCCCCGCTTGCGCTGGGTGCAGGCGCCGGCGGCCGGGATCGGAGACCAGCGGTTGCACCTGGTGCTGGGCAGCGCCGTCACCCTGACCAGCGCGGCGGGCGTGTATGGCGATCTGGTGGCGGAACACGTTCTGGCCTTGATGCTTGCCCTCTATAAGCGGCTGCCGGAGTTGCTGGAGCTTCAGCGCCAGGGTCGTTGGGACGACCTGCCAACCCGATCGCTGACCGGGCAAACCGTGGGTATTGTCGGCGCCGGTGGGATCGGACGAGCAAC
>DATBTL010000328.1:0-5603 GCA_036559345.1 Chloroflexota bacterium | reverse complement strand
ACCGGCGATAACCTGGGCTTCTGGGTGGGGAGAACCGGCGGGCGCGGACTGGTGACCAAGTACGGAAAATATGTCCGGGTAAACGAGAAGCACCTGGACCACGCGGAGCGCTACTTCCGTAAGTACGGGGGTGCCACGGTGTTCTTTGGCCGCTTCCTGGCCATTCTCAGGGCCTGGGCCGCCTTCCTGGCCGGGGTGAACCGGATGAACCCCTGGCGTTTCTTTCTCTACAATGCCGGCGGGGCCATATTGTGGTCCACGACCTTTGGCCTGCTCGGCTACGAACTGGGGAAAAATCTCGGCAAGCTTCAGCAAGTGCTGACCACCCTCGGCACGGTGGGAGTGGTCATCGTGGTGGTTCTGGTCGCGATCATCGTGGGGACGATCTGGTACCGAACCCGCCAGTCCCACGCGGCCAGGGAGCGCGAGGCGGCGGAAAAGCGAGCGGTGGCGCCCGTGCCGGCGCCGAAGCAGGCGGCGGGGGAGTAGGGGTCGGGGCGCATCGGGCCTCGGGGCCTCCGACTGAGGCCGGATGGCAGGAACGAACGACTGCGGTCGGGTGTGCGCGGCAAGCACCAACTGGAGACCCGCGCCCCTGAAACGGCGACCCGGACTCAGTCCCGTGCACCCAGCCTCAGCCGGAGACCCCTCCCTACGCCCGGACTCAGCCGGCCCCGTATCCTGCCATCCGACTTCAGTCGGAGGCCCTCGGTTATTCCAGATCGTGCTCCAGGGAGAGGAGTTGGGCGCGGGCCTGCAAATGGGTGAGGCGGCCCCGCAGTTCCAGGTACGGGGCATCGCTCTCCGGACCGCCGGCCGCCAGGGTAAGCTGATAGGTCTCCTCGAGATCCTGGCCAAGAGCAATCAGGTCCGCGCCCAGAGCCCAGTACTCAGTGGTGTATTCCGGACGCGGCTCAATTGCCTCGAGCAACACCTCCAGCAGATGCAATTCATCGTGCAGGGCGACCCAGCGCGTTTGCCAGGCCGCGAGCCCTTTTCCCGGTCTCCGCGTCATCGATCCGATCCTCCGGGCACTCGTGACATACACTGAGTAGGATACAGGGCAGCGGGTTACTGGGCGGACGCCGTGAATACGGGACTTTGGAGCCTATCAATCAGGATCGAGGGCGACCGATCGATCAACAAACGCCATTACCGTCTGTTACTCTGGGGTGCGTCGCCTGGGGATGGTTTCGCCTGCTACACCCTTTCCCCTCGACGCTGGTCACGGTGTCGTCCTGCCTGTTCGCGGAACTGGCCACCGGATGGACCGCCGATCCATGGGCCTTGGCGCGGCTGGTGCTGTCCGTGGCCTGCTCGCAGGGGGCGATAGGGGCCGCCAACGACGTGGTGGACCGGGATCTGGATGCCGCGACCAAGCCCTGGAAGCCGGTGGCCAGGGGAGTCATGTCCCGGAGGGCGGCGGCGATTCTGGCCGGGACATTGTCCGTTGGCTGTCTCGTCCTCTCGGCGTCGCTCCCGATGCCCACCCTGCTCGCCGCTCTTCTCGGCCTGGGCTGCGGGTTGTCCTACGATCTCTGGTTGAAGCGGAGCCGCTGGAGCTGGCTCCCCTACGGGCTGGCCATTCCCACTCTCCCCGTGTGGGCCTGGGCGGCGATGGGGCAACTCACTGGGCGGCTGGCCCCCGCCTACCCGCTCGGCCTCTTGCTTGGACTGGCGATCCACCTGGCCAACACTCTCCCCGATCTGGAGGGTGATCATGGTTTCGGAGTCAGTGGCCTGGCGCACGGACTGGGCCGGCGGCGCAGTCTCTGCCTCTGCTGGGGCGCTCTGGCCCTGGCACAGGGACTCACGCTCACCTTGGCGCCACTGCTGCACTATCGCGGCTGGGCCTATCCAGCCGGACTGGGAATCTCGGTGGCGCTATTGCTGGTGGCGATCCTGGGCTACCGCGTACGTCCGACCGCCGCTACATTGCAATACAATTTCGGGGTCATCGCTCTGGCCTCGCTGGCGCTCGCCGCCGGCTGGCTGGCCGGCGCGGTCGCCTGAGCGCGAATACATCGCGGCCGCCTCGGATTAATCTTTCATATTTTATCGTGAAATAGATAATTATGTGACATTCTCTTTGAATTTTGGGAGCACTCGCCTACACTAGCCCTGCGAGGTTCCGCCAAAGGGACAGCCCAGTAGCAAGGGAGTAGCGAGCGATGGGGCTCTGTGTCCACCCGACCTTCGCCTATGCCTTCGTGGTCATGCGTCAGGACGAGTTGCGCGTTCTGAAGCGCGAGTGCCATGCCGCAAGTCCACATCGACATAATGATCATCCTTGGAGGATCGCCGGCCTCCTGCTCATGGTGATCGGCCGGTGGTTGCTGGCGTGGGGCGAGCGGGTTCGGTAGAGGCTGCTGATTCGCGTCCGATTGGCGCGGCGCCTGGGGTGCTGTATCCTTTGGGCACATGTCAGTCGCGGTGGAAGAGGATCAGATGCGTCCGTCGCAGGCGCTCCACGCCCATCGTAGCGATCTCCGTGAAATCGCTGTCCTGCACAGGGTACGTAAAAAGGGAAAGATGCGCCTTCGTAATCGGCGTACACGTCCGATCAGCCCGCATCGAGAAGCATCTCGACCAAGCTAGCAAGCAACCGTACGTCCTCCTCGGAGTCGGTTTGGCTATACTCGGTTGGATCGCGACTCGCCCATAGCTCACCTATGACGTATTCATTGCCCGCCGGGACAAGTTGAACGGTGAAGATGCAGTCGCCTGTCCAACTGCGATGAAAGAAGAGCGTGCTTCCTTCGAGATAGATGAACCACCGATCTTCCATTTCCTCGGGAATCAGGCCCAGTGCTATCCTCTTGTACTCATCGGCGCTGAAGGTGCGGCTATAAGCGAGTTTTGTTTTGCGCTCCGGGAGGGGTTTGACGCGCCAGTCGGTGGCCCGTGCCTGCCGCGGCGCCTGCTTTTTCAGGCCCAGCGTGTCGGTCCCGCTATGAACGGCGTTGTGGCGTTGCTCCTTGGTCTCCAACCGCGTGTCCATACCTGGATTACCACCTCCGTGTGCCAGTGCATGGAGACCGCGGGCAAGGACGGTCAATTCGTCTCTGTATTCCAACTCGGGGAGTAGGCGCTGGGGCAGGGCGGCCTCACCGCCCAGGGCGCCGCCCAGGGTGCCGGCCATCGCCGCCACCGTATCCGCGTCATGGGCCGCGTTCACGGCCAGCAGCAGGGATTCCTCCACGTTATCCGGGGATCGCAAGAAGCAATACAGGGCGGCCGGGAGGCTTTCGAGGACATAGGCCCCATTGTGGAGTCGGGCAAACACTGCCTCGGGATCCCAGGTCAGCAGTTCGGGAAGCGTGCCAATTCGATCGTGCAGGGTGGTCAGAATAGAGGGATCGCGTCGTTCAGGAAGCGGTTCCGGCTCCAGTCCGGCAATGGCAGCTTGCACGGCGGTGATGAACTCCGCGACCGTCCAGTGGCCCGGTTCTCGGGTGAGCAGCCAGGCGGTAGCGGCGGCCATGGCCACCGCGCCGGCCGCGCCCATGGGTTGGCGGTGAGTAGGAAGGGAGGAAAGCACGGCCTCGCTCCGCAGAAGGGCAGGCTGGCGGTAGCGAAGCAGGCCAATTGGAGCCGAGCGCATGGCCGCCCCATTCCCCGAGCTTTCCTCCCCGGCCAGGTACCAGGGTATGCCCTGGGTCAGGCGCTCCACGGCTGCCCGCGTTGCCCTACCCTCGCCTCGGGCGTGCGGTAACCAGGCGACGAAGCGACGGGCGAGATCCTCGGGGTCGAGGAAACCATGGTGAAGCAGACACTCCGCCACGCACATGGTGTGTTGGGTGTCGTCGGTAATCGTGCCGATGGGACCGCTACGCCAGCCCCGCCAGCGGTGATAGTCCGCCAAGCGGCCAAAGCGCTCGCGTACCCGTTCCGGACTCCGACCCTCGGCGGGACGACCCAGTGCGTCCCCCATGGCGCCGCCAAGCAGGGCGGCAATGAACCGCGTCTCGGCTGCCGATATCGCGGGCGGAACAGGAGCGGCTCGAACGGATACTGCCGGGGCGGAAAGCCCGGATCCAAGCTCCAATAGCTGGTCGGCCAACTCGATGGCATCGACGGGCCAGTACACCTTCGGCCGGGGTTGCCGCACCCCAGGCTTCCCCTCCTCCGGCCGGCAACCGAGCACCGCCTGGCGCCATTGCTGGGGGATCGCGTCCACCCCATGGATGGCGCCAAGCAGAGCGCCCGCGATGGCCCCGTTGGTATCGGTGTCGCCGCCGCCCATCACGGTCGCCACCACGCCTTCCTCGAAGGTGGCGGCATACAGGGCCTGGAAGAAAGCGTTCTGGAGCGCCACCAGCACATGGCCTTTGTTGTGGCCAAAGTCGGGCGGACTGGTCCGGGCCGCCGCGAGGGCCGCCGTGATGGTGGGACTGCTCCCATGTTCGCGATCCCAGGCACAAGCGACCTCGTAGGCAGCCTCCCCGTTCAGGCCATCACGAATCACCGCCGCCATCGCCACGATGAAGGCCGCCGAAGCGTCCTGGCACACCTGGTTGGGATGGGTGAGCACGGTGTCGATCCGCGCCTGGCGATCCAGGATCGTGCTGGGCAGGGAGGACCCGAAGATGGCCAGCGGACTCTGGCGCATCAGTGCCCCGTTCGCCTCACTCGTGCTGGGCCCGGCGTCCCGCGCCGCTTCGGCCAGGCTGCCGACTTTGTCGCGTGCCATGAGCATGGCGCTGAGCGCGTGTCCGATGGTGTTACCGACATCGAACGGGTCGCTCGCCAGCCAGTCCGCGTAGGCGCCGGCCACCGCCTCGGGGTCGAAGTCGCCCACCGCGATGAGCGAGCGGGCCAGAGCGAGGGCCAGTTCGGAGTCGTCGGTCGGCTGGCCGGGCAGGGTGCGCCAGACGGGACTGGGGCCGATCAGCCGCAGCCCGTTGGGATAGAGGCGGCGAATCGCCTCGGCGGTCTTGAACTCGACCATGCTCCCCAGGGCGTCGCCCGCGAACTGGCCAAGCAGGCATCCGCGCGCTCGGCTCGCGGTAGGGTCGTCGGTGCGCGGTGTGTCGTCTGCCACGTTTTTCTCCTTACTCGGCCTCTTCCAGCCAAGCGCGCTGCTGCTCGGGGGTCATATCATGGGCCGAACGGATCGCATCGGCGAAGGATTCCTTCCAGGCATCCCTGAGCATCGGCGGTTCGTCGCCGAGCATAACCCGTAGGGTGTTCATATCGGCGCCGAGCAATCTGGCAAGGCGTTCGATAAAACGGGTAGGCACGGTGGAGACATGAATCATGTGCTTGACCAACCTCCACATTAGATCCCTGCCAACCCCAAGCTCGCTGGCCAGAGTATCCAGGGAGAAACCGAATGCATCGATGTAGTCATACAGGTTGTGCCAGTGGCGGCCGGGATTGGCGAAGGCGGTGGCCAGGATGCGGCGCTCGAAGCTCAGATCGTACTTTTCGATAGCGTCGCGCACCCAATCATCCAGCGGCGTTTCGATCAGTGCGAAGTGCGCGGCGGCAAATTCGGCCAATTGGGAGGCGTAGTCTGGGTGTTCCAGGATCAAAGTCTCAAGCGAGACGGGACCGGATTCCTGGTCACCGGGCGGGAACCAGGGCGACTCCGCTGAGTC
>DATBTL010000327.1:0-2881 GCA_036559345.1 Chloroflexota bacterium | reverse complement strand
GATCATCGTCCTGGCCGGCCTCTATCAGTTCTCCCCGCTCAAGCATGTCTGCCTGGCGCATTGCCGCTCGCCCTTCCATATCATCCTGCATGGCTGGCACGAAGGCCGGCTGGGCGCTCTGAGGATGGGGGCAGCCCATGGCGTCTTTTGCCTGGGCTGCTGCTGGGGGATTATGGCGGTACTTTTCGTGGTTGGGCTGATGAACCTGGGATGGATGGCGGCACTCAGCGTCCTGATCGCGGTGGAGAAGCTGGCGCCGTGGGGCACCCCCATGAGCCGCCTGGTGGGAGGGCTGTTCATCGCGCTGGGGGTGCTCATGGCCGTGCAGCCCCGACTGTTCCCCGCGTCGGGGCTCCAACCCGCCGGCACCATGCCCATGCACGGAATGACTCAGGCGCAACCAGTCACCGCACCGAGGTAACCCGCGTCCACTGCATACTCAGTTGACAAGTTAGTTGTCCGCGGCGGAAAGGTCGCGGCGGAAAGGTCGCGGCGGTTCTCGGTTGGGATACCCCTGCCGCGGAGTGCCCCGCTGCTAGAGCGACATGGCGTGACCGCCGCCCACATAGAGGAGTTGACCAGTGACCCAGCGCGCCTGCTCCGACGCGAGGAAGACAATGACATCGGCAGCATCCTCGGGATAACCGACGCGGCCGAGCGGAGTGTGAGCCACGGCATCCCGCTCCATCTCCGGGGTCATCCAGCCGGTTTGAATGGGGCCAAGCGAGATCACATTCACCGTGATGCCGTACGGGCCAAGCTCCGTGGCCGCGGCCCGGCTAAACGACTCCATGGCGTGTTTGCTCGCTCCGTACGAGACCTCGCCCGCGAAGCCGGATGCTCCATCGGTGCTGACGTTGATGATACGCCCCCATCGGGCACCGCGCCTGACATGGCGCCGCGCGAATTCGGCCATCAGCAATGCCGTCGCCCGGCTGTTGACCGCGAAGTGCCGGTCATGGCTGGCGGCCGTGATCGTGTGCGTCACCCGCCCCGCCCAGTCCACCATCGTCGGATCAGCCGGAAGGAACGTATCGGTGGGCGTCCCCCCGACCGCGGCGTTGTTCACAAGGATATCGACCGGTCCGAGTGTCCGCTCAGCGTGGTTGAGTAAGGCCGGCAGGCTAGCCGGGTCGGAGAGATCGGCCTCGTAGGCGCTGGCCCGGCCCCCCTGCCCCTCGATGGCCGCGATCACCTGATCAGCCGCTTGTGCCTGTCGCGACCGATAGAGTGCCTCCCCAGGCTCGGTCGGTTCCGCGGCGCCGGCCTCCGCGGGCATGAGAGGCAGGCGCAGGTAGTGGACGAGCACCCGCGCTCCTTGCACGGCGAAGGCCAGCGCCGTCGCCGCGCCAATCCCATGGTTCGCCCCAGTCACCAGGACGACCTTATCATGCAACGCCATCTCTATCATTTTTGCCCAAATCGTTGTCGATCGCTGAACGGCGGCGCGGAATAGGGCCGGCCCTACCCCTCCAACTCCACCCATTCGCGCATCCGTTCCTCCAGGGCGCGCTGGGTGGCGGCGTATGCGTCCGCCAGGCGGCGTACATCGTCCACCCGCTGCTGCTCGCTTGCGTCTTGCAAGTCGCGTTCATGCTGGGCCAGGAGGGCTTCGGTGTCGGCGATGCGCTTTTCCAGCGAGGCAAGAACCTGGACCCGCTTCCGAGTTTCCTTCTCGGCTGTTTGAGGCGCCCGACCATTCGTAGCGCGAATTTCCACGCGGGCCAGGGAGGCCGCCGCCTTGGCCGCGATCTCCTCGCGCGCCCGGACCGCCAGATACTCCTGGAATGTTCCATTGAACACGCGCAAGGCACCGTTCTCAATCTGCCAGATCTGGGTGGCCAGGCGGTCCACCAGATAGCGGTCGTGGGAGACCAGCAGGAGCGTCCCCTCGAAGTTTTCCAGGCTTTCCTGCAGCACTTCCTGGGCCGGAATGTCCAGATGATTGGTCGGCTCGTCCAGGAGGAGAAAGTTCGCCCCTTCCAGGGCCAGGATTGCCAGGGCCAGCCGGCCGCGTTCACCGCCGCTCAGGGCGCGAATCGGCTTCTCGACATCCTCGCCCCGGAAGAGATAGCGGGCCAGGTACTCGCGCGCCTCCCCGATTTGCAGGTTCTTGTGGCCCAGCAGTTCCTCCAGCACCGTGTGCTCCGGGTGGAGCGCGTCGTATGCCTGGGCAAAATAGCCGACCCGGACATTGGCGCCCAGGGTGACCGTCCCGCTGAGAGGTGGGAGTTGATCTAGTACGGTACGGAGGAAGGTGGTCTTCCCGGTCCCGTTCCCGCCAATCAAGGCCGCGCATTCAAGACGCTGCAGATCGATGGGCCCGCTGGAGAAGAGGGTCCGGTTCGGATAGCCGATCCGCAACTCCGTGGTCCGGAGCACCCCATTCCCGCCCCGCGCCGTGGTCTTCAGGTGCATGGTCAGGTGTGGCGGGCGGCCAACCGGGGGTCTCAGTTCGCGGATCTGGCGCCAGGCTTCGTCGACCGTGAGCGAGCTGATCCCGCCCAGACCGGTCTCGGACCAGCTTTTCCCCTGGACACCCTCGATCCCCAACTCGGCGATGGCCGCCAACTCACGGCTCAACCGTTTCAGCTTCCCCTTGGCTTCCACCATCTTCCGCCAGCCGATGTAGCGCTTGATCAACTCGATGTCGGCGACCAGCCGTTCCTTGGTGGCCTCGAAAAGCTGCATGCGGCGATCCCAGCGCTCCTGGCGTTGGGTGACGTAGGCACTATAGTTCCCCCGGTAGGTCTCCATGGTGGAGGGACTGAGCTCCCAGATCCGGTCGGCTACCCGGTCGAGGAAGTAGCGGTCGTGGCTGACGATCAGCAGGGCGCCGGGCCAGCCGCGGAGCGTCTCCTCCAGCCAGGCAGTGGCCTCC
>DATBTL010000326.1:0-18121 GCA_036559345.1 Chloroflexota bacterium | reverse complement strand
CATGCCGCACGCGCGGCGCTCCGGCTCCCCGAGCAATCCGCCTGCTCTCCCACCAGTACCCTGGTAGAGGGTCTGAGAGAACGGCGACTGCTGCTGGTGCTTGATAACTGTGAGCATGTGCTCCCGGCCTGCGCCTCCCTGGTGTACTCGGTGCTCACCGCCTGCCCGGCGATCCGTATCCTGGCCACCAGCCGTGAGACGCTAGGGGTAGCGGGAGAGCGGCCCTGGTCGGTGCCGACACTCTCGCAACCGGACACGGACGCTCCCCTTGAACAGATGGCGGCGGCGGAAGCAGTGCGCCTCTTTCTGGCCCGGGCCCGCTTGCGGCAGCCCTCCTTGGTCCTGACGGCCGAGAACGCCGGCGCCCTGGCCGCCATTTGCCGGCAGTTGGACGGGCTTCCCCTGGCCCTTGAACTGGCGGCTGCCCGCGTCGGAGTGCTAAGCCTGGACGGTATTGCGACCAGATTGGGGGAAAGTCTGCATCTGCTCACTGGGGGCCCGCGATCGGCGCCCAGTCGCCAGCGAACCCTCCGCGCCACGCTGGACTGGAGCCATGATCTGCTCGGCGAACCGGAGAGGCGCCTGCTGCGGCGGCTGGCGGTTTTCGCGGGTGGGTTCACCCTGGAGGCGGGACAGGCCGTGTGCGGCGAGGAGCAGGTCATGGCGGCCAGCATATTGGAAGAATTGACGGAACTCGTCCAGAAATCGCTCGTGATGGCCGACAATTTGAGCCAGACCCCGCGCTTAAGCGAGGGACGACGCCTGCTTGAGGCCATTCTGGTCTCCAGGGGCGCTATTTCGACGGAGGCGCGAGCCGCTCTGCTCGATAGCGCGTGCAGCCTAGCCTACTTGCAGGGGGACTTCGCGCGAGCGCTCGCCCTTGCCGAGGAGGGTCTGGACCTTCGGCGCCGGATGGGAGATCGACGGGGTCTAGCCCAGGCGCTCAATACCCGGGGCAACGTGGCCTGGTTCATGACCGAGTATAGCCTGGCGGCTCGGCTCTACGAGGAAAGCCTTGCCCTTTTCCGGGAAACGGATGACCAGGAGGGGCTGGCGAACGCGCTCAACAATCGGGCCATGGTTGCCAGCGTCCAGGGGCAATTCGCCCGCGCCGCTGCGGTCTATGGGGAATGTCGCGGCATACTGCGCGGGTTGGGGAACACGGCAAGCCTGGCCCAGGTCCTGATGAACCTGGGCATCTCGCTGCACGAACAAGGGAATTATGAGCAGGCGGACCGGCTCTACCAGGAGTGCCTGAGCCAATGCCGAGAAATGGGGAACCAGCAAATTGTCTTGCGGGTGATGAACTGGTTGGCGATCAGCGCCCTGGAGCAAGGGAATGAGGCCAAGGCAACTCGATTGTTTGAAGAATGCTTGGGCCTGGCCGAGGCACTGAACGACGCCGATGAGGTAGGGAGAACGCATCACTATCTGGGAGTGATCGCCCTGGCCCAGGGTGAGTACGGGCGGGCGGAAGACATCTTTCTGGAATCCCTGGCTTTGCGCAGGCAGCGGAGACAGACCTACGGGATCGCGGCGAACCTGGAGCGACTGGGCCAACTCCGGGCGGCCGTGGGGCAACCGGTGGCGGCGGCCCGACTGCTGGGAGCCGCCGAGGGCCGGCGGGCGAGCATCAATATACCGATTCCCCCGAGAGAGCAACCGCCCCATGACTGGACCACGGCTACCCTTCGTTCCAGCCTTGGCGACGCCGCGTTTTCCGAGGCATGGTACGAAGGGCGGGCCATGGATCTGGACGCCCTCATCGCAGGCGAGATAACGCTGACTCGACATTCGCCTGGCGGATTGGACCGATCACCGGTTAGCCCGCCGGCCGGCCCACCCGAGATAGATGCCGCGCCAGACGAGAAGAAACAGCCCATTGGCCAGTAAGGCCACGAGGTCGAACGAGAGCGGAATGCCTCGCCCTTGCAGGACGGCCCTGAGGATCAGGGCGATCGGCCAGGCTACCAGCCAGGCCGCCGCGACTCGGCGGAGAGCTAGGAAGCCCTGCCGGCGCCAGGCGGCGCGGAACACGCCGAGGCGTGGCGAGACGGCGAACCAGGCCGCCAAAAACGGGGCCGCCGTCACCAGCACCGAAAGCGCACTCCCGGACTCACCGTGTTGATCGCGGCCCAGGCCGGCGAACAGGAGGAAGGCGAGCCCGTCCCCGACCAGCAGCGTCGCCAGGCACGGTAGCTCGGCGCGGGGGATCCGTTGAAATACCCTCAAAGCGGTGCTTCCAGCGGCGTGACCAATTCGACTCGCCGCCCAAATGGATCATTGGTGTAGAAGCGACGATAACGGTAATCAGGGAAGCTGGGAAGCTCGCTCACCTCAAGCCCGGCGGCGCCCAAGCGCTTCAGCACGGGCCGCACATCCTCGAAGAGGAGGGCAACGTGGTGGGCGGGATGGCCGCGGTCCCAACTGTCGTCCAGGCCAAAATGAAGGTGATCTTCTCCGACCGCGAACCAGACTACGTCCATATCCTTCAGGGCCGTTGACTTGGCGATCTCCGGGAGACCCAGAAGCTCGCCGTAAAAGTGCCGAAGCTCGCCCACCCGAGCGGCGGGTACGGTATGAAAGGCGTGGTGCAGACGCACGGCAGGCTCCTTTGCTGGGTGTGGCGGGTCAGCCGGGGACAGCCGGCCGGTGCAGGTTCCATGATACCGCGCCCGGCCCTAGCTCAGGCAAAGCCACGGGCCGACGCCACGTATCCCTCGAGGGCGATGGCCCGGTGAGCGGCGGTGTGTTCGGCCAGCACCCGCGCCCGCGCCCGCGCCCCGATTGCCGTGCCCACCTCTGGCTGAAGATCACGGAGGTACCGCTCAACGTCCTCGGTGCTCCGCGCCACCAGAATCTGCTCGCCTGGGGTAAGAAAGGTGTCCAGACCTTCCCACCAATCGCTGATCACCGGTACGCCGCAGGCGGCGGCCTCGAACAGGCGGACGCTGGGTGAATAGCCGGCCGTTACCATGGCGGCCCGTGTGATATTGAGGGTAAAACGCTGGCCGGCGTAGAACGCGTGGTGACCAGAGGGGGCCAGATGTTCAATTCGATCGAGGTTCGCGGGCCAGACGATCCCAGAGGGGAACTGAGATCCAGCTACCACGAATCGCTTCTCGGGGAGGCGGCGCGCGGGCTCCAGGAGCAGGCGGTCCAGGGCAGGCTGGCGATCATCGCTATAGGTGCCCATGTACCCCAAGTCATGGCGGGGAGCGCCGCCTAGCGGGTAATACAACTCGGGATCGACCGAGCAATACAAGGGAACCGCCAACCGCGCCCCATGGCGGTGCTCCAGTGTGGCGAGAATTGGCCCGCCGGAGAAGGAGAGATACAAGCTAAACCTCGGAATCTGCCGACAGTCAAGATACGCGCAGCGCCCATTCGCCAGGGCGTCCAGGGTGATCGGCGTATCGATATCGTAAAAGGCGGTGACTCCGCGAGCGATGTCGAGCACCCAACTCGCGACCGCGATCCCGTCCGGCACATAGGAGCCCACAATCACCAGATCGGCCTCGCGCACGGAGTCGGTGAACCGAGCGCGAAGATCGTCCAGGCTCTCGTAGAGCGCGGTGCGTCCGAATGGGGGATTCGGCAAATCGCGGTTCTCGGCGTACCATGACCGGTCGCGCTCAAGAAAAAGCACATCGTGTCCACGATCCGCCAGACCGCGGACCAGGGATCGATAGGTGGTCGCATGCCCGTTCCCCCAGGACGAGGTAATGGACAGGCCGAGAATGACAATGTTCACAGGCCACCCTTCCGCGCGTTCAGGACGAACTCGAATTGCGCGGCCCGATGGGCGTAGGTGTCGGATCGGAGCACGCTCGCCCGCGCCGCCTCCCCATACGCGCGGGCCGCCAGGGGGGTAAGCGCCTCCAGATGTCGCGCCACTTCCAACCCGGTGCGGGCGACCAGCACCGCGCGGCCGGGCTGGAGGAACTGGTCCAGCCCTTCCCAGTCGTCCGTAATCAGGCACGCCCCGGCGCCGGCTGCCTCGAACACCCGAGTGGCGGGCGAGAAGCCATACCGGGCCATACTCTCGCGCGCGATATTGAGGACGGCCAGCGGCGTACAGTTGAAGGCATTGTGCTCGGCGGTGGGCAGGTGGCCAAAGTAGCGGACGTTCGCCGGTAAGCGCTTATCGCCCCAGCCGTTCCCCGCCAAGAGGAAGATCCGTCCCGGCGCGGCAATGGCGGCGCCGAGGAAGAACTCCTCCACCCGCGCCTCACGGTCGGGGAGCCGGTTGCCGAGAAAGGCCAGGTCGGCGGCGAAACGGGGATCGGGCGGGACCGGGTGGTGAGTTTCCGGATCCACGGCGTTGTAGATGGGGACACAGAGGCGGGCTCCCAGGGCCTCGTAGGCGCGGACCACCGGCTCGCCGCCCCCATAGGTAAGGATCAGGTCGTAGCGGGGAATCAAGGCACGGAAAGGATCGGCGGGATCGGCGCCCACCCGGTCGAGCGTAGCGGGCGCGTCAACATCCCAGAAGGCAACCAGGCGGCTTGGGGTTTGCAACTCCAGCACGGCGGATTCCAGCAGGGCGTCGTGGATGCCCACGCCGCTTGCTTTTACCACCAGGTCCGCCTTCCGTGCCTCCTCCAGGGCCCGCCAGAGTGCGTCGCTGGGCGCGTCCTCGGCGCCGGGCTCGTAGACCACGACACGAGCCCAATAGGGCTCGTCAATGTCCCGATGAGCCTGGCGGTCGTAGGCAATCGGCTCGTAGAAGGTGACTCGATGGCCCAGACCATGCAGGGCGCGGATAATTCCCCGGTAGTAGGTCGCGGCCCCATTCCAGTAGGCGGACAGCAGGCTCGAACCGAAGAAAGCAATGTTCACTCGTGGCGCGTCCTCTCGGGCCGGCTGGTGGCCGGCGGTACCTCGGCTGGGAAGCCCATCAGTTGGTGGTAGATGGCGAGCAACTCGTCCACCCGGTGGGCGCAGGTATGGCGGGCACGGATCGTAGCGAGGCCATGTTGGGCCAGGGCGGCTGCCCGGTCGGGTTCCTCCAGAAGGGTTCGCAGGTGGGCGCGCATCTGGGCTCCATCGCGGGCAATCAAGTAGTCCTCCCCTGGCGTAAAGAGCCCTTCGCGGTCGTCCCAGGGCGCGCAGACCAGGGGAATGCCGCAGGCGAGAGCCTCGAACACCCTGATGGTCGGGATTCCAGGGAGGTCGCGCACGTAGGGCCGCCGCGGCACATGCACGGTCACCGTATGACGGGCGAACACCTCGGGCACTCGGTAATTCGGCAACCAACCTCTCACCTGCATCCCCGCCTCGGCCAGGGCGGCACGGCCCTCCGGCGGAAAACGCACCCCATATGCGGTAGCCTGCAGATTCAGGTCGCGCGCCGGCTCCAGAAGGAACTCCCGCAATTCGGCGCTCCGTTCACCATCACCCCAGTTCCCGATCCACACCAGCCCGGAGCGCGGACCATCGAGTTCCGGCGGAAGGAAGACCGTGGTGTCCGCCGCCTCGTGCCAGGTCCAGGCACGCGCCGTGTGACCATGGGCAAGGTAGAGGTCACGCAAGACCTGGCCAAAAGCCAGCACGCCATCGTAGTGGCGGAGGTCGTACGCCTCCATGGCCGTGGGATCGCTGACCATCCGGTGATGGGTGTCGTGAAACAGCAGACGAAAACGTCCTCCCCTGGCCCGCGCCTCTCCGATTCGACGAACCAGGCGAGGGTCCGTCCATTCATGGACCAGCACCAGATCGGCCCCTGCCAATGCTAGGTCGAGATCGAGAACATCCGCGCCGCCTCCGTTCACCTGATACAGCCTGCTCTCCAGCCCAGGATAGGCATGCTGAAACGCCTTGATGGCCGAGGGGCCCATCTCGGCCAGCAGGTTGGTCCGGCTCCAACCATCGGCGGGCTCCCACACCCGCGCCTGATGGCCGCGCGCCAGAAGCTCGCTTACCACGCCGCGGAGGAAATGGGCGTTACCGTGGTTCCAATCGGAGACCAGAGAGTGGTAGAAGCACACGACCACCAGACCGGGCGCGGGAGCGACGGCTGCCTCATCGGTCGAGGCAAGATCAGTAGGCATCGGTTGCAAACCCTTCAAGGTGTAAGGACCGGACCCGTGCCGTGGGGAGAAGCGCGGCAGTTCATCTCCTAGCAAGGTAGCAGGTGTGATTATCTCATTGGCTCTCCGTTGTCACGAACGGGAGGTATCGGCTCGCTGCCACAGTCCTATCATGACCTGTTACGCTCAAGCCGTAGACAGGTACTGTCTGTATGCTAGACTGGGATGGATACGGGTAGTCCCCTTCCGCTGGTACCAGGGGTGTCCTGATGGACCAGCGGCGATGAGCCTGAATACGAGTGGAGCGTGGCACCAGATGGCACACTTCCAGGAGCGGCTTGCCGACGATCTGAAGGACGCGATGCGCGCCCGCGATGAGCGGCGGCGTGACACGATCCGCATGTTGACCGCCGCGCTCAAAAACGCTCAGATCGCGGCCATGCGACCGATTACCGAGGCTGAGGCCGAAGCGGTTTTGGTGGCCCAGGTGAAGCAGCGCCGCGACTCCATCGAGTCGTTCCGCGCCGCCGGCCGAGAGGATCTGGCGGAGAAGGAAGAGAGCGAATTGGCTCTTCTCTCGGCTTATATGCCCGCGCCTCCCACCGCCGAGGAACTGGCCGCGGCGATCCAGGAGGCCATTTCCACGACCGGCGCCAGCTCGCTCAGGGATATGGCCGGGGTAGTCCGCATCGTCCTCGATCGGTATCCTGGGCGCGTGGATGGCAAGGAGGTCGCCGCCCGTGTGCGCGGCGTCCTCCAGGGCGCTGTCTGAGGACGGTGAACCGTCCCGGTGTCCCTGGACCCCGTTTGCTGGGCGCCTCCGTCGGGGCACGGCGACCGGTGCCGTTGCCGCGAGCCCGACGGGAAGGGAACCCTGACTGGTTCCACGTCGCCCGCGCCTCGATTATGGGATTGGTTCTAGCCCTCGCGCTCACCCTGGTCCTCTTTCTTCCCGATGCCTTGACGGTTCAGACCATGCAAATAGGGACCATCGCCACTCACACAATCCTCTCGCCCAAGGAGTTCTCAATTCCTGATCCCCAGATCACCTCGCGACACCGCGACTTCGCGACCAGGGCGGTTCCTCCCCAATACCGCGCCATTCCCGGGCCCGAGGCTCAATCGCTGTCCCATGCCACCGCGCTCTTTGGCGCCGCTCAGGTGCTCCTCGGATCACGCACCGTCCGTGGCCGAGGCGGCGCCATGGCGCCGGTGATCCTGGCGCGCCGGGCGGGAGGAGTGATCAGTCCCACGATGGCCTCGGATCTCTTGCGCCTGAGCCGAGCCGATCTCATCCGGGTCAAATCGGCGGTCCTGAACGCGCTCGCCGCGAGTACCAAGCTACCTCTTGACCCCACCCAGGCACACGCATTGAGACTGGCGCCGCCGTTTCGAGGCGCGACGCTCAGTTCCCAGGCCCGATCCGTCGCCTCGGCCCTTTTCGCGACATTCCTCCAGCCCAATCGGGTCGCGGACCCAGCGCTCACCGCGAAGGCGCGGTTGAATGCCGCCGCTCGGGTCCAGCCATTGCAGGCCCATTACAGCGCCGGCCAGGTAATAGTGCGCGGCGGCGACGTGATCAGCCGGCGTACGCTCACCGCCTTGAGGGCGTCCGGAGTGATGGATCGGAGTTTCTCGGGGCAAACCCTGCTGGGCGATCTCTTACTCTCCCTGCTCGCCGCCGGGCTCCTCCATGGATACCTGATCACGGCCCGGAGCCCCATTCTGCTCCGTCCGCGTCGCCTCTTGCTGCTCGATACGCTCTTTCTCGCTGCCTGTATCGCGGCGGCCGTGATGACTCAGCAGCACGGTTCGCTCCCGTACACCTTCCCGGCGGCGGCAATCAGCATGCTGCTGACCCTTCTGCTTGATTTCCCCCTGGCCCTGGTGGCTACCGCGCTCTGGGCCTTTCTGGTTGGGTGGGAGGCAGGTGGATCACCCTTGATTAGCAGCTATTTTCTGGTCAGCGGAATGACCGGCGCCATGCTGATTCGCGGCACTCGGCGCTCAACTGGCTTTTTTGCCGCCGGGTGCGGGGCCGCCGTTGCCGGCCTGGTCTGCGTGGCGGCTGCAAGGTTACTGGCTCATGGGAATGATTGGCTGGGGATGGGCAGTGACGTGGCGGCGATCGCGCTCAGCGGATTGCTGGCCGCTACCTTGACTTTGGGCAGCCTGGCCGCCCTGGGCCGCTTGTTTGGGGTCACGACCGCTTTGCATATGCTTGAGCTGAGCCACCCCAATCATCCCCTCCTGCGCCGGCTGATGCAGGAGGCGCCGGGAACCTACCACCATAGCCTGATGATCGGTACCCTCGCCGAGCGAGCCGCCGAGCAGATCGGGGCCGATGCCCTCTTGGTGCGCGTGATTGCGTACTTCCACGACATCGGCAAATTGGTCCACCCCACCAACTTCGCCGAGAACCAGGCCGCCGTCACCAACATTCACGACCGCATTGAGCCGGAGGAGAGCGTGGCCCTGATCCTGGAGCACATCTACGAAGGGGTCAGACTGGCGCGCGCCTATCACCTGCCGGAAGTCCTGGAGGACGGGATCTGGCAGCATCATGGCACCAATCTGGTGAGTTTCTTCTATCAACAAGCAGTAGACTCGCGGGGTGAGGCGGGTGTATGCATCGAGGACTTCCGCTACCCCGGACCACGGCCCCAGACCCGTGAGATGGCCATCCTCATGCTGGCCGATGGGGTGGAAGCGGCGGTGCGCGCCTCTCCAGGAGCTGATCCCGAGCAGATCCGCGGAATCATTCATCGTCTCACCCAGGAACGGATGCAGGACGGCCAGCTTGACGAATGTCCGCTTACTCTCCGCGATCTCGCCTCGATCGAGAAGAGTTTCGCTCTGGTCCTGCAAGGGATCTCGCATGGGCGGGTGCGCTATCCCCGTTCTCCGTTCCCGGCGGCAGGGAATCAATGAGCGTGGATCATTCCGAGGTTGAAGGGGCCTTTCAGCTGGTGATCGCCGGCCCTGAGGTCGAGGAACACTGGGCGGCCCTGGCGGAGCGGCTGGGAATTGGCGCCTTGCATACCCTGGCCGCGCGGCGGATCGCGCCGCGACGGGGCGAGGTGAGCCTGCTCCTGGTGGACGAGGCGGAGATTCAGGACTATAACCGCGTGTACCGGGGAATCGACGCTCCCACGGACGTTCTGTCGTTCTCCCAACTGGAAGGCGAGGGCCCGGACCCGCGAACCCTTCCCCCCGACTACCCGGTGCCCTTAGGCGATATCATCATTTCCATGCCGCGGATGCGCGATCAGGCCCTCGCCTACGGCCATAGCCAGGAGCGGGAGTTCGCGTTTCTTTTGGTGCATGGTCTCCTGCACCTTCTGGGCTTCGATCACCAGTCCCCCGAGGACGAAGAGCGGATGCGGGTCACGACCGAGGAATTGTTGGCGGAGGCGGGTCTGGCGCGAGATGCCGCGGGTACGTAACGGCACGTTAGGCGCCGCCTTCCGATTCGCCGGCCAGGGAGTCGTGTACGTGTTTCGCACGCAGCGAAACATGCGTATCCATGCCGGCGCGGCGGGAGGTGTCCTGGCCCTGGCGGGGCTTCTCGGGGTATCCCGTGTCGAGCTGGCCGTCCTCCTGCTCTGTATCCTGGCCGTGTTGACCCTGGAAATGCTCAACACCGTGGTGGAGGCCGTGGTGGATCTGGCAACCGAGGAATATCATCCGCTGGCAAAGGTCGCGAAGGACGTGGCGGCGGGCGCCGTCCTGGTCATGGCGGTTGGCGCGGCGGCGATTGGGCTTCTGATCCTGGGGCCGCCAATGGCGCGCGCCCTGGGCTGGTAACCGTTGCCGCTCAATGCCGGCGTCACGGTCCATGGTTTCCCGCCGGGGGCATGGATTCTCGTGTATAGTGGAGGGGCGCCGGGGCGCCGGGGCCGGCTTGTGGATCGGCGCCAACGCAAAGACGCCCGCGCGGAACGATTTTCGGTACTATGTGGCGCGGGGATACCATCCCCGCCTACGGCGAGCGGCATGCGAGGCAGGATGGCGAGAAAAGGGAACGGGCGTGGCCACCTCAACTGACCAGGCGGCCGACATACGAGTTGGGCGCGACGCTTCTTCGGAAGCCCTGGTCTCGCTGCACAACGTCAGCAAGGCGTACGCGAATGGGACGGTGGCCCTCCGCGGAGCCAATCTCGCGGTGCGGCCGGGTGAGTTCATATCCCTGGTCGGCCCGTCCGGTTGCGGGAAATCGACCATCCTCCGCATCGTGGCCGGCCTGGGACCAATCTCGGCCGGACAGGTGCGCGTGGCGGGTTTGGCGCCGGAGGCTGCACGGCGCGAACGGCACGACATGGCCTTCGTGTTCCAGGACGCTACACTGCTGCCCTGGCGGACCGTGCTCCGCAACGTGGAGTTGCCGCTCCTATTGCGCCGAGTAGACAAGCAGGATCGCCGCGGCGCGGCCATGGAGGCGCTCTCGACCGTTGGGCTCGGTGACGTGGCCCGCGAATATCCCCGGCAACTGTCCGGCGGGATGAAGATGCGCGTGTCGATCGCCCGGGCCCTGGTAGCCAAGCCCAGTTTAATGTTGATGGATGAACCATTCGGGGCCCTCGATGAGATGACCCGCGGACGCCTGAACGTGGAATTGCTCCGGATCGTGGCGATGGCCGGCTGGACGGTTCTTTTCGTCACCCATAATGTTTTCGAGGCGGTGTTCCTGTCCAGCCGGGTTGTGGTGATGAGTCCACGCCCAGGGCGGATTATCGCCGATGTGCCGATCGAGCTTCCTTATCCACGCGAGCCGGCCATGCGGACCAGTCTCGAATTCAACATGATCGCGAGCCGGGTTCTGGCCCATTTGCAGGAGGGATAGCGGCACGTGAGCCTGTCCATGCCCGATGATCGAGAAGTTGCCGTGCCGGGAACGGCAGTGGCTGCCGACCCGGCGACCGAAGGATCTGACGAGGTGTTGATCCTGGTGAAGAGCCGCGCTCGGCGCGTGGCGGAACTCGGGCTACCGCCAATCGTTGGCCTGGTGGTGCTGCTGGTAGCCTGGATTGGAATCATTCGCTGGCAGAATACACCGCCGATTCTGGCTCCATCGCCGGGCGATGTCTTCAATGGAATGCGCGACAATTCCGGTGACCTCTGGACCGCCCTGCTGTCCACGCTCCAGGATGCCTTCCTCGGGCTCGCCCTCAGTATCGGGCTGGGCGTGGGACTGGCGATCATCATGTCTCAGGCCAAAGTGCTGGAACGGACCATTTATCCCTATACAACCCTGGCCCAGACGATCCCGATCTTCGCCGTCGCGCCCTTGATTTACCAGATTGCCGGAGACGGCCACATCGCTATCGTGGTGGTAGCCCTGATCATCGCCGTTTTCCCTATGATCGCCAATACCTCGCTAGGACTGACCTCGGTGGATGCCAGCCAGGTCAACCTCTTCCGTATGTACAACGCCTCACGCCTGCAGGAACTGCTGCACCTGCGCCTGCCGTCCGCGATCCCGAATATCTTGACCGGGATTCGGGTGTCCAGCGGCCTGGCCATAATTGGGGCGATTGTCGGCCAGTTTCTCCTGGGAAGCGGCGACCCCGCCGGCGGCGGCCTTGGCTACGAGATTCAGTATGCCGCCCATCAAGGCGATTGGGGACTCCTGGGAGCGGCGGCGATCACCTCCGCCCTCCTGGGGATAGCGGTGTTTATTGTCCTTGGTTTGTTGAGCGCGCTAGCCCTCCGCAATTGGCACGAATCAGCCACGCGGCAGGAAAACTAAAAAGGAGGCGCCAGGTACGACCGCTAGAGGATCGCCGCGACCGTGATGGCCGTGAATCGTTGTATTGAGGAGAACATCATCCTATGAAGCGCACTCGTCTTTTCTCCATCCTGGCGGTAGCCGGCCTCCTCGCCGGAACGCGCGGTGCCCCGCCGCCCCCCACTCACGCCGCAAGCCCTGCCTATAACATGATCATGAACTGGTTTCCCGAGCCCGAGGAGGGGGGCTTTTACAATGCCCAGCGGCTTGGCTTCTATCAGAAGGCTGGAATAAACTCCTCGATCAGCGAGTATTCCTTCGCGATTAACATCACCATCCCCTTCGTCGCCGCCGGAAAGTACGCCTTTGGGATGGCGAATGCCGACGAGATTCTGACGTTCCGGGCCAGGGGTGCCAAGGTGGTGGCGATCCTTGGCACCTACCAAACGAACGATCAGTGCATTCTCTGGCACGCGAACGACAAAACGATCAAGACGCTCGCCGACCTGAGTAACCATAATCTGTATTACACGTTCGGCGCCGGCTACGAAGCATACCTGGTGCTGAAATATCACTACCGGAACTTCAAGACCTTCAGCTACGACTTTACCCCGAGAAAGTTCAGCCAGGATCCCAAGGGGACAAACCAGTGCTTCATCACCTCCGAGCCCTATCAGTGGGGCGAGCAGGGCGTGAAGACCAAAGCGGCGCTGATCGCCTCGACCGGCTACAACCCCTATGGTGACCTCATCTTCACCACCGAGGATATGATCGCCAAGCATCCCGATATTGTGCGCGCCTACGTCAAGGCATCGATCGCCGGCTGGAACGGCTATCTGAACGATGCCTCCCAGGCGACGGCCACCAATGCCTATCTGGAGACCGCGCCGGGGGCCAAGAACTACAAGCTCAACCCCGGAGAGTTGAAATACAGCTACACCGAGTTGAAGCAACTGAAGTTGGTCAATGGCGGGGACGCCGCCAAGCACGGAATTGGTATCTTTACCCTGGCCCGCTGGAAAACCCTCCAACATCAAATGGTGAGTATCGGTCAAAAGGTGGGCGGGGTGGACGTCACCAAGGCGTTCACCAATCAGTTCCTCCCCAAAATGTAAACAAGTCCGGCGTCCGAAGGAGTTCCCGAGTCCGCGGGAACTCCTCGGACGCTTGGGAAGGAGCACTGAATGGCCTCCGACTACGACGTGATCGTGATCGGCGCCGGCCACAACGGCCTGGTGTGCGCCGCCTACCTGGCCCAGTCCGGAGAGCGGGTGTTGGTGCTCGAACGACACCACGAGGCGGGCGGTTGCGTGGCCACGGCATGCATCCCCGGCTTCCCCGAGGTCCGCATGGATATTGGCGGCCTCGAACAGGGTGCCTTCGCTCATTCCCCAGTCGTGCATGAGCTGCGCCTGGCGGATTTCGGTCTCCGCTACCTGACCCGCGAACACATCTATTCCTTCCCCTTCGCCGATGGGGCTTCCTGGTCTATTCACGCGGATCCAGCCCAGACCGTAGCCAGTATCGCCGCCATTTCCCCAGCGGACGCCGAGGCTTTCGAGCGGTTTAGCCGGTTTAGCGCCCAGGTACTGGAGCTTCTCGGCCTGGTCAGCGAGGGACCGCCTCCCAGCCTGGACGAATTGGCGACCCTGGCCGGCGCGGCGGGTAAGTCCGGGGCCACCCTCCTCCATACCTTTCTCTCCAGCCCGCGGCAAGTGGTTGATCGCTGGTTCGGGAACGACTACATACGGGCCTCATTGCTGAACTATGCCACCCACGCGCAGACCCCGCCCTGGCAATTGGGTTCCGGCTACGCGCCCTGCCTGGCGATTGGCGGCCAGGGGAGCGGCGGGACGCGTCCCGAGGGCGGCGGACGCGGACTGATTCAGGCGCTGGTCCGCTGTGTTGAGCACCACGGTGGAGCCGTGCGGTGCTCCGCGCCGGCCCGGCGTATTTTGATCCGCGACCGGCGCGCGGTTGGAGTGGAACTGGTCTCGGGCGAGCGTCTCACCGCCGGGCATGGCCTGGTGTCCGCCATCGACGCGCGCCGCCTCTTCACCGAATTGGTGGACGCGGGCGATCAGCCTGCCGCCTTCCGCGCGCGCATGAAGAGGCTGACCAGCGGACGCGATAACATCGGTGAACTGAGCATGGCCTGCGTCCTCCGCGAGGAACCAAAATTCGCCTCCGCAAGCCTCGGTTGTAATGCCATCAAGGGGTCCGTATGGCAGTCCGGCGTCGTGGAAGACGTGGAAAATGCCTTCATGGACATCCGGCGCGGAGTGATGCCCGAACGTCCCGGCGCCATGTGGGCGGCGCCCTCGGCTCTCGATCCTTCCCTGGCGCCCTTAGGCACCCATCTACTCTGGCTGGCCGCGTTTGTCCCCTACCAATGGCGCGATGGGAGCCATTGGAACCAGATGAAAGAGCAGGTGGCGGACCAGTTGCTTGCGACCGTGGGGGCGGTGGCCCCAAATGTGCCGGGGAGCCTTATAGCCCGCCAGGTGCTCAGTCCACTTGACTGGCATCGGCGCACGGGAAACCTGGGCGGCAACGCCGATCACCTCGACACGGGCATCGACCAAATGCTCGGGAATCGGCCAAGTCCCGACCTCTCGGGATATAGGACCCCGGTCCGCGGGCTCTACCTCTCGGGAGCCGGCACCCATCCCGGTGGGGGCATTACGGGCGGACCGGGCAGGAACACGGCGCGGGAATATCTGAGAGATCGCGGTTTACTCCCCCGCCCGAGCCTCATCCAGGCGGGGCGCCGGATTTCCCGCTTGAGCAGGATCGCCCTCGCTGTCCACGGCGTAGGCAGGGGAAACTAAGGGCCATGCTACCATTTGACCTGATTCTGCGCGATGCGCGCCTTGCCGATGGGGCCCGCGTGGATGTCGCAATCCGCGACGGCATGATTATCGCCGTAGCGCCTGCCATCGTGGGCGATGCTTCCCATGAGCTTCGGATCGGCGGCCGAGTGCTGCTGCCCGCCTTCGTGGAGTCCCATACTCATCTAGATAAGAGCCTCACCTACGGTCTGTCGCTCAACCAGAGCGGCACCTTAAGGGAAGCGATCGCTCGGATCCATGAGATCCAGGACCGGGATACGGTGGATAGCATTTATCAACGAGCCCTGGTGAGCGCGCGGCGCTACCTTGGATTCGGCGCCACCACCGTCCGCACGCATGTGGACTTGAATTCCCACGTTGGGCTCCGTGCCGTGGAGGCCGTGCTGCGGCTCCGCGAGGAGCTGAGCGCGGTAATGCGCCTCCAATTGGTCGCTCTGGCTCACCCGCTGGTTGGGGATGCCGGCAAGCCCTGCCGTGAACTCATGGAGGAGTCGCTGCGGATGGGAGTCGATCTGGTCGGAGGCGCGCCCGCGCTGACCGAGGATCCGGGGGCGGACATTGACGCCGTGTTTGCCCTGGCGACCAAGTACGGCCGTGACATCGACCTCCATATGGATGAATCGGATGACGCCGCTGACTTTTGCCTTCCCTACCTGGCCCAAAAAACGATCGGCGAGGGCTTTCAGGGACGGGTGACGGCCGGCCACTGCTGCTCGCTGGCGGCGGTCGACGACCAGGAAGCGGCACGGGCGATCGAGCTGGTCCGCCAGGCGGAAATTACCGTGATCACCTTGCCCTCGGCCAACATGTATCTACTAGGGCGCCAGGACCAGGGCAGAGTTCGCCGCGGGGTCACTCGGGTCCGCCAGTTATTGGCAGCCGGGGTGCCGGTAGCCTGCGGCTGCGATAATGTCCGCGATCCATTCAACCCATTTGGGCGGTGCGATCTGCTTCTGGTAGCAAACCTCCTGGCACACGCCGCGCACCTGGGGAGCCCTGACGAGCAAGCGGAGGCCATTCGGTCTGTTACCAGCACCCCGGCGCGCGTTCTGGGCCGCCCAGAGCACGTGGTAGCTCCGGGTTGCCAGGCGGACCTGGTAGTGCTGGACAGCAGTGATCCGGCCGGCATCCTGGCGGACGTGCCGCCAAGGCGCTACGTGATCGCCCAGGGGAAATTGGTGGCGGAAACCCGCACCAGTCAGTGGATGGTTGACGCCGATTATCTGGATCCCGCCTGAATGTCACCTATGGTACGGGGCATGCGGTGGGGCGCGGCGGCGGTTCTTCTGGCCACGCTTGCCGGCCCCTGGCCGGCGAAGGCACGATCCACCGGGGTATCGGTTAGCCAGACGCTCACGATCGCCGAAACGAGTCTGCCGAGCGGCCTGAATCCGCTCATCGATCCTCGGGCTTCCACCGCCGACCTTACGCGGGCCCTGTTCCTCAGTCTGCTCAGCGCCGATCCGCACGACGTGCTGGTCCCCGAACTGGCAACCGGCTACACGGTAAGCGACCATGGTCTCCGCTACCAGTTCACCCTGAATCCCCAGGCTCGCTGGCAGGATGGGGTGCCGGTCACCGCCGATGACGTACTGTTCACCACCCGCTTGATGCGCGACCCCAAGTTCCCCGCCGTCAACCGCTTCGGCTATGGCTCAATCGCCTCGATCAGCGCCGATAGCCCGCATACGATCACCGTCACCCTCCATTCGCCGTACGCGCCGTTCCTCCGGGCCTTCGCCACCACGCCGCTGCTCCCCTCTCATATGTTAGGACTGATTCCATCCGATAAGCTGGCCGGCTACACGTTTTTCAACCAGCATCCGGTGACTGATGGGCCGTACACAGTGTCCAGCATCACCACTGATTCAACCACGCTGACCGCCAACCCCGCGTACTTCGGCGGAGCACCCCGAATCAACCAGTTAATCTATAAGCTGGAGCCCAGCGAATCCGCCGCCCTGGCCGACCTTCGCGCGGGCACGGTGCAGCTTGTCAGTCCGTCGGTGGGTACTACCCCCAGCGATCTCCTGGCAGCCTTGCGACAGCCTGGATTGACCGCCTATTCCTCGCCCGGCTACGGCTGGACTCACATCGACCTGATTGAAAGTGGCTTCCTGCGGGACCATGTGGTCCGCCAGGCCCTCACCTACGCCACCCCACGTCAGGCGATCATCACCAAAGTGTTTCACGGGCTGGTCAGCCCCGCCGACGCGGACCAGCCGCCAACCTCGCAATATTATCAGCCCAGTATCGCCGGCTCGTTGGGCTATGATCCGACCCAGATCCCAGGTCTCCTGCGGAAGCATGGTTACTCGCTCAAACATGGAGTCTGGGGGAAGTACGGGCTTCCCCTGCGCCTTACCCTCTGGACTGATAGTAGTTGCGTGGATTGCGAGACGGTCGCGAACCTGGTAGCGGCAAGCTGGAGCGCGGCGGGGATCCCCACCAGCGTGCGCACGGAGAACACCCACAAGCTGTTCGGCTATCACGGACCTCTCTACAACCCCAATCGCCTGTACAGCGCGCAACTCAACGCCGTGCTGTATACCTGGACTACCTCGCCGGAGCCGGACGACTCGTTCTATTGGTCCTCCAAGATGATCGTGCGGCCAGGCAACCTGTCGGGCGGAAACTTTGATGGCTTCAGCAACCCAACGGTTGATCGGTTGCTCGGAGATGCCCTGGTGACCACCAGCGACAGCCAGCGGGTGGCGCTGTATCAGCGCATCCAAACCCTGCTGGTAGCGGATCAGCCGGATATTTTTCTCTATTGGGCCCAGCATTTCACCGTAGCTACCACTGCCTTGAGCGGCTACCAAGCGAATCCGTTTTATCCGGGTATTGTCTGGAACATCAGCAAGTGGCGGCTCGGCTAAAGCGGGGCCGACGGACTCAAACGGCCGGTGATTCCGGCACGTCGGTACGCCGATAGAGCGCGGCCACCGGGAAGCGCACCCCTATGGATACCAATTCCACCTCATCGCCAGGACCATAAGCGCGGAAGAGACCCCAGCCGTCCGCCAAACGTCGAGTCACCTCCACCGATTGGTACTCGGTGGTCACCAGCACGTACTCCTGAAGACTCTCGCACTCCTGGTAGTAGGAGAACTTGCGGCCACGGTCGTATCGCTCGGTGCTGTCTGACAGTACCTCAATCACCACGCGGGGCACGTCAACCTCGGTTTCTTCCCGCTTGGCCACGGCCGCGCCCTCCCCGCAGGTGACGACGACATCCGGATAGGTGTAGCGATCGTCCGACAGTCTCGCCACGACGTCGAACGCATAGACGATGCACGGCCCGTCGCCCAACGCAGCGTCAAGCGCTCTCGCCACATTGAAGCCAATGTATGCGTGCGCCTGCGTGCCCCTGGCCATGGCGTACACGTAGCCGTCGATGTATTCATGCCGCACGTCGTGGCTCTCGCGCTCCAGCGCCCGCCACTCCTCGACCGTCATGCGCCAGCGATCAATCTGGCCCGACACCGGTTCGGCAACCATAGGTTCGT
>DATBTL010000325.1:0-1782 GCA_036559345.1 Chloroflexota bacterium | reverse complement strand
ATCTCCATCGCGTAGTGGCTCATGTCCCACTCATAGGGTCCGGGGTTTTTCCTCCCCACCAGGGCCACCACATCCTCCACCCCGTAGGCGGGAATGGGGTGCTCGTGCGCCTTCTCGGCGCTGGTGGTGGGCACGTCGCCGATAGCCAGCAGCTTCCGCAGCTTGTCCTTGGCGGTCACGCAGAGGACGCGGGCGCCGGCCCGGTGCATCTCGGCGTAAATGGTGGGAGCGCGGAGGAATTTGGGATCGCTCAGCTGCACCTCCTCGCCCGAGGGGTCCAGATAGTGGTTGCCCGCGATCCCATGTACCGACAGCGGCGCCCCGGTGACAATGGATAGGTTGTTGGGATTGGTGAACGAGGGCATCTGGCTCCGCCCCAGGTGGTAGGCGCCGTCGCCGGCCAGAAGCGCGGTGAGACGCGGCATCAGCCCTCGGACCATGGCATCGTCCAGATACGCGGGTTCACAGCCATCAATGGTAATCGCCACCGTGGGGCGACGGGGGAGCCGGTACTCGCGCGCGTTGACCGTGATCACGGTGTCAGCCGGCATGATTACTCCCTATGCCTTGATTCAAGGCCACCGGCTCCGCGAACCGGACCAGCACGCGTTCCAGGGTGGCGATGAAGTCCGCGAGCACTTCGATCTTGAGCGCGCCAAGGGCGCAGACCCGGAAGCTGGTCCTGGCTGCCTCGCCCAGACCGCCATAGATGACGTAGCCTTCCCGCTTCAAGGCGTCGTGCAGAACGTCATAGGAAACCCCTGAAGGGAGCGGTAACCCACGGACCGAGTGGGAGCGATTGGCCGGGGCCACCCTGGGCTCCAACCCAAGGCGGCTGAAATGGCTGTCCAGAAAGTCCATCCGCGCCTTGTAGTACGCCTGGCGGTGCCCCAAACCCTCATCGAGAAGTTCGTCGAGCGCGGCATCCAGGCCATAGATCGCCGGGATCGCCGGGGTGAAGGGAACCGTGTGTTTGGCCTGGGATTTTAAGTAGGCCGAGAGGTCAAAGTAGAGCGAGCGCGGCGGCACGGCGGCGATCCGTTCCTGCCCTCGTGGGGAGACCAGGACAAAGGCAGCGCCGGGGAGACCGTGCAGACATTTGTTCGAGGTACAGGCGACGAAGTCGATCCCCGAATCGGCCAATTCAAGCGCCTCGGCCCCGAACGAGCTTATGGCGTCGACCAGGGTCAACACCCCGCGCTGATCGGCGATCCGAGCGATCTCCCGCACGGGATTGAGGAGGCCGGTGGTAGTCTCGTGGTGGATTACCGCCACGGCGTCTATCGCCGGGTCCGCGTCTAGGGCCGCCGCGACCGCCTGGGGGTCGATTGGCTCCAGGTCGGAGGCCCTGACCACCACTACGTCCTGACCGAGTCGGCGGGCGATCGTTTCGATCCGCTCCCCGTAGATGCCATTCCGGCAGACCAGCAGCTTCCGCCCTGGCTGGGACGCCGCGCCGGTCATCGCCTCCATGGCGGCGGTGCCGCTCCCGGCCAGCAGGACCAATGCCCAGTCATCACCCACGCCCGCCAGGCGCAGCAGTTTTTCCCGCAACCCCTGAAAGATGGCGCTGTATTCGGGCTCACGATGGCAGAGATCGGGGCCGCCCACGGCCCGGTGGATCCGGTCGCTGACCACCGAGGGACCCGGATTGAGGAGCACCCGTTGGCGGTGGGCGCGGCCACTGGCGAATCGTTCGCGGTCCAGGGCGGCGAACTCGCTCGGATCGATGATCCGGTCGGGTTGGCCATCAAGGAGGCGGCGTCGATCCTCTTCGTTCTT
>DATBTL010000324.1:0-3649 GCA_036559345.1 Chloroflexota bacterium | reverse complement strand
CAACGGCAATATCGACTTCGATCCGCGCCACGCCATGCTTGCCGCGCACCTCTTCAAGCCGCTGCCGTCCTCGATCAGTGACGACGCGGCGTTCCACGAGCGCTGGGCCGCCTATCTTCCCGGCTGGGAGATACCCAAGCTGACCCCAGATCTGCTCACCCCGCACGTCGGCTTCATCCTCGATTACACCAGCGAGATCTTCCACCGCGAGCTGCGGCGCATCGGCAGTTACGGCACGCTGTGGGACACGTGGTTCGAGATACAAGGCCCGCAAGTGAGCGCGCGCGATATGCGCAGCATCAACCGTACCTTCTCTGGTTTGACCAAGCTGATTTTCCCTGGCGGTAGTATGACCAAGGAAGACGCCCGCGTGCTGCTCCGCCACGCCCTCGAACTGCGCCTGCGCATCCGCGTCCAACTCCACGTTATCGCCCCGGACGAGTTCCCGCTCACCGAGTTCAGCTTCCTCGACCTCGAGACAGGGCAGGTGGAGGTCGTGCGGCTGGAGCAGGCTTAGTCTGAAGCTTTACCTTGGCGCCGGACTTGCTGTTTCGTGCCAGTGGCGTGATAATAGTGGTACGAAGGGAGGGCGCGACCTATGCCGCCAATCGCGAATGGGATGGCTAAAGCGAGGAGGACGCGTAGTCGATCCCAAGAGGCAGTCGCGGAAGTAGGCCCTCTTGGGTACCTGTTCGCTTCCGCGTCCGCCGCTCGTATATTGTCCGTATTCGCCGCCGAACCAGAGGCCAGCTTCACGCTCAGCGATCTCAAGCAGCGTTCGCACGCGGCAAAGGGTACTATGCAGGCCGACCTACGCAGGCTCACGGCCGCGCGGTTGATCCGTCGCGAGGGACAAGGCAACAAGACCTCGTATCGTTATGCGCTTGATCAGGAGTTAGGCCGAAAAATGCTGCAAGTCATGCGGTTATCTCGGAGCTATGGGCAGATGGGGTCGCCGGTGGCTATTCCCTGGCTGGCCGGATTAGCATCACAACGTCCCGCGGCCGGGTCCTGGAACCCTTTCGGGGGTCGCGAGGAAGCGTATCCGAGCGATGAGACAACCCGACGCGTGCTGGAAGCCGGTGAGCCCGTACCCGAGGCGGAGGAACCCAGCGCTCTGCCTCACGGGCTTCGGACGAGGCGATAGGTGCCGCCGCGCATCAAACGCCCATCATGGCGTCCACATGACGCGGCTGTCTCCCTCGGCCAGGGCGATCTGGTGCTTGCGGCATGGGCGAAGACCATCGGTCCAGAGGAGCGGAAATCCGCCATTGCCCTCCATCCGACCATTGGTGCCCGAGATGCGCTGGATCAGCGCTTCTGGGCTGATGGCCCCCTGGGGGTCTCGCCGGTCTCGACTCTGGAGATGTGGGGGCGTTTCAATTACAGCCTGGCCGTGGTGATAGCCGAGGGCTGCGCGATCGATAAGGAATACAACATCCTCCGGCGGGGCTACGAGGCGGAGGGAATGCCTCCGCCAGCCGCGGCTTCGCGAGCCCTGGATGAGGCGGAGGGGCTGGTAACGATCGCTGAAACGTGGCCCGTGGAATCCCTGCCATCGCATCTCCAACCAGAAGCGGAAAGCGGCGCGGTCGGATATGTGCCCTTTCTGGTCCCTGATTGGCTTGATGATGAACGCGCCTACGCAGTCGATTTGAACCGTATTTCAACCGTCAGTTGGCGTTCCCTCGACCAAAGAATAGCTACGGCCGTCGACGATCCAGCCTGGCGGCACCGGCTGCAAACCGGCCTTTGTCGCTACTTCGCGGCGCGTAGCATCCGCATAAGCGCGGAACTGCAGGAGATTTTTCAGGAACCTATCCTGCGAGCGGAAGCGGTTGGAGTGCCGGCGGGTAATCCACCGCGCGTCCGCATTCGCCTCCACTTCGAGAATGGGCGAAGCCAGGATCTCGAGGCGATTCAGGAAAACACCGCAGCGGAAGGCGCCGCGATGATCGACGAAGGGCCTGGGTTACGGACACGGCGTTAGCATCCGGGAGTCTACTTCACCTCCACCGCCTGGCGGATGTTCAGCGCTTGCTGCAGGCCGTTGCCGACCAAACTGAAGCCCAGCACGGCGATGGCGACGGCCACGCCGGGGTAGAGTGAGTACCACCAGGCTTGCAGGGTGTATTGATGGCTGTCGCTCACCATGACCCCCCATTCCGGATCGGGCGGCTGTACGCCCAGGCCGACAAAGCCCAGTCCGGCGGCGGTAAGAATGACGTAGCCGATGTCCTGGCCCATCCGCACGATGATCGGGGCCAGCACGTTGGGCACCACATGCCGCCAGAGGACGCGCGTCCCCCGCACGCCCGCCGCGTGCGCCGCCTCCACGTAGTCGCGGCCCTTTTCGCTCTGCACCAGTCCCTCGGCCAGCCGCGCGTACCCCGGCCACCAGACCACGATCAGGGCGATCACCAGATTGGAGGTGCTGTGACCCAGGATGGCGGCCACCGCGATAGCCAGCACCAGGGCCGGAAGGGCCAGGAAGGAATCGGTGATCCCCATGGCGATCCATTGCATCCAGCGCCCGTAAAAGGCCGACAGCGAGCCCACGGCCACCCCGATCAGGGCCGAGCAAAGGGTGACGATGGCCGCGATGGTGATCGAGAGGCGCGCCCCGAAGACCACGCGAGTGAAGATGTCGCGCCCCACGTCGTCGGTGCCAAAGATATGCGCCTGAGAGGGCGGCTGCAAGGTAAGAGCGAAATTGGTGGCGCTGCCCGCGTCCAACGGGTATGGGGTAATCCAGGGGGCCAGGATGGCGCAGGTGATCAGGGTCAGCACGATCAGCAGGCCCACCAGGGCCGCCCGATTGGCGCGGTAGCGGCGCCAGGTCAGCCGCCAGCCGCCGCGGCGCCGTCCTTCCAGCTCGAACTCAATCGGCACGTCCGGCTCCGTGACGATCGAAGGGATCTCGGTTGGATCAGGCATGCCGCACTCTCGGATCAATCAGTCCATACAGCACGTCGGTCAAAGCGTTGACGATGGCGAAGATAACTCCGATGACCAGGGTGACCCCGATAATGGCCGGGAAGTCGAAGCTGAGGGTGGCGTTGATCCCGTAGTAGCCGATTCCCGACCAGCCGAACACGGTCTCCACCAGGAAGCTGCCGCCCAGCAGCCAGCCGACATTCAGCCCGGCGATGCTGATGATCGGCAACCAGGAGTTGCGCAGCACATGGCGGATGATCACCCGCCGTCGCGACAGGCCCTTGGCCCTTGCCACCTTCACATACTCCTGTTGCCGAACTTCCAGCATGCTGACCCTGGTCATCGCCGAGACCATGGCCAGCGGTTGGAAGGCCAGCACCACCGCCGGCAGAATCAGATGGTAGAGATTATTGACCAGTCCCGACCAGTCGCCGGTGATCAGGGCGTCGATCGGCACGAAGTGCGTGATCGGGCGAGGAAGCATGGAGCTGTGGTCGATAATCCCCGACAGAGGCAACCAGCCCAGATCCACCGCGAACAGCACTTGCAATTCGACCGCCAGCCAGAAGCTGGGGACCGCCACCCCCAGGGTGGAGATCACCTGTACGGCGCTATCCAGGAGGCTGTTGGGCCAGCTTGCCGCCAGCACCCCCAACGGCACTCCGAGTAGCACCCCAAGGACCAGGGCTCCGAGCACCAGTTCGAGCGTACT
>DATBTL010000323.1:0-4891 GCA_036559345.1 Chloroflexota bacterium | reverse complement strand
GAGATTGTCCCCCATGATTCGCAAACCACGCCGCGCCCCGCGGGCATTGGTAGGGGTGCACGGCGGGGCATCTGTTTGGCGGGTGGGTGCACTGCTGTGCACCCCTACCCAACCACATCCCGCCTCGCTGTCTTTGGCGAGAAAAATGTGGATAATGATGAGCCCCGTTCGCGTCCAGCGTTGACGGGCACCTCCCGCCTATAGTAACCTGAGAATAATGACTGACTGGTCAGTCACAATGGATTCACGGATTATGAAAGGTGATTGAGGCCATGCTTTCCCGAATGCTATTGCTACCCGTGGGCCCGCGCGCCAAATGGATCGTGCTGATCCTCTGGCTGATTCCGGTCGTAGCCCTGGCCCCCTTCTCAATCAAGTTCAACACTGTGCAAAGTGACAATCCGGCGCTCTTTACCCCCAGCGGCGCCGAGTCTACTCAGGCGACCTCGATCCTGCAAAGCCAGTTCCCCGGTGGCCGCCTGGCCCAGGCGATCGTCGTGTACCAACGCCCAGGCGGCCTGACCGCCGCGGATCGGGCGCGCATGCGTGCCGATATGGCCTCGTTCCACGGCGCCGGCCTCCCACCGGGAGTCCAGCCGCCCATTCTCGACGCCCCGGCGGCAAACGGTACCCTGGCTAGCTTCAGCATGGCCATGCAGGATAGTGACGCCACCAAAGCCCAGCAGGCCATCGACGCGATCCGGGCGCGGGTTGGGCACGGCGGCAACGGGCTGACCATCCGGGTTACCGGGCCGGCCGCCTTTCTGGTCGATACGCTCAAATCGTTCAGCTCGATTGATGGTCTGATCCTGGGGATCACGGTGAGCCTGGTCCTCGTATTGTTGCTCCTGATCTACCGCTCTCCCATCCTGCCCTTGCTGCCGATCGCCTGCGTCGGCGCCGCGTACACAATTGTCGCGGCCATCCTCTACCTGCTGGCCACCCATGCCGGGCTCACCGTGGACGGCCAGTCGGCCAGCGTGCTGCCGGTCCTGATGTTCGGGGCCGGTACCGACTACGCGCTCTTGTTGGTGGCCCGCTATCGGGAAGAGCTGCGGGTGACCGCGGATCGCCACGCCGCCATGGCCGATACGCTGCGCAAAGCGGGACCTGCCCTCCTCTCCAGCGGTTCCACCGTGCTGGCGGCGATGCTGACTCTCCTGCTGGCTACCCTGCGCTCCACCCACAACCTAGGCCCCATTCTGGCGATCGGCATCGCGGCCACCTTGCTGGCCGGCTTGACCCTCTTCCCGGCCCTCCTGCAGATCGTTGGCCCCGCGGCCTTCTGGCCGGCCGCGCCCAAAGCCGGCGGGACGGCGGTTCCCGCCCATGCCCTCTGGCGGCGGGTGGGCGAGTTCACGCGCCGCCGCCCTGGTCCGATTGCCGTCGTCGTCTGCCTGGCTCTCCTACTGGGAGCGACCGGGGTTGCCAGCTCCCAGGATACGCTCAATTTCCAGAACGGCTTCATTAGTCCGCCGGAAAGCGTCCAGGGTTTCGCGTTGATCAAGGCGGCCGAGCCGGCCGGCTTGCTTTCCCCCACGGTGGTGATCGCGAGGCCGGCGAGCGCCCTGCCGGCGGTGATGCGCGCCGCCCATGGAGTATCCGGAGTGGCCTCGGTCACACTTCCGCCGGCGTCAGGGAGCGGCGGATACGTCGAGGGGTTCGTGGTCTTCACCGACGATCCTTATGGCCCACCCGCCCTGGCCCGCATCGGCGCCTTGCGGCAGGCCGTCCACGCGGCGGCCCCGCCAGGGGCCACGGTGCTGGTCGGCGGCGAGACGGCGATCGCCCGTGATACCAATGATGCCGCCAATCATGATCTTAACCTCATAGCGCCGGTGCTGTTGTTGGTGATTCTGATCATTCTCAGCCTGCTGTTGCGCTCGCTCGTGGCCCCGCTCTATCTGATCTTTACCGTGGTTCTTTCCTTCCTGGCCTCGCTTGGGATCAGCGTGTACGCCTTCCGCTACCTGTTCGGTTTCGCGGGGATCGAATCCGACATTCCTACCTTTGTTTTCCTCTTCCTGGTGGCACTCGGAGTGGACTACAACATCTTCTTGATCAGCAGGGTGCGCGAGGAATCGCTCATGCACGGTACGGAGCAGGGAATGCTGCGTGGGCTGGCCGCGACCGGCGGGATTATCACTTCGGCCGGACTGATCCTGGCCGGAACTTTCTCCGTGCTGACCGTGTTGCCGCTCAAACAATTGGTGGAGATCGGCTTCGCGGTGGCGTTCGGCATTCTCCTGGACACGGTCGTGGTGCGGAGTATTCTGGTCCCGGCCCTCGTCTTCCTCGTGGGTCCGCGAAGCTGGTGGCCCTCCAGTCTGGCCCGAAGCGGTGGTCGGGATCAACCAACGCCCACCCGGCAAGACACGGTGGCCTGATGCCGCCAGACCGGCTCGACAGGTACACTGTCCAGGAGGGGGCCTCATGCCGCGAGCCGATGTAAGCGAGACTCGGAAGAGCCAGATCCTCGACGCGGCTGCCACGGTCTTCGCCCGCCTGGGCTTCCATCAGGCGCGGATGGACGACATCGCGGCCGAGGCGAGGCTGAGTAAGGGTGCGCTCTATCTCTACTATAAGAGCAAGGATGCCATTGTCTTTGCCATTCTTCGTCTCTTCTTTGGCCATGCTTTGCAAGACCTGCGGGCGCCGCGGACCTCGACCGGATCGGTGGCTGCCCAATTGTTCGACATTATTCACCAGGCCACCGCGGAAATGGAGCGCATCCCCGGCGTGCAGGCGATCTCCTTTGAGTTCTACGCGGTGGCCGCCCGTCAGAGTGCCGTTCGCGACTACCTCAGGAGCTACTTTGGCGAGTTCCGTGATGGGTTGGCGGCCATCATCCAACGTGGAATCGACTCGGGCGAGTTCCGGGCCGGGATGGATCCCCAGGCGGCGGCATTCACGGTAGTCGCTCTGATGGAGGGGCTCGCCTTGCTGTGGATGATGGATCCTCAGGCCGTGCGGCCGGCCAGCGATGGTGAGCAGGCGCTGCGATTGCTGCTGGACGGCATGCGGACGCCTCTTCAGCCCATGGCTGATAAATAGGAAACAGCCAGTCGTTGAAGGCTGGACGGATCTCCTGCCCACCGGCAATACTGCATACAGCCCGCTCGTAGCTCACTCTTCCCCGCGAGATCGCCGCTGGGCGACCGGAACGTTCGCGTGGTTTCGCCGCGGGGGATACAACGGAGGGATCATGCTCACCGCCCCAGCCAAGGCGCCCACGGCTCTTCGGGTTTCCGCCCTGTCCCAGGAAGCGCGGGCGGTAGTTTCTCCCCTGCCAAGTCCCACCGCGCGGGTGCGGGAAGCGGCGGGCGCCGTGCCGCCCACCGGCTTGATCTTGATGTCCATTCTGTCGGTGCAAGTAGGGGCGGCCCTGGCCAAGGGGCTGTTTGCCACCCTGGGGCCTGGGGGTACCGTCTTTCTGCGAATTGGCTTTGCCGCCCTGATCATGCTGGCGGTGGGCCGGCCCAGGATCCGGGGCCATGCGCGGGCCGACTATCTGGCCATGGCGCTCTTCGGCCTGACCATTGCCGGGATGAATCTGTCGTTTTACTCGGCCATCGCCCGCATCCCCCTGGGAATCGCGGTCACTCTGGAGTTCGTGGGGCCGCTATGCGTGGCGGTCGCCGGATCGCGCCGCCGTCTGGATCTTCTGTGGGCCGCCTGTGCCGCCGCCGGCATCCTGCTGCTGGCCCCCTGGGGGAACACCGCCATTGACCCGATCGGGGTCGTGCTCGCCTTGACGGCGGGCGGCGGCTGGGCCGCCTACATTCTGCTCAACGTCCGGGTAGGGCGGGCCTTCGCCGGGCAGTCCGGGCTGGCCCTGGCCATGGGGATCGCCTGCCTGGTTACCCTTCCCCTTGGAATCGGGACCGGCGGGCCGCTCCTGGGCGATCCGCGCTTGCTGGCGGCCGGCCTCGGCGTGTCGATGCTTTCCACGGTGATCCCCTTCTCACTGGAGCACGCCGCGCTCAAACGCCTCCCGGCCCAGGTGTTTGGGGTACTGATGAGCCTTGAGCCTGGCGTGGCGGCGCTGGTCGGGGCGATCATTCTCCATCAGGCCCTGGGTCTTCGCGCCCTTCTGGCCCTGGCCGGGGTTACCCTGGCGTCGGTTGGGAGCGCTCGATCGAGCGCCGGTGATTCATGATCAGCCGATAAGCGTCACGGCATAAGCGCTTAACGGAGGTGAGTACCATGGAGACGATCCTGGCGCGGCGAGTCACCGCCGCTGTCGCGGCATACCGGGACAGCATGGTCGAGTTCACCAAGGCCCTCGTGGCGATCCCGACCCAAAATCCTCCCGGCGCAGCCTATCCGGCGTGCGTGCGGGCTATCGCGGATAGATTGCGCGACCTCGGCCTGGATCACACCGTGCTCGATGTGCCTCCCGATCCCGCGTCCGCCAAGGGCGCGCCCGATCCCTATCCACGGTCCTGTCTGCTCGGTTCCTACGGCAGCGGTGCGCGCACCTTGTACTTCCATGGGCACTACGATGTCGTGCCCGCACTGGACCCGGCGCAATTCGAGCCGCGGGTGGAGGGCGGTCGCCTGTTCGGACGCGGATCATCCGACATGAAGAGTGGGCTCGCCGCGATGGTCTACGCCATCGCGGCGCTGCGCGACGCCGACATTTCCTTGAACGGCCGGGTCGGTCTGGTCATCGTGCCGGACGAAGAGACCGGCGGCCGGCGCGGGTCGCACTACCTGGCCGAGGCGGGCCTGTTAGGCCAGGACGGCGTCGGCATGCTGACCCCGGAGCCGACCAGCGGCGTCGTCTGGCACGCCAACCGGGGCGCCATCACCCTGCGCGTCACGGTAAAGGGTAAGCCGGCGCATGTCGGCCTGCAACATGAGGGTGTCAACGCTTTCGACCATATGC
>DATBTL010000322.1:0-4316 GCA_036559345.1 Chloroflexota bacterium | reverse complement strand
GATTGGGTGCTGATCCTGGTCGGCATCTTCATGATGAATGCCGGCTGGGCTACCTATTCCGCCATCTACACCAACTTTGTCTCCAACGACTTGCATATCCGGGCCGCGAATCTTGGCCTGGTGGAGTCGCTCCGCGAGGTTCCGGGCTTCCTGACCGTGGTCCTGGCCGCCATGACGGTCAGTATGCGCGAGTCGCGCGTCACCTCCCTGGCCCTCCTGGTCCTGGGGGTCGGCCTGATGGGCTACGCGGGGGTGAACAGCCTGGGGATGCTGATCGCGGTCACCATGTTCGGCAGCATTGGCTTCCATCTGTTCATGCCGCTCAGCTCCGGTTTGGTGTTGGGGCAGGCCAAGGACAACAATCAGGGCCGGCGGATGGGCGAGATGAACACGGTGGGGGCGGTCGGCACCTTGCTTGGCACCGCCGCTGTCTTGATCTTGGTGATCCCCCTGGGGCTACGGGGTAGCTTCATTCCGGCCGGGGCTATCGTGGTGGTCGGCGCCGTCTGTCTGCTGTTGATTCGGGACAAGGACGCGGCGCCGCGGGTACGGATCAGCTTCCGCCGCCGCTATCTCACCTATTATCTTCTGGCCATGCTGGATGGCAGCCGGCGGCAGATTTTCGGTACCTTCGCGGTGTTCCTTCTGGTCCGTAACTATCATGTGGATGTGAGGACGGTCACCATTCTCTTGCTGGCCAACACGGTGGTGACCCTGATCTCGTCCCTCCCGGTCGGCTGGCTGATTGACCACTTCGGTGAGCGGCGCGTGCTGGTGATCAACTACATCATCCTGGTCTTTCTCTTTTCCTGCTATGCCCTGGTGCATACGGTGCTTTTGTTGGGCGTGATCTATTGCATTGATAACGCGCTGTTCGGCTGCAGTACGGCTATCACCACCTATCTGGGGAAGATCGCGCCGCGGCAGGAGATGACCCCCACTCTGGCCATGGGGAGCACCGCCAACCATGTGGCGGCGGTTAGCGTGCCCGTGTTGGGAGGAATCATCTGGGACAAACTTGGTTATCAGGTTACCTTTTTCGCGGGCGCGGCCACCTGTATTATCTCCGTGCTGGTAGCCCTCTCCATTCATCTCCCCGCCCCTGGCGGATCGGGAGTGCTAAAGAAGTAACATTTTAGGCTATCTGGGCGATGGTGCGTCTAACTAGGCATGGTAGTATCATGACAACGTCCGGCGATTCCCGGCAAGGAAGCGAATCGGCCATGCGTTTCGAACTCGACCGCTCGCTCAAAATACTGCTCACGATTATCCTGGCGGCGGTCGTCGGCTATGTCGGCTGGCAAGTGATCATGCGCGTGCTCTACCCGCTAGAGCTCTTGCTCATGGGCGCCATCGTGGCCTTCATCCTCAGTCCGCCGGTGCAATGGCTGCATCGCCACCACATGCCCCGGCCACTGGCTATCTTGCTCGTCTATATCGCCCTGCTGGGGGTCATGAGTCTGCTCGGCTATCTCCTGATCAATCCGCTGGTCAATCAGGTGACCAAGCTGGCGACCCACCTGCCGCAGCAACTGAAGAACGCTACCCTACCGTCCCGGGTGCAGGATTTCAATAACTGGCTGAACGCCCAGCTCACGGCCCATAACATCAAGAAGATCGATATTCAGGGCAAGATCACCGACTACGTCTCGTCCGAGGTCTCCACGGCGGGCCAGAACGTCGCCTTCTGGGCCAGCAACCTGGTGGTCACCTCCTTTACCTTCCTGGTGGATACGGTGCTGGTCCTGGTGGTCGCTTTCTACCTGCTCCTGGACGGCGATCTGCTCAAGGAGCGGCTCTATACGCTGGTTCCGACCAAATACCTGAGCCAGGTGGTATTCGTGGAGGCCACGGTCAGCACCGTCCTGGGTGGATATCTCCGCGGGCAGTTGCTGATGAGCTTGACCATCGGGACCATGGCCGGGGTGGGCACCTACATTTTGGGGGTGGACTATCCGGTGCTGATCGGCGTCCTGGCGGGCATCCTGGAACTGGTCCCCATGCTCGGTCCCTGGTTGGCCTCCATGCCGGCCGTGGTGATCGCGCTCTTCAACCCCAGTCCCTGGCCGCTGACCTTGTTCGTGATTATCTACTTCCTGATCATCCAGCAACTGGAGTCGAACGTCATTGGTCCGCGGATTACCGGGCACGCGGTCGGACTCCATCCCCTCGGGGCGATGATGGCCTTGCTGGTAGGGATTGAATTGGACGGCATTCTGGGAGCCCTCCTCGCGGTCCCGGTAGCCGGTATTCTCTTCGTAATCGCAACCGCCATCTACTATCACCTCAAAGGGCAGGAATGGCAGCCGGAAGTGCAGCGACGGGCCTATAGGCCGTTGTTGCTGGGTACCCTGGGCAGTATGAGGCTGCGGCGCGGGTCGGAGGCGGGTGAACCGGTTCGTGGGCGGCTCGCGGGGGGCTTTCGCCGGGTGGTGCCGAAGCGCCTGGCCAACGTCGAGGAGCGGCGCGATGCTATACTCCGCGATAAGCTACAGCAGCGCGGCGTGGAGCAAGAAGAGATCGAAGCGGCGCGCGTGCCCGAGGCAATGCTGGACCTTGATCCAGAGCTTGAGGAGCAGGTCACGTCTGCCGCTATCCCAAATGGCGCGCATGGGAGCAACGGATCTCCGGCCGGGCCGCGCGCGGAGCCGGCGATAGACGCCGCGGGTGACCGGACCGAGGAACTCGTCACCAGCGAGAGCTGAAGATCAAGGCAGAGATCAGCCCCAACCGCCCAGTGTCCCTGGAAGACAGCGGCCGGTGCGGCGCCGACGTATGCTGGGAAGCAAGGGGATCTCCGTGCGCCAACTGCTTGACGCCATCCTGGTGGTTGATGTCGAGGCCACCTGCTGGAACGGATCGCCGCCGGAGGGCCAGACCAGCGACATCATCGAGATCGGCTGCTGCCTCCTCGATACCCGCGCCCTCACCCCGTCCGACCCCTTCAGCTATCTTGTGCGGCCCGAACGCTCCGCGGTCAGTCCCTTCTGCACGGAGTTGACCACGCTGACCGCCGAACAGGTCCAGTCCGGCATCCCGTTCGCCGAGGCATGCGCCCAATTGGTGACCGAGTTCGCATCCGACCGGCGGGTCTGGGCCAGTTGGGGTAACTACGACCGCGAGCAGTTCGCGCGGCAATGCGCGGATCTCGGCGTCCCCTACCCATTCGGGAAGACCCACCTCAACGTCAAGACCCTCTTCTCGCTGTTTGGCGGCCACCCGCGGGAATATGGGATGGCCCGCGCCCTCCAGATCGCCGGCCTGCCGCTAACCGGCGCCCATCACCGGGGTGCGGACGACGCCTGGAATATCGCCCGGCTGCTGGTCACCATACTGGCTCATCGCGCTCCCCTGACCGCCGATCATCAATCCAAGAAGGAGGCGTGACTACCTTGGACTGGTTACTCTCCCCACTGTAGCCTTTGGCGCAAGCCTTCTTGACGCCAAGAGTCAGGGGAGCTTCCATGCTGACCACTCTCATCCCTGCCCGGACTTGAGACCGGTCAGCATCAAATCCAGGCCGAAGACGAAGGGCGCCTCACTGACGTGAACCAAAGTAAAAGAACGGATTGACGGCTAGTGACCGCACCCGTGTATTCGCTCCGGCCAGCGACCTGGGCCGATGAGTCGTTCCTCTATGACTTGCACCGAGCGACGATGCGCGCGTACGTGGCACGGACCTGGGGCGCGTGGGACGAGAGTGTGCAAGCGGCCATGTTCCGGGCTAAGTTTCAGCCTGCGATGCGCCAAATCGTCGTCGTCGATGGCCAAGCGGTGGGCGTGGTCCGCGTGCAACGCCGACCTGATGCCTTGTTTCTGGCCAGCATCGAAGTGGCGCCTTGGAGCCGTCCGCCGCACCCGATGTGCTCAGGGTCACGATGCGTGATCTGTTCCTGAGCCGCCCACGCTGAACGTCGGAGCGAGCCAACTCGGGATTCCCGGCAGTGAGCGCGGCGGGGCATCCATGCCGGATCTCCGCGACCGATCCTGAGGCCGCCGACTACCCGGCCCGTTGACGACGCGCCAGGTCAAGCCAGCGGGAGCGCGGCGACTCTGGGGAGAAATGCACCCTATCTCCCCCTGGGTCACCATACCGCTCGGCGAGGTCGCGCATGTCAGGAATAGGGTCGAGCGCGAACCAGAGCGCGTCTTGGGATCCCCCGCCATCCGCCATCGCGGCCCGCAACACTGTCTGGGCATCGTCACGGCGGAGATTGCCGTACCGGCGCCCATACCACCCGGCCGTGCCCCAGTAGAGGTCCAGATTCGGGCGGCAGACCAGATCGATCTCCTCCGCGCGAGGTTCTGATGACGCC